>CALMMQ010000001.1 GCA_937868725.1 uncultured Pleomorphomonas sp.
GGCGACCAACGGTCACGTAGCCGAGCTGGACAAAGACGTTGTTGAACTTGGCGCCACGATCGCTGTCTTCCATGGCGACTTCGGCGAAGGCGCGGAGCGTGCCAAGATCAGTGGCCGAACGAGCGTCGAACTGAACGCGGGCAGCGTTCGTGAAGTTGACCGAGGTGCCGCCGGCATAGCTGCCAGCCGTGCCGGTCTTCTTCGACGACGAGAAGGAGATGCCACCGCGGAAGCGGCCGGAGATGTCGAGGCAGGTGTCAGTGCCGGGGATGTAGAAGAAGCCGGCGCCGAAAGCGTCGCAAACCTTCACGTAGTCAACGGCGGCCGGAGCAGCTTCGCCCGGCAGGTCGGCAGCGTAAGCGCCGGAAGCAACGAGGGCGGCAGCGGTGCCGAGCAGGATGCTCTTAACGTTCATTTCTGACCTCCAAAGTCAATCTAGAGAAGGAACCCATCCCGACCTGACGACAAACGGCCTGACCGTCATCATCTCAAAGCCTGGAACCGGTTCCGGTTCTTTGCCGCCTTGTTCCGCCGCCTTACCACCCCAGGCAGTTCAGCTTCACTTGGCGGTGAGTTCCGTCTCCCGAAATCTCACGGTCATAGTGATGGCCGATCCTGAGCCGGGGTTCAACGGGAAAGACGGTCGCCGGTTCGCCACAAAGCCTATTCGAAAACCCATGTTGCAGAATTGCCACTTATATTAGCATGTGCCGAAATATAGGTGTTAAAAATTCGTTAAGTTGATGCTTCAAAAGAGAAATAGACGATGGCAACGCGTTAGGAAATGGCCGCTTTCGCGGCCCTTAAGCAAACTTCCGTACCGGTTTGATCATGGCAACTCCATGACTGATCCACAGGGGTCGCCGCGCCGACGCCCGTTGCCGTCCGGTCGGGCGGCCATGATTCCCGGCCACCGGCAGCGCAGTGATTCCGCATTGCCGCTGCCAATCCGCCCAATTTCCAGACTTGCGGTTGCCGGTTCGATTCGATCAGATGGCCAGACCTCGCCATTACACCATCAACGGGTCTGCACCTCCTTCATGTCCAGCCATCCTACCCTGCCCGCCGTCTTTGCCGGGCTCGTCGCCGCGTTCGTCGGTTTCGCCGGAGCTTTCACCGTTGTCGTTCAGGGCCTCGCCGCCACCGGCGCCTCGCCGGCCGAAGCCGCCTCCGGCCTGATGGCCCTCTCCATCGCCATGGGCATTTCGGGTGTCATGCTGTCGCTCCGGACGCGCATGCCGATCTCGGTCGCCTGGTCGACACCCGGCGCGGCGCTGCTCGCCAGTTCCGGCGCCGTCGTCGGCGGCTTCCCGATGGCAGTTGGCGCCTTCCTCATCGTTGGCGCCCTCATTGTCGTGGCCGGGCTGTGGAAGCCGCTCGGCCGCGCCGTGGCCGCCATCCCGATGCCGATCGCCAGCGCCATGCTGGCCGGCGTGCTGCTGTCGCTCTGCCTCGCTCCGGTCAAGGCGGTGGCGGCCGATCCGCTCACCGGTCTTGCCGTCGTGCTCACCTGGGTGCTGGTCGGCCTCTATAGAAAGGTGCTGGCGGTGCCGGCCGCCGTCATCGTCGCCGCCGTGCTGATCGGCTTCACCACCCCCATTCCGCCTTCGGTCTGGCAGGGTCTCGTGCCGGCGCCGGTGCTGGTGATGCCGACTTTCTCGGTCGCCGCGCTGATCGGCACCGCCCTGCCGCTCTTCGTCGTCACCATGGCGGCGCAGAACATCTCCGGCATGGCAGTGCTCAACGCCAACGGCTACAAGCCGGAGTTCGGGCCGATCCTGCGCAACACCGGCATCTTCACCATGCTCGCCGCCCCCTTTGGCGGCCATGCCGTCAATCTCGCCGCCATCACCGCGGCGCTGTGCGCCGGCCCGGAAGCGGAAGCCGATCCCGCCAAGCGCTATTGGGCGGCCATCGTCTGCGGCCTCGCCTATATCGCCGTCGGGCTCATCTCCGGCGCCGCCACCGCCTTCATCGCCGCCGCGCCGCCGATCCTCATCCAGGCCGTGGCCGGCCTCGCCCTGATGGGCGCGTTCGGCGCCTCGGCCTCGACGGCGCTCAACGCCACCGAGACGCGCGAAGCGGCGGTGATCACTTTCATCGTCACCGCCTCCGGTGTCGGCTTTTTCGGCGTGCCCGGCGCTTTCTGGGGGCTCGTCGCCGGCATTGCCATGCATCTCGTCAACCGCCTGCGCCTGCGATAAGCGCTGGCGCGGTTGTCAACGCCGCATTGACCACATGGTCAACTTGCGGTGTTTGGGGCGTGAGTGGCGCGTTTTGGCCTCGCACGCCCCGGTCAAATGCCGTATGTTCTGTGATCATGACAGTATGGCAGCAGTTCTCGGAGATCATCAGCCGCCTGCCCGACGCGGTGAGCTCGGTGGTCGAATATGTCTGTGAGGCCGTGTGTTCGCCGTTCTGCGCCGAACACCGCCGGCAGGTGACATTCACGGCTGCCATGATCGCCCTGTCGGCCAAGATGGCCAAGGCCGACGGTATCGTCACCGCCGACGAGGTCGAGGTGGTCAGCCGCCTGTTCAACGTGCCGCCGGAAGAACAGCGCAACGTCGCCCGGCTGTTCAATCTCGCCAAGCAGGACGTGGCCGGCTACCAATATTACGCCGCGCGCATCAAGTCGCTCTACGGCGACGACATCGATACGCTGTCTGACATCCTCGACGGGCTGATGTTCATCGCCGCCGCCGATGGTATCGTGCACGAGCGGGAACTGGCCTTCCTGCGCGACGTGCGCGGGCTGTTCGCCATTTCCGAGCGCACCTTTGCCCGGCTGATGGCCCGCCACACCAAGACCCCGGTCGACAGTCCCTATGCCGTGCTGGGGCTCGATCCTGGCGCCGACGCCGACGAGGTCAAGCGGGCCTGGCGGCGGCTGGCCAGCGAGCACCATCCCGACAAGCTGCAGGCACGCGGCCTGCCGTCGGATTTCATCCGCCTCGCCACCGAACGCATGGCGGCGATCAACGCCGCCTACGCCGCCATCGCCCGGCAAGCGGCCTGACGCCACCCACCGGGTTCGATGCCGGCGCCCGGCGACGGCGATCACTGCGCCGCCGCTTCCTCTTCTTCGACGTCGTCGTTGATGAAGCCGCCGGACTGGCGGTTCCACAGGTCGGCATAAATGCCGCCCTCAGCCACCAGGTCCTGATGGCTGCCGGCTTCGACGATGTGACCGCCATCGATCACCACCAGCCGGTCCATTTCCGTCAGCGTCGACAGGCGATGGGCAATGGCGATCACCGTCTTACCCTTCATCAACGCGAACAGATTCTCCTGGATCGCCGCTTCGACCTCCGAATCGAGGGCGCTGGTCGCCTCGTCGAGCACCAGGATCGGCGCGTCCTTGAGGAAGACGCGGGCGATGGCGATGCGCTGACGCTGACCGCCGGACAGCTTGACGCCGCGTTCACCGACCTGGGCGTCGAGGCCCTTGCGACCGTCACGGTCGACCAGCGTCTCGATGAACTCCCAGGCGTTGGCCCGCCGGGCCGCTTCGGTGATCTCGGCGTCGGAGGCATCCGGCCGGCCGTAGGCGATGTTGTCGCGGATCGACCGGTGCAGCAACGAAGTGTCCTGCGTCACCACGCCGATCGACGCCCGCAACGAATCCTGACGGACGGTGGCGATGTCGACGCCGTCGATGGTGATGGTGCCGCCCTCAAGATCGTAGAAGCGCAGCAGCAGGTTCATCAGCGTCGTCTTGCCGGCACCGGAGCGGCCGACCAGGCCGACCTTCTCGCCCGGGGCGATATCGAGGCTGATGCCATCGATCACACCCTTGCCCTTGCCGTAGTGGAAGCGGACAGCGTCGTAGCGGATGGCGCCGTGCCGCGTCGTCAGGGCCGGCGCCGCTGGCCGGTCGACGACGTCGTGCGGCTTGGCCATCATCGCCATGCCGTCGTAGACGGTGCCGAGGTTCTCGAACAGCGCCGACACTTCCCACATGATCCACTGGCTCATGCCATTGATGCGCATGGCCAGACCGATGGCGATGGCGATGGCGCCGACGGACACGGCGTTGTCGAGCCAGAACCAGATCGACAGCGCGCCGACGGCAAACAGCGCCAGACAGTTGTTGGCGTAGACCAGCACCTGGAACCAGGTGACGAGGCGCATCTGGCTGTAGACCGTGCGCATGAACAGGTCCATGGCGTCGCGGGCGTAGGCTTCCTCGCGGCCGGCGTGAGAGAACAGCTTGACGGTGGCGATGTTGGTGTAGCTGTCGACGATGCGGCCGGTCATCACCGAGCGGGCGTCGGCCTGGGCCGCCGCCACGCGGCCGAGACGCGGCACGAAGAAGGCGACGATGGCGATGTAGATCACCAGCCAGCCGAGGAGTGGCAGCACCAGACGCGCGTCGGCGGAGGCCACCACCACCATCATCGAGATGAAATAGCTCGCCACGTAGACGAAGACGTCGAGCATCTTCATCACCGTCTCGCGGATGGCCAGCGCCGTCTGCATCACCTTGGTCGACACGCGGCCGGCAAACTCGTTGGCGAAGAACGTCATCGAGTGCCGCAGCAGGAAGCGGTGCATCTGCCAGCGGGCGATCATCGGATAGTTGCCGAGCAGCACCTGATGCATGACCAGCGACGACAGCGCCGCCGTCAGTGGCAGCACCAGCAGCACCACGGCCGCCATCAACACCAGGCGATGGCCCTCGGTGGCAAGGAACGTGGCCCGGTCGGCGTTACTCAGCCAGTCGACGATGTCGCCGAGAAAGCGGAACAGCGTCACTTCGCCAACGGCGATAACGGCCGAGCAGACGGACATCAACACCAGCCAGGGAGCGGCTGGGCGTGAATAGTGCCAGAGGAAAGGCAGCAGTCCGGACGGCGGCTGCGTCGGCGCCTCGTCCGGATAGGGATCGAGGCGGTGTTCAAACCACGAGAACATCATGGGCTCCGTAAAGCGGATCGGCGACGCCTCCTCCGTCCGGCAAACGGCTACGGGGGAGCGCGGCGAGAGATGGGCATACGGCCCCGGCGGGCCGCAAACTGTCAGGAGGAAATTGTGCTGAACCGTAGAACGCCTAGGCCTGGAGAACGAAGTTCCGGCGCGGAAGGCGCATAAGCACGGTCATATCCATGTGGCCCTCCCTTGATGGCGTTGATCTTCCGGCGCTTATAGCCGATGGCCGGCGGGCGCAAAAGTACAATTTGGCGTGAGCGGCGCAGGGAGCCTCTGTTGTGGCCGTCGGGCAACGCCCATATCAGGCGACCGGCCGGCGCCATCTTCGGATCGTCGGCCGTTTCCTGTAGAACAGCCGACCATCACCCGGCGGTGCCGATTCGCGGCATCGCCCCCCGTCCTCCGATACCCGGCCCTTCCATGACTGAACGCCCCTTCGTTGCCGATGGCTACCATCCGATTCCTCCCGGCAAGCTCGCCACCGTCGTCACCTATCTCGAGATGACGCGCCGGCCCGACCGCGCGCCCCGTCCCGCCCCGGAGGGCTACACGCTCGAAGCGGTCACCGCCTGGCCGACGGCCGCCTACAAGGCGCTCTACACCGAGATCGGCTGGGAGTGGCTGTGGTCGTCGCGCCTCAGGATGGGAGACGCCCGGCTGGCCGCCCGGCTGGCCGACCCGGACCTGCGCAACTACTGCCCGGTCAAGGACGGCCGCCGGCTCGGCATGCTGGAGATGGACCACGCCGAACCGGATAACATCGAGATCACCTTCTTCGGCCTGTCGCCGGCCGCCATCGGCGGCGGCGTCGGCGGCTGGATGATGGACCGGGCCATCGACATGGCGTTTTCCCGGTCATCGACGCGCCGGCTGTGGCTGCACACCTGCCACCTCGACAGCCCGCAGGCGCTGCCGTTCTATCAGCGCCTGGGCTTCGTGCCGTTCGCCCGCGCCGTCGAGGTGTTCGACGACGTCCGCCTCACCGGCGAACTCGATCCGGCGGCCGGACCGCACGTACCGCTGATCCGCAATGCCCGCCGCCCCGACGGGGTTTGAGCGACCGACAGAAAAGGCGGGCCAAAACCGTCATCGTGTGGTATCGGATCGTCCGTACAACGTCCGAAAATGCGACGATCCAACGTTTGTACCAATAAGAGAACAACATGACCCTATCGCCGCGCCCAGCCGCCCAGGCTGTCGCCACACCGCCGCATATCCCGATGACCGGCTACCGCGATGCCGGCGCGGCCGTCGACCGGCTGATCGAGATCTACAACCGCAACACCACCTTCCTGCGGTCGTCGTTCGAGGCGGTCGTACAGGGCGAAGTGCCCGAGGGGCGCATCCGCGCCTTCTATCCGCTGATCCGCGTCACCACCCAGACGCACGGCATGGGCGATTCGCGCCTGGCCTACGGCCACATGCCCGGCCCCGGCGTCTACGAGACGACGGTGTCGCGGCCCGAACTCTATCGCGACTATCTCATCGAGCAGATCTCGGTGATCATCGGCAACTATGACGTGCCGGTGGAAGTGGGCGAAAGCACCCTGCCCATCCCGCTGCATTTCGCCTTCTACGAGGGTGCCTATGTCGAAGGCGCGCTGATGGACGGCCTGCCGCGACCGTTGCGCGACATGTTCGACGTGCCCGACCTCGCCGTCACCGACGACGCCATCGTCAACGGCACGCTGGCCAATCGGCCGGGCGAACCGATGCCGCTCGCCCCGTTCACCGGGCCGCGCGTCGACTATTCGCTGCATCGGTTGCAGCATTACACGGCCACCTCGCCGCGCTACTTCCAGAACTTCGTGCTGTTCACCAACTACCAGTTCTACGTCGACGAGTTCGCCGAGCGGGCCCGCGAGATGATGGCCAGCGGCCAGGGCGACTACACGGCCTTCGTCGAACCGGGCAACTTGCTGACGCCGCTCGGAGAATCGGCTCCGGTCGAGGGTGACGCCAACGCCCGCCTGCCGCAGATGCCGGCCTATCACCTGATCCGCGGCGACCATTCCGGCATCACGCTGATCAACATCGGCGTCGGCCCATCCAACGCCAAGACCATCACCGACCACGTGGCGGTGATGCGGCCGCACGCCTGGCTGATGCTCGGCCATTGCGCCGGCCTCAGGAACAGCCAGCAGCTCGGCGACTACGTGCTGGCCCATGGCTATGTCCGCGAGGACCACGTGCTCGACGCCGACCTGCCGCTGTGGATTCCCATCCCGCCGCTGGCCGAAGTGCAGGTGGCGCTCGAAAGCGCCGTCGCCGAGGTGACCGGCCTCACCGGCTGGGAACTCAAGCGCATCATGCGCACCGGCACCGTCGCCACCATCGACAACCGCAACTGGGAACTGCGCGACCAGCGCGGCCCGGTCAAGCGCCTCTCGCAGTCCCGCGCCATCGCGCTCGACATGGAATCGGCCACCATCGCCGCCAACGGCTTCCGCTTCCGCGTACCCTACGGCACGCTGCTCTGCGTCTCCGACAAGCCGCTGCATGGCGAGCTCAAGCTGCCGGGCATGGCCAGCGCCTTCTACCGGCGTCAGGTCAGCCAGCACCTGGAGATCGGCATCAAGGCCATGGAGAAGCTGCGCGAGATGCCGCCGGAACGGCTGCATTCCCGCAAGCTGCGGTCCTTCATGGAGACCGCTTTCCAGTAACGGCCGCTGCCGTCATCCCGCCCCCACTTCTTTCCGCGCCAGGGAGGCGCGTCTGCCCATGCTGACCATTTTCGACTGCGACGGCGTGCTGATCGATTCGGAAATCATCTCCGCCGAAGTGCTGTCGGCCGTCCTGACGGCCGCCGGCTGGGCCATCACCCCCAACGAGGTGAGCATGCGTTTCGCCGGTTTGCCGGAGGCCGAAACGCGGGCCCTCATCGCCGACGAGCTCGGCCACGCCGTCACCGACGACATGCGGTCGGAGATCGAGGAGCAGTTCAGCCGCCGCATTGCCAAGGTCAAGGCCGTTCCCGGCGTCGCCGACATGCTGGACGCCCTCGACGGACCGCGCTGCGTCTGCTCGAACTCGCCGGCCGACTATCTCCGCCGGACGCTGACCACGGCCGGCCTGTTCGACCGCTTCAAGCCCTACGTGTTCTCGGCTCAGGAGGTCGGCAACCGACGCGGCAAGCCTGATCCCAACGTCTTCCTGCACGCGGCCAGCGAATTCGGCGTCGCCCCGCGCGACATCGTCGTGGTTGAGGATTCTGTGCCGGGCGTCCGCGCCGCCGTCGCCGCCGGCATGCGCGCCGTCGGTTTCGTCGGCGGGGCGCATGACTGGCAGGGCCTCAACGACGCCCTGACCGACGCCGGCGCCGAAACGGTGGTCCGCCGCGCTGTCGATCTGGCGCCGACCATCGCCGTCTTCGCCGAATGGGGCGGACTGGAGTAAGGGATTGCCGATCCTGTCGGTTGCATTGATGTCGCGTATAGTCGGTCGCGCCGCCAGACCGTGAGGCGGGCGCGGCAGTCGTTGAGGAGACAAGTCATGTCGGTCGCCATCGTCATTCCCGCCCGCTTCGGTTCGGAGCGTCTCAAGGGCAAGCCGATGCTGCCGATCGCCGGCATCAGCCTGCTCGAACGTGTCTGGCGCATCGCCAAGGCGGCCAAGGGCGCCGGCCGCGTCGTCATCGCCACCGAAGACGCCCGCGTCGTCGATCATGCCCGGAGTTTCGGCGCCGAGGCGGTGCTGACATCCGACCGTTGCTCCAACGGCACCGAGCGCGTCGCCGAAGCGATCGACGCCGCCGCCATCACCGAAGCGGCCGTCATCAATTTCCAGGGCGACGCCGTGCTGACGCCGCCGTGGATCCTCGAGGACATGATCGCCGAGTTCGCCTCCCCCGACGCCTTCGACGTGGTGACGCCGGCGGTGCGGCTCACCGAGGCGGCGCTTGAGGACCTGCGCGTCCATAAGCTCAAGGCGCCGTCGTCGGGCACGACGGTGACCTTCGATCTCAACCGCAACGCCCTCTATTTCTCCAAGCAGATCATTCCCTTCGTCCGCAAGCCGGGCTTTGCCGCCGTCCATCGCCACATCGGCCTCTACGGCTACACCGTTGCCGGCCTGCGCCGTTACGTGGCGCTGCCGCCCTCCCCGCTCGAACAGACCGAAGGCCTCGAACAGCTGCGGGCGCTTGAAAACGGCCTCAAGGTGCGCGTCGTCATCGTCGACTATCGCGGCCGCACGCATGCCTCCGTCGATACGCCCGAGGACATCGCCGTCGTCGAGGCGACGATCGCCCGTGAGGGCGAGCTGGTCGGCGGCTGAACGACGGTCCGGGGTGGCGGAATTCAGACTTTTTCGGCCGCCACGCCCCCTTCCTCCGCCCTTGACCGGCCATCGGCCGGCCAATAGCCTCAACGCGGGGCACCGGCCCGGTCATTTTGGCCGGCGCCGCCGCTCGGGGGTTCCTGTGTGTGTTTTTTTGGGGGGGAACCTTTCTGCCTAAAGTTCTTTTCGGAGGTTTTTGACATGAAGCGCATCGGACTTGTTTCGTCCCTCGCCGCGCTGGCCTTCGCGGCCATCGCCGGCCCCGCCTTCGCCGGCGACGCCGAAGTGCAACTGCTCAAGAAGCTGCTGCGGGCCCAGACGGCGGCACCGGCGGCCACCGTTGAGCCGCAAGCCGCTGTGTCGGCCAATGCGACCATTCAGGTGACGGCCAACATCACCATCAAGTCGCCCTCGTACAATCCGGCCAAGCTCAACTGTTCGGTGGAATTGTCGGACGCCGACAACTACAACTTTAACGACATCCGGACGATCGCCGTTGTGCCGGCGGCGGGCAAGGCGACCTGCGCCGTCAAGATGGCGATCTACTGGCCCAATCTCGCGGCCGCGCCCATCGGCAACATCGAATTCTCGGTCTATGATGACGGCACGGAAGACAACATGCCCCGATATTACCGGCGGGTGATTGCCGAGGACGTCGCTCTGCCGACCAACGGCACCACCAAGGCCTACACCATAAACGTCACGCTCTGAGCATCGAGCAACCGGACCGGCGGCGGACGCGACCAGCGTGCGCTGCCGGTCCTCTTCAACAGGCGCGGTCTCCGCTGGTCCGGACCGGCCACGATCGGATGGAAACAGTGCAACTCGTCCTCGCCCGTCATGGCAACACGTTCGCGCCCGGCGACAAGGTCGTCTGGGTCGGTGCCCGCTCCGATCTGCCGCTGGTGGAAAAGGGCTTGCAGCAGGCCGCCGCCGTCGCTGCCGGCCTCGCCGCCGCCGGACTGGCGCCATCGCGCCTCTACGCCGGCCCGCTCAAGCGCACGCGCGAGACGGCCAGCATCGTCGCCAGCGCCTTCGGTCTCGGTGATGCCGCCTGCATCATCTCCGAAGACCTGCGCGAGATCGATTACGGTCGCTGGGAAGCCCGCTCCAACGATGAAATCCGGGCCGAGGTGGGAAACGCCGCCATCGACGACTGGCAGCAGCGGTCGATCTGGCCGGAAGGCTTCGGCTGGCAGCCGGGGGAAGCGGCGGTGCTCGCCGGCTGGAACCGGCTGATCGAGCGCATCCGAACCGAGAACGCCGCCGACGCCGTGGTGCTGGTGGTGTCCTCGAACGGCATCTTCCGCCTGGTGGCCAAGGCGCTTGGTCTGCCGGCGACGGCGGCCAAGATGGGGACCGGCACGGTCGCCCGTCTGCGTCTCGACGCCGACAGCCTCACGGTGGTCGACTGGAACCTCGATCCGGCGGCGCTGACGGCGTGAGCGGCGCCTCGCCCGGCCGGCGGGCGGCGCGCAGCACGGCCGAAATCACCACCGCCACGGCGCGATAGAGGTCCTCCGGGATGGCTTCGTCGAGTTTGAGCCGCGACAGCGCCTCGGCCAGGGCCGGGTTGTGCTCGATGGGCACGCCCGCCTCCTCGGCGCGGGCGACGATGGCATCGGCGACCGGGCCCCGGCCGGTCGCCACCACCTTGGGCGGTTCCGGGGCCTTGTAGTCCAGCGCCACGGCCTTGCGGGAATCGGGTTCGCTCATACGCTGACGTCCAGTCGGTGCGACTTGCCAGTCGTCCTGTGCTCGTCCGGCTCGGCTGGCCGGCCGTGGTGCAGATCGATGCCGGCCACCGTCAAACCGGCGGCGGTGAGGCCGAGCGACATGGCTTCGCGCTCGCCGTCAAGGCGGACGGTGGCGTCATCGCCGTCGCACCACAGACCGACGGCAACGCGATGGCCCGGCATCAGCCCGACGCGCACCGTCACCGGGCCGAGCGGGGCAATGTCGAAGGCCAGTTCGACGCGGTGGACGCGGCCGATGAACTCGCCGTCGGCGGTGCGGCGGTCGTCGGTCTCGACGCGCAGGCCGACAATCGACGTGCCGGTGGGACCGGCGACGGGCAGCTCGGTCACGAGGTGCCCGGCGGGCGCGACCGCCTCGCCCGCCGACCGGCCGGCCTCCTCGCTGGCGAGGTGCTCGGCCTGATGCAGGAACAGCCGCCACAGCGCCCGGTCGGCACTGCCGGCCAGGCGCCGGGCCAGCGCCACGTCGTCCAGCGTCGAAAGATCGGCCTCATCATCGACGGCTTGGCCGCGCAACGGTCCGCCATGCCCGAGCGGCGGCGGCCGCTGCAACCGCGCGGTCGGCACGCCAGCGGCGGCGACGATGGTGTCGGCCCGGGTTCCAACCCAGGTGGCCAGCTCGGAACGCAGCGCGATCAGCAGGCCCTTGAGGTCGGGCGTGCCCTGACGGGCGGATTCGTGGAACAGACCGGAAAGGCGCAGCGCCCGCACCACGTCGGCGGCCGTCGGCTCGCCGCTGTCGCCGAGCCTGAGCGCAGCGAGATCGGCGAGCAGCGTCTTGACCGCCGCCGGCACATCCGATCGGCCGGCCAGCTGCTCGGCCTCGGCGAATACGGCGGCGAGGCCATCCTGACGGCCGAGGGCCAGCGCCACCGCCATGTCGAGCGCCGTCGTCGTCGGCACGATGGCGTTGGGGAGGGCTTCGGCGGCAAGACCGGAGCCCGTCACAGGGGCGTCGGAAATCGCCGGCGTGCGATGGGGCATCTTGCCCTGCTGGCCGGAATATTGCTGGACCTCGCCGACGCCCGCAGGCAGAGAGACGATCGCCATGCACAGATTTCCCTTGCGCGGTCTTCGTCCGCCAAGGTGCGCCGAATCACGACCGCTGGCAAGCGCCGGCCGGTCGGCATCGACGTTGGAACGGGCGGTTATCCCGCCCGTTCCGGGGTGCGGATCAGCCGGCGTAGACGAGGCGCGGCTGGCGGGCGGCCAGCGTCTCGTCGACGCGGCGGCGCGGCGCCAGTTGCGGCGCCGCCTTGAAGCTGGCGACGTCGCCCGCCTTGGCCCGCTCGGCCAGCGAAGCCAGCATGGCGATGAACTGATCGAGCGACGCCTTGGATTCCGATTCCGTCGGCTCGATCAGCAGCGCGCCGTGGACGACCAGCGGGAAGTACATGGTCATCGGGTGGAAGCCCTCGTCGATCATCGCCTTGGCAAAGTCCAGCGTCGTGACGCCGGTGCCCTCGAGGAAATGATCGTCGAACAGCACTTCGTGCATGGCCGGCCGGTCGGGGAAGGCGACGCTCATAACGCCGCCGAGGCGCGCCTTGACGTAGTTGGCGGCCAGCACGGCATCCTCGGAGGCCTGACGCAGACCGTCGGCGCCGTGGCTCAGCATGTAGGCGAACGCCCGCACGAACACGCCGAACTGGCCATGGAAGGCGGTGATGCGACCGAATGGCGTCAGACCGGCCTCGCCGGCGATCTTGCGCGTTTCGATGAACTCGGCGCCGCCATCCTTGCCAAAGCGGACAAAGGGCACCGGCGCGAACGGCGCCAGCCGCTCCGACAACACCACCGGGCCGGCGCCCGGCCCGCCGCCACCGTGCGGCGTCGAGAAGGTCTTGTGCAGGTTGATGTGCATGGCGTCGACGCCGAGGTCACCGGGACGCACCTTGCCGACGATGGCGTTGAAGTTGGCGCCATCGGCATAGAAGAAGGCGCCAGCGGCGTGAACGGCCTCGGCGATCTCCACCACCTCGCGCTCGAACAGACCGCAGGTGTTGGGGTTGGTCAGCATCAGGGCCGCCACGTCGGGTCCGAGGCGCGTCTTTACCTCTTCCGGATCGACCGTACCGTCGGCCCGGGCCGGCACCGACACCACCTTGAAACCCAGCAGCGCCGCCGTGGCCGGGTTGGTGCCATGCGCCGATTCGGGCACCAGCACGATGTCGCGCGTTTCGCCACGATGGCGAATCGCCGCCTTGATGGCCGCCATGCCGCACATCTCGCCGTGGGCGCCGGCCTTGGGGCTCATGGCCACCGCCGCCATGCCGGTCAGTTCGAGCAGCCAGCGGCCGGTCTCGGAGATCAGCTCGACGGCGCCCGCCACCGTCGACAGCGGCTGCAGCGGGTGAACATCGGCAAAGCCGGGAAGCCGCGCCGCCACCTCATTGAGGCGCGGGTTGTGCTTCATGGTGCACGAGCCGAGCGGGTAGAGGCCGAGATCGATGGCGTAGTTCTGGCGGCTGAGACGGACGTAGTGGCGCATGGCCTCCGGCTCGGTCAGTCCCGGCAGGTCGATGGCACTCTGGCGCTCAAGGCCGCCAAGGCAGCTCTCGAAGGCCTCAGGCGCGTCGACATCGACGCCGGTGGCGTCGAAACGGCCAATCTCGAACAGCAGCGGCTCCTCGATGTCGAGGCCGCGATTGCCAGTGAAGGTGGTCTTGCCGCCGAGGGCTTCGGTGACGGCCGGGCTCGTCGGACGGCCAACATTGTTCATGCTCATGCCAGCACCTCCTTGAGCGCCGCCACCAGGGCAGCACGATCCTCGTCGGTGTTCACTTCCGTCGAGGCCAGCAGCAGGATGTTGTCGAGTTCGGGATGGCGCGGTTCGACGCGGCTCACCGGCAGGCCGGCGAGGATGCCGCGTTCGGCCAGACGCTCGACCAGCGGCGCGGCGGCGCCGTCGAGGCGGACCGCCAGTTCGTTGAAGAACGTCCGGTTCAGCACCGCGACGCCCGGCACGGCCTTGAGCGCGTCCTTGAGCTTGACGGCGTTGGCGTGGTTGAGGCGGGCCAGCTGCCGCAGGCCGGTTTCCCCGAGCAGGCTCAGGTGGATGGAGAAGGCCAGCGCGCACAGACCGGCGTTGGTGCAGATGTTGCTCGTCGCCTTTTCGCGGCGGATGTGCTGCTCGCGCGTCGACAGCGTCAGCACGAAGGCGCGCTTGCCGTCGGCATCGACGCTTTCGCCGCACAGGCGGCCGGGCATCTGGCGGACGAACTTCTGCCGGGTGGCGAACAGACCGACGTAGGGGCCGCCGAAGCCGAGCGGGTTACCGAGCGACTGGCCCTCGCCGACGACGATGTCGGCGCCCTGGGCACCCGGCGCCTCGATGAGGCCGAGCGACACCACCTCGGTGAAGCTGGCGATCAACAGCGCGCCGACGGCGTGGGCCTTGGCGGCGATCGGCTTCAGGTCGATAAGGTGGCCGTAGAACGACGGCGACTGGACGACGACGCAGGACGTCGTCTCGTCGATACGGGCGAGAATGTCCTCGGTGCCCTCGGGATCAGGCGGCAGGGCGTCGATGGTGTGGCCGGGGAAACGCGTCACAGTGTCGACGACGCCGCGATAGTGGGGATGGACACCGCCGGAGATCACCGCCTTGGATCGGCGGGTGATGCGGTGGGCCATCAGCACCGCCTCGGCGAGGCCGGTGGAGCCGTCGTACATCGAGGCGTTGGCCACATCCATGCCGGTGAGGCGGGCTACCTGGGTCTGGAACTCGAACAGCACCTGCAGCGTGCCCTGGGCGATTTCCGGCTGATAGGGCGTGTAGCTGGTCAGGAACTCCGAGCGCTGGATCAGGTGATCGACGCTGGCCGGCACGTGGTGCTTGTAGGCGCCGCCGCCGATGAAGAACGGCACGGACCCGGCCGATACGTTGCGCGCCGCCATGGCGGCCAAACGCCGCGTCACGGCGATCTCCGACTGGTGGCCGGGCAGATTGGGCAGGCCGGTCAACAGCTTGTCGGCCGGCAGATCGGCGAACAGGGCGTCGATGTCGTCGACACCGATGGCGGCGAGCATGTCGCGCCGATCGGCATCGGAGAGGGGAAGATAGCGCATGGCAGCAGCTCCTTGATCCGGCCGGACAGCAGCGGGTCGCGCCGGCTCCGCCCCCGGAGCAGGCGACCGCCACCATCGGCCGACGGAAGGGATCAGAGACCGGCGACGAACGCCTTGTAGGCGTCTTCGTCCATCAGGCTGGCAAGTTCGCCGGCGTCGGCCAGCTCGATCTTGCAGAACCAGCCGGCGCCTTCCGGGTCCTCGTTGACGGTGGCCGGGCTGTCGCTCAGCGCCGTGTTGGCCTCGACGACGGTGCCCGACACCGGGGCATAGACTTCGCTCGCCGCCTTGACGCTTTCGACGACGGCGGCTTCCTCGCCCTTCTTGAGCACGCGGCCAACCTCGGGCACTTCGGCATAGACAACGTCGCCGAGCTGGCTCTGGGCATAGTCGGTGATGCCGAGCGTGGCGACGTTGCCGGCGACGGCGATCCACTCGTGATCTTCAGTGAAGTACTTGGTCATGTTGGGCATTCCGTTGCTTGAGAGGTTACTTGGCAGTGCGATGGAAACGGGCGGGAACGAAGGGAAGCGCGACGATCTCGGCGGCGATCGGCTTGCCGCGCACCATGAGCTGCACCGCCGTACCGACGGCGGCGCTGTCGGACTTGACGTAGCCCATGGCGATGGGACCACCGACCGTGGGGCCGAAGCCGCCGGAGGTGATGACGCCGATGGTCGCGCCGGCGGCATTCAGCACCTCGGTGCCGTCGCGGGCCGGCGCCTTGCCGGCCGGGCGGATGCCGACGCGCTTGCGGCCGACGCCTTCGGCGAGCTGCTTCTGGACAATGGCGGCGCCGGGGAAGCCGCCTTCGGCGCGGCGGCGCTTCTGGATCGACCAGACAAGCCCGCCTTCGACCGGCGTCGTTGTCGTGTCGATGTCATGCCCGTAGAGGCAGAGCCCACCCTCAAGGCGCAGCGAGTCGCGGGCGCCGAGGCCAATGGGCTTGACGTCGGGGTCGGCGATCAGCGCCGCCCAGAGCGCCGCCGCCTTGTCGGCAGCAACGGAAATTTCGAAGCCGTCCTCGCCGGTGTAGCCGGAGCGCGAAGCGAAGACGTCGATACCGGCCAGCCGGACAGGCCCCACGTCCATGAAGTCCCAGTCGGCGACAGCGGCACCGAGGCGGACCATGACGTCGACCGCCGTCGGCCCCTGCAGGGCCAGCAGCGCCTTGTCGTGCACGTCGAGCCGGACGCCGTCGGGGAGACGGGCGGCGATATGGGCGTAGTCGGCCGCCTTGCAGGCGGCGTTGACCACCAGGCCGATGGCGCCGTCGCGACTGGGATCGGCGAAGCGGAAGAACATCAGATCGTCGAGGATGCCGCCGGTCTCGTTGAGCAGCTGCGAATAGCGCTGCTTGCCGGGGGCGAGATCGCGCACGTCGGCCGGAACCAGCGCTTCGAGCGCCGCCGCCGTGGTGGCGTGGTCAGGGCCGACCAGCACGGCCTGACCCATATGCGACACGTCGAACAAGCCGGCCTTGGCGCGGGTGTGCTGATGCTCGGCGATGATGCCTTCGTACTGCACCGGCATGAGATAGCCGGCAAACGGCACCATGCGGGCGCCAAGCGTCACGTGGGCATCGTAGAGTGGGGTCTTGAGGGGCGTGGAATCGTCGTGCGACGTCATGGCGAGGCTCCGGGAACACGGGTGGGCGCAAGCCGGAGTCCCGGCGTCACGCGCCCCCTCTGTCACGAAACCTGAGAGATTTCCCCGGTTGCCCGGGTTACTCCTTCGGTGAGCGCCAGCCTGTGGCCGGAGCTGCTTTCCAGAGCGTCGTTCGTTGCTCGCGGTCCTTGAGCCTGAGAGTTTCCGGGGCGGTTGCTCCTTCGGCGTCGGTGGCGGACCACCGATCTCTCCCGCACAACGTTGTTCCGAGCGGCAAGCCGTTCGGAACCCGGATACAGCCACGACCTGCCGTATCCATTTTCATGCATGCCTGAAAGCGCGGCAAATTACAACAGCCAGCCTTGCCGCGCCGACGTTTTCCCACTCAGGAGCGTTTGCCCTTCTTGGGGTCGGGCTTGGATTCGTCGAAACCGACATAGATGACGAAGCTGCCGGTGGCCTTGGCCGAGGGAATGCCGATGCCGTCGACGATCTCCGTCCACTCGGCGGCGGCGCTGCCGGGAATGATGGTGGCATCGGTCTGATAGAGCTGGGAGAACAGCACTTCATCGCCGTTGCGCACGGCCACGACGCGAATGGGCAGCTTCGTGGTGCCGGTGGCGCCAATCGGCCCGGTCATGATGCGGCCCCAGATGCCGACCTTGATGGTGGTGAGGCCGGTGGACGGATCGGTATGGCATTCGCGGGCGAACTTGCGAATCGACGCCTGGAAGCGCACGGCGCCAAGGTCGCCATCCCGGCCCTTCTCAAAGACGCGCAGCAGCTGCGTGCCGTCGCGCACCTCGACCTGCGGACAGACGGTGACCGGAGCGAACTGCTCCAGGCTCTTCTGCTCGGCCGCCGGATCGGGACCGCCGGCAATCAGCTGGCGCGGCGACAGGTTACCCATGGCGCCCGACGAACAGCCGGCACCCACGAAAGCGGCGGCGAGAGCCAGCGCCTCAATCACATGCTTCATCGACGAATTCATCAGAGCGTCACCTCCGTTGGCGGCTTCCATAGCACGCGCCAAGGCACTTGGCGACTCGCTTCGGCGGCGGCGGGACGCCTTTCCCTTGACACGATCAGGCCGAACACTTCTATTCCGCTGCAAATCACGTGGAAGGACCCTCGCCCTTGTCTCGCCCCAGGCTCAAGATCCTGCTGTGCGCGCCGCGCGGCTTCTGTGCCGGCGTCGACCGCGCCATCCAGATCGTCGACCTGGCGCTCGCCCGCTTCGGCGCACCGGTCTACGTGCGGCACGAGATCGTCCACAACAAGTACGTCGTCGACGAACTGCGCGCCAAGGGGGCGGTGTTCGTCGAGGAACTCGACGAGATTCCGCCCACCGACCAGCCGGTGGTGTTCTCCGCTCACGGCGTCGCCCGGTCGGTGCCCGAGGCGGCGGCGGCTCGCAACCTGTTCCAGCTCGACGCCACCTGCCCGCTGGTGACCAAGGTACATCGCGAGGCGGAGATCCATCACCGCAAGGGTCGCCACGTCATCCTGATCGGCCACGAGGGCCATCCGGAAGTGATCGGCACCATGGGGCAGCTGCCCGAAGGAGCGGTGACGCTGATCGAGACCATCGATGACGTCGGCCGGCTCGATTTTCCAGCGGGCACCGCCCTCTCCTACACGACGCAGACGACGCTGTCGGTCGATGATACCCGTGCCATCGTCGAAGCCCTCAGCGCCCGCTTTCCCGATATCGCCGCGCCGCACAAGGGCGACATCTGCTACGCCACCACCAACCGTCAGGCGGCGGTGCGGGCGGTGGCGCCGCTGGTCGACGCGCTGCTGGTGGTCGGGGCGCCCAATTCGTCCAACTCGCAGCGGCTGCGCGAAGTGGCGGCGCGCGAGGGCTGCGCCCGCGCCG
Organism: uncultured Pleomorphomonas sp.; assembly: GCA_937868725.1. GTDB lineage: Bacteria > Pseudomonadota > Alphaproteobacteria > Rhizobiales > Pleomorphomonadaceae > Pleomorphomonas. The sequence continues at coordinate 18,526 of CALMMQ010000001.1, forward strand.
TGCTGATCCAGCGCGCCACCGACATCGATTGGAGTGCGCTCGAGGGCATCGCCACGCTCGGCATCACCGCTGGCGCGTCGGCACCGGAAATCCTGGTCGAAGAGGTGATCGACGCCTTCGCCGCCCGCTACGAGGTCAGCGTCGAAACGGTGCGTACCGCCGACGAGACGATTGCCTTCACCCTGCCGCGACAGCTGCGCGATCCCTCCGAAGCCTGACCTTCCAGCAAAAGAAGACCTGCCATGGCCGTCTACACCGACGTTTCCGACGAAGATCTCAACGGCTTCCTGGAGGGCTACGACATCGGCTCGCTGGTGTCGTGCAAGGGCATTGCCGAGGGCGTGGAGAACTCCAATTTTCTGCTCCGCACCGAAGGCGGCACCTTCATTCTGACGCTGTACGAGAAGCGCGTGAACCCAGCCGATCTGCCGTTCTTCCTCGGGCTGATGCAGCATCTGGCGGCGCGCGGCATCATCTGCCCGCAGCCGGTCAGCAATCGGGCCGGCGAGGCGCTCGGCAAACTGGCCGGCCGGCCGGCCACCATCGTCACCTTCCTCGAGGGCATGTGGGTGAAGCGCCCGGCCGTCAGCCATTGCGGCCAGGTGGGTGAAGCGCTGGCCGCCCTGCACAAGGCCGGCGAAGGCTTTGCCATCACTCGTCCCAACGCCCTCAGCCTCACGGGCTGGCCGCCGCTGTTCGCTGCCAGCCGCGACCGGGCCGACGAAGTGCTGCCGGGCCTGGCCGAGGACATCGCCGTCGAACTCGACGTGCTGGCGGCGATCTGGCCGCGCGACCTGCCGAGCGGCGTCATCCACGCCGACCTGTTCCCGGACAACGTGTTCTTCCTCAAGAACCAGCTTTCGGGCCTCATCGACTTCTATTTCGCCTGCAACGACTTCCTGGTCTACGACCTCGCCGTCTGCCTCAACGCCTGGTGCTTCGAGCCCGATGGCTCCTACAACATCACCAAGGGCCGGGCGATGCTGCTGGGCTATGCCCGCAACCGGCCACTGTCGGACGCCGAGATCGCCGCCCTGCCGGTGCTGGCCCGCGGCGCGGCGCTGCGTTTTCTGCTCACCCGCCTCTACGACTGGCTGATGACGCCAGCCGGCGCGCTGGTGCGCAAGAAGGACCCGCTGGAATATCACCGCAAGATGCGCTTCCATCGCGCCTCGCCGGACATTTCCGCCTATGGCGTTTCGGCCGGGGAACTCAAGGCATGAGCGAGACCAAGCGCGTCACCGTCTTCACCGATGGTGCCTGTTCGGGCAATCCCGGTCCCGGCGGCTGGGGGGCCGTGCTTGTCTATGGCGACAAGGAAAAGGAACTCTGCGGCGGCGAGGCTCACACCACCAACAACCGCATGGAACTGACCGCCGCCTGCGTGGCGCTGGAAACGCTGACGCGAGCCTGCGCCGTCGACCTCTACACCGACAGCCAGTACGTCAAGGGCGGCATTACCGGCTGGATTTTCGGCTGGAAGCGTAACGGCTGGAAGACCGCCGACAAGAAGGAGGTCAAGAACGCCGACCTCTGGCAGCGGCTCGAAGCGGCGCGCGGTCGTCACGAAGTCGAATGGCATTGGGTCAAGGGCCACGCCGGCCATGACATGAACGAGCGGGCCGATGCGCTCGCCCGGCGCGGCATGGCGCCGTTCAAGCCGGGTTACGAGCCGCCCGATGCCGTCGCCTGAGCCGGCTGCCATCCTCATCGTCGCCAATCCGGTGGCCGGCGGCTTCAGCCAACGACGGCTGAACCGGCTCGCCACCGCCCTCGCCGGCCATGGTCTTGGCTGCGACATCCGCCTGACCGATCACGCCGGCCATCTCACCGCCATCGCGGCCAACCTGCCGCCGACCGTGCGCACACTGGTGGTGGGCGGCGGCGACGGCTCGATCAACGAAGCGCTGGTCGGACTGATGGGCCGGGCGGCCACCGACCTGCCGGCGCTGGCCATCCTGCCGTTCGGCACCGCCAACGTGCTGGCCCACGAGATCGGCGCGCCGTTCTCGCCCGAGCGTCTCGCTGACCGCATCGCCGCCGGGACGCGGCAGGCGCTGCATCTCGGCGCCATCGGCGAGCGGCCGTTCGCGCTGATGGTGTCGGCGGGCTTCGACGCCGACGTGGTGCACGCCGTCGATGGCGTCAGCAAGCGGCGCTGGGGCAAGCTCGCCTACGTGCTGGCGGCGCTGCGGCTGGCGGCCCGCCAGGGTGGCCGCGACGTCGTCGTCGAGGCCGACGGCGACACCATCGTCTGCCGCCTCGCCGTGGTCACCACCGCCCGCCACTACGGCGGTCCCTACGTCCTCAGTCGGGCAACACGGGCGACCGAACCGGGCCTGCGCCTGGTGACGCTCGCCGACGACCGGCCGCTGACGCTCCTCAAGGCGGCGATTGCCCTCGGGCTCGGCCGTCTCGACCGGCTCGCCGCGGCAACCGACCGGCCGGTGGGCGTGGCCCGTCTTGGCGGCGCCGGCGTCCAGATGCAGATCGACGGCGACAGAATGGCAACGGCCGACGCGGTGATCCGCGCCGGCCGTGTCATCGACGTCATCGGCTGACGGGCAGCCGCGACACCCTTCAGAGCTTCTCGACGATGCTGCCGGCGGCCGAGCAGGCGGCGACGCCAGCGTTCTCTTCGACTTCCAGCACCTTGACGACACCGTCTTCGACGATGGCGGCGTAGCGGTTCGAGCGGACGCCGAGGCCGGCGCCCGTCAGGTCGAGCTCAAGGCCGATGGCCTTGGCGAACACGGCCGAACCGTCGGCAAGGAACAGGATCTTGTCGCCGGCGCCGGAAGCGGCCTTCCAGGCGTCCATGACGAACACATCGTTGACGGCGGTGAAGGCGATGGTGTCGACGCCCTTCTTCTTGATCTCGTCGGCCTTGGCAATGAAGCCGGGCAGATGGTTCTTGGTGCAGGTGGGCGTGAAGGCACCCGGCACGGCCACCAGGATGACCTTCTTGCCGGCAAACACGTCGGCGGTGGTCATCGGCTTGGGGCCTTCGGCCGTGGCAGCGGTGAAGGTGACTTCCGGCAGGCGATCTCCAACCTTGATCATGACTTGTCCTTTCTTGGTTATAATGATTCCAGACACAACCTATCGCGCCGTCCCTGGCAGCGGCAAGCCCGTTCAGTCAAGGTGCAACGGAATGTCATAGGCGTCCTTGCGGCCAATCCAGGTCAGCGTCAGCGGCAGGCCGGCCAGACTGGTGGCGCCGCGCGGCGCCTCGACGGCAACGTCGAACAGCGTCCGGTCGCCATCGTGGCCGCGCGCCATCGGCGGGCCAGCGTACCAGGGCGAGGCGATGGTGGCGAAGAGATCGACGAGATCGCCGCCGTCGCGCGCGGCAATGGTCAGCGTGCCCGTTCGCTTGGTGGCGTCGAAAGCGACGGCGCGCACGGCCAGCCGGTCGCCGGCGACTTCGAGGCGCGGCACCTTGGCTTGGAAGGCGGCGATCTCGCCGGCCGCCACAGCGTCGGGCCGGACGCGGGGATCGAGCCGCGCCGTCAGGCTGGCGCTGGCCGGCAGGCAGATTTCGGCGCAGAGGCCGTAGCTCAGTTCGACGCGGAGATTGACGGGATCGTCGGGGTCGCGCGGCTTGATGCGCAGCGGCAGCACCACGCGGCCCTCGTAGATCATCGACGTCGACACGCCGTCGGAATAGCGGCGGGGCGCGGGATAGCCGACGGCGACGGCAGCAACGTTGGCGCTCGCGGCCGTATCGATCACCGGAGGAATGCCGGCGTCGCCGGGATTGGACCAGTAGGTGTGCCAACCGGCCGGCAAATCGATGGCGATGCCGGCAACGTAGCCGTCGGCGCCGGGCGGGCCGCCGGCCAGCAGCAGCGCCGTTCGGGCCTCCGGCATGGTCATCGAAGCGGCGAGAGCCGGCGCCGCCGGCCCGATCAGCAACAGCGAGGCAACCAAAGCGCGGCAGGCAGCAACAACGGGCATGGAAGGGTCTCGAACCTCGACAGGCGATAACGGCACGACAATAGCCTTGAATCTCGCCGGCGCCAGTTCATATTGACTTCAGCACGGCTGGCTCCTTCTCAACTTTGCGTGCGCGTTCACCGCCTGCCCGATCGGCGGGCCTTGCCGACACGACGTTCAAGCGGATCGATCATGGCCAAGAGCACCGGATTTCTCGACGGCAAGTTCCTCATTGCCATGCCCTCCATCGAGGACGGCGTGTTTGCGCGCACGGTGATCTACCTGTGCGCCCACTCCGAAGACGGGGCCATGGGGCTCATCGTCAACAAGCCGATGGCGCAACCCTCGTTCGCCGACCTCCTGGTGCAGCTCGAGATCATCCCCGATGATCAGCGCATCCGCCTGCCGCAGCCGGCCCGCGACATGAAGGTGCATCGTGGCGGACCAGTGGACGCGGCGCGCGGCTTCGTGCTGCACTCGGCCGATTTTCACCTCGACAATGCCACACTGCCGATCTCGGAAGAGCTGTCGCTGACGGCGACGCTCGACGTGCTGAAGGCCATCGCCGAGGGGCGCGGGCCGGACCAGTCGCTGCTGACGCTCGGCTATGCCGGTTGGGCGCCGGGCCAGCTCGAAAGCGAGATCCAGCACAACGGCTGGCTGACGGCCGAGCCCGATCCAGCCATCATCTTCGAGATCGACGACGCCAAGCGTTACACGCGGGCGCTGGCTGGGCTCGGGGTCGATCTCGCCGCTCTGTCGCCTGTAGCCGGTCGGGCCTGATCAGCGCCCGGCCCGCTCGCGCGCCACCGCCCGCCAGCCGATGTCACGGCGGCAAAAACCCTCCGGCCAACGCACCTGGTCGACGGCGGCGTAGGCGGCCTGCTGGGCAGAGGCGACGCTATCGCCCGCGGCGGTGATGGCCAGGACGCGGCCGCCGTTGGCGAGAATGGCCCCGCCCTCTCCGGCCTTGGTGCCGGCATGGAACACCGAAATGCCGGGCCGGGCCGCCACTTCGTCGAGCCCCTCGATGCGACTGCCCTTGGCGTAATCGCCCGGATAGCCCTTGCTGGCCATGACGACGGTGAGCGCGGTGGCCGGCGAGAACTCGGCGACACGGCCGGCGAGGCGCCCCTCGACGGCGGCGACCATCAGCTCCAGCAGGTCGGATTTAAGGCGCGGCAGCACCACCTCGGTCTCCGGATCGCCAAAGCGGGCGTTGTACTCGATGAGCTTGGGGCCGTCGGCCTCGATCATCAGGCCGGCGAACAGCACACCGACGAACGGCGTACCGCGCGCCTTGAGGCAGGCGACGGTTGGCTCGACGATCTCGGCCATGATGCGGGCGGCCATGGCGTCGTCGACGATGGCGGCGGGGGAGTAGGCGCCCATGCCGCCAGTGTTGGGACCGGTGTCGCCGTCGCCGACGCGCTTGTGGTCCTGGGCGGCGGCAAGCGGCACGACGTGGGTGCCGTCGGAGATGGCAAAGAAGCTCGCCTCCTCGCCGACCAGCAGGTCCTCGATCACCACCTCGGCGCCGGCAGCGCCGAAGGCGCCGGCAAAGCAGGCATCGACCGCTTCGAGTGCTTCCTCGATGGTGGCAGCCACCACCACGCCCTTGCCGGCGGCGAGCCCGTCGGCCTTGACGACGATCGGCGCGCCGCGGGCCGTGACGTAGGCGCGGGCCGGCGCGGCGGCGGTGAAGCGGCCATAGGCGGCGGTCGGGATGTTCGCCTCGGTGCAGAGTTCCTTGGTGAAGGCCTTGGAGCCTTCGAGGCGGGCCGGCTCCCGGCGCGGACCGAAAGCCGGAATGCCGGCGGCGGCGAGGTCGTCGACGATGCCGGCGACCAGCGGCGCTTCCGGACCGATGACGACGAAGTCGACCGCCGACTGCCGGCACCAGGCGATGACGGCGGCGTGGTCGGCCGGGTCGAGGGCGACGATATCGGCGATGGCGGCGATGCCAGCGTTGCCGGGCGCCACGGAGAGCCTGGTCAGGCGCGGTGAGCGCCGGAGCGCGGCGGCAATGGCGTGCTCGCGGCCGCCAGATCCGATCAGAAGTACATGCATGCCCGTGCCTCACCCCTCGCGAAATCCGTTGCCGCGCCCTTAACATGGCCGACCGCCCGGGAAAAGCGCCAAAGCGGCCCAAGCGCGCTTGTGGCGCCACACCTCTCGCGCATCGGCGGTCGCGGCGCTACACTTGCGTCATGCCGAGCCCAGAATCAGACCCATTTGCCATCCCCGACGCCCCCCGCGACAACGTCGTCGCCCGCTACGTGCCGGTGCGCTGGCGCCCTTACGCCGAGATTGCCCGCTTCGACCGCCCGATCGGCTGGTGGCTGCTGCTGCTGCCGTGCTGGTGGTCGCTGACGCTGGCCAGCCACGTTGCCGACATCGAGTGGCCGTCACCGTGGTATGCGCTGCTATTCTTCGTCGGCGCCGTGGTCATGCGTGGGGCCGGCTGCGCCTACAACGACATCGTCGACCGCGATATCGACGCCTCGGTGGCCCGCACGCGCGCCCGGCCGATTCCGTCCGGCCGACTGACGACGCGCCGCGCCGTCCTGTTCATGGGGCTCCTGCTGCTGGTCGGCCTCGTGGTGCTCGTCCAGTTCAACCGGTTCTCGATCGGGCTCGGCTTCGCTTCCCTGGTACCGGTGCTGATCTATCCGTTCCTCAAGCGCTTCACCGGCTTCCCGCAGGTGGGGCTGGGGCTGTCGTTCTCGTGGGGGGCGCTGATGGGCTGGGCCGTCGTGCTGGGCCGGCTCGACTGGCCGGCGCTGGCCCTCTACGCCGCCACCATCGCCTGGACGGTCGGCTACGACACCATCTACGCCCATCAGGATCGCGAGGACGACGAGCTGATCGGCCTCGGCTCGACGGCGCGGGTGTTCGCCAACTCGACGCCAGTCATGCTGACGGTGTGCTTCGGGGCGACGGTGCTACTGATCGGGGCGAGCTTCGTCGGGGCGGGAGCCGGACCGCTGGCCTTTACCGGTCTCGTCGGCTTCGCCGTCCATCTCGGCGCTCAGGTGTGGCGCTTCGACCGCGACGACGGCGAGCGCTGTCTCGCCCAGTTCCGCTCCAACCGCGACGCCGGCCTGATTCTGCTGGCCGGTCTGCTGGCCGACGGGCTCATCGGTTCGCTGGCCTGAAAACGCCACGGCGCGCTGCCGGCGGTCGGGCCGGACAACGCGCCGTGACAATCGGGGCTTCGCTTCACTCGTAGGAAATGATCTCGCGGGCGCCGCGATAGACCGGCATGGTGCCGCTGAGGCCCGGCTGACGGCGGGCGAGGAAACGCGGCCGACGGCTGGCCACTTCGCCATGCCCCCGGCGCGGCACCGGATCGCCGACCGGCACGCCGGCGCTGATGCCAACCTTCTCGGCAACGCCGTTGCGCTCGACCAGCAGCATCGGCAACCCCAGCCGGCGCGACCAGCTCTGCCAGTCCTCGGCGGCCGTTTCCATGTGCCGCGTCACGGTGAGCGGAATGGTCAGCTCCGGATCGCTGTGCCGCAGTTCGACACGGGCGAGCAGACCATCCTCGCCATCGGCCTCGATGCACACCGCCACGCCTTCGAAGACGCTGAACGGCAGGCTCAGGGTCAGCGGCAGACCGGACAGCTGGCGTTTGACGATGACGCCGGCGTCGTCCATGTAGACGCTCGCCGCTTCCGTCGACCGATCGCCGAGCCGGGCCTGCCAACGCATCGGCAGGCTGGAGGCTTCGAGACGAAGCTGCCGGTCCGGATGCTTGAGTGGTGCTCCTGTCATTCTATGACGCCTCAAAACTCTTTTCTGACTTCCCTGTCGGGCGCGGCGTCATTGTTGGCGCGCCACGTCCCGAACAAGGACAAGCCTACGCGGGCAACGTCGGCACCCCCTTAAGGGAATAGGTAAACTTTTCCTCGATTTTCGAGAGGGTTAGCAGATGCTAAAGCGCCGCTTCGCTCCACCCCGTCAACATTTGGTCAACGTTGCGGCCAATGGCTGAGCCCCCGTCGAGGCATGTGGGAAAAGCGCAGCCGCACCCCATGAAGACGGCTTGCCGCCCGCCGGTCAGCGCCTTAGACCTGAGAAAACACTGAAGGATCGTCCATGAGCGAACTCGTCAATCTCGCCGCCCTCACCGAACAGGCCGAAAAACTGGTGGCGGCCGCGCGTGCCGCCGGCGCCGACGCCGCCGACGCGGTGGCGCTGCGCTCGGTCAATCAGGTCGTCTCGGTGTTGAACGGCAAGGTCGAGAAGGTCGAGCACGCCGAGAACGACGAGTTTGGCCTCAGGGTGTTCGTTGGCGATCGCAACGCCATCATCTCGGCCACCCTCGGCGCCGATGTCGGCGAACTGGCGGGCCGGGCCGTGGCCATGGCGAAAGTGGCCACCGCCGATCGCTTCGCCGGTCTTGCCGACCCGGCGCTCCTGGCGCGCGAGGTCGCCGATCTCGATCTGCTCGACGAAACGCCAGTGACGGCGAGCGCGCTGGCCGGCCGGGCCCTTGCCATGGAAACGGCGGCCCGCGAGGTGGCCGGCGTCACCAACAGTTCGGGCGCCGCCGCCTACTGGGCGCGCGGCGGCCTGGCGCTCGTCACCTCGCACGGCTTCTCCAACGCCTACGAGACGTCCGGGCACGGTCATTCCATCGCCGCTATCGCCGGCACCGGCACGGCCATGGAGCGGGACTGGGATTCGTCCTCCAAGAGCCATCTGGCCGACCTCGAGCCGGCCGAGATCATCGGTCGCCGGGCCGGCGAACGGGCGGTGCGCCGGCTCAATCCGCGTCAGGTGACCACGCAGGTCGGCACGGTCGTCTACGAACAGCGCCTCGCCTCGGGCATCCTCGGCTCGCTCGCCAGCGCCATCTCCGGCGGGGCCATCGCCCGTGGCGCCTCCTTCCTCAAGGACCAGCTCGGCAAGGCGATCTTTTCGCCGTCGATCCGCATCACCGACGATCCGCTGCGGCGGCGCGGCTCGGGCTCGCGGCCGTTCGATGGCGAGGGCATCACCACCGGCGCGCTGGACATCATCGAAGGCGGCGTGCTCACCTCGTGGCTGCTCGACAGCGCCACGGCTCGCGAGCTCGGTCTCGTCAGCAACGGCCGGGCCTCCCGTGGCACCGGTGCGCCGGGACCGTCGGCCAGCAATCTCTTGCTGCATCCCGGCCGGACCAGCCCGGAAGAGCTGATCGCTGCCGTCGGCACCGGCCTCTACGTCACCGACTTCATCGGTCACGGCGCCAACATCGTCACCGGCGACCTGTCGCGCGGCGCTGCCGGCTTCTGGATCGAAAACGGCGAGATCGCCTATCCGGTGTCGGAAATCACTATCGCCGGCAATCTCCGGGACATGTTCCTGCACCTGACGCCGGCCAACGACATCGTGTTCCGTGGCGCCTACACGGCGCCCACCCTTGCCATCGAAGGACTGACCATTGCCGGTCGCTAACCCTACCACCTATGCCGAGGACCTGGCCCTGTTGAGCCGGGCCGCCGCGGCGGCCGGAGACATTGCCCTCGGCTATTTCCGCCACGATCCCAAGGTCTGGCAAAAGGACAACGCCTCGCCCGTCACCGAGGCCGATCTGGCGGTCGACCGCTTTCTCAAGGATGAACTGATGGCCAGCCGGCCCGATTACGGCTGGCTATCGGAGGAGACCGAGGACAACACCGATCGGCTCGACTGCGAGCGGCTGTTCGTCGTCGACCCCATCGACGGCACACGCGGCTTCATCGCCGGCGTCGACGAGTGGACGATCTCGCTTGCTGTCGTCGAGGCCGGTCGGCCGGTGGTGGCAGCGCTGCTGCAGCCGACCTGCGGCCGCCTCTACACGGCGACGCTGGGCGGCGGCGCCGCCCTCGACGGCCACGCGCTGCGCCTAATGACCGGCGGCGGCAACAAGGGGGCGCGCATCGCCGGCCCGGCCGGGCTGCTGACGCGGCTCCGGGCCGACGAGCCGTCGCTGCGGCCGCAGGGCTTCATCGCCTCGCTGGCCCTGCGCATCGCCATGGTCGCCGACGGCCGCATCGACGTGGCGGTGGCCAAGGCCAACGCCAACGACTGGGACATCGCCGCCGCCGACCTGATCCTCTCCGAGGCCGGGGGCGATCTCGTCGATCTCTCGGGAGCCGATGTCGGCTACAACCGACCGCAGCCGACGCACGCGGCGCTGATCGCGGCGCGGGCGCCGCTCACCGGCTGGGCCCGGCAACTGCTCGGCAGCCACTCCTGAAACGACGCGAAACGCCAGCTCGGTTTTCTTTCGCCATCGTTTGCGATAATGAGGCAAACGGTGCCGATGCTGCGGCAAATGCCTTGGATGGAGAGACGCGACATGACGACGGAAGTCACCTCGAAACAACTGATCCATCTCGTCATCGGCGGCGAGATGACGTCGGTCGAAAGCGGCGAGTTCGCCAACCTCGCAGCGGTCGACGTCGTCGGCGTGTTTCCCGACTATGCCAGCGCCTACGCCGCCTGGAAGCAGAAGGCCCAGGCTACCGTCGACCAAGCCCAGACGCGCTATTTCATCGTCCACCTGCACCGCCTGCTCGATCCGGCAAGATCCTGATAGCCGGGCGTGCCGCTGACAATCCGCTCCAGCCGGTATAGAGCTGCGGGCTCATCCGGGACCGGTCAGGCAGGGCCCGTCGGCGGCCATGGCCCGGGCCGACGGCGGCAAGCCGGCCGAACTCTCTTCGACACGATTGGAACTTGCGACATGGCACGGGACGACAAGGCTGGCGACGGTCGGGCGACTCCGACGTGGGCAACCGCCGGTGAAGGCAGCGAAGCGTCCTTCGTCATCCGGCGCCTGTTCCGCGAGTTCATCTGGCCGCGCCGGCTGATGGTGCTGCGCTCGGCCCTGACCATGCTGTTCGTGGCGGCTACCACCGGGGCCCTGCCGTTCCTGATGCAGACGGCGGCCGACGAGGTGTTCATCGCCAAGAACTCCACCATGCTCTACGGCTTGCCCTTCATCGTCGTGGTGGTGATGGCGACGCGCTCGCTGGCCGAATACTTCAGCCGCATGACCGAAGCGCGCATTTCCGGCGAAATCGTCGCCGAACTGCGCGCCAAGCTGTTCAAGCGCCTTGCCAACGCCGACATCTCCTTCCTGCAGAACACCCACTCGGCCCGCTTCGTCAGCGTGTTCGCCGCCGATACGACGGTGGTCAACTCGGCCGCCTCGCAGACCATCACGGCGATTGCCCGCAATGCCCTGCAGTCGGCGTTCCTGGTTGGCGCCATGCTGTGGATGGACTGGGTGCTCGGCCTGCTGGTGATGGTGTCGCTGCCGGTGTCGCTGGTGCTGATGCGGCGGCAACGCAAGACGCTGTCGAAATCGGTCAAGAAGACGCTGTCGGGAGCCGGCGACATCTCGCGCATCGTCGCCCAGATGCTGCAGGGCATCCGCGTCGTCAAGGCCTATGGCCAGGAAGACTTCGAGGAGAAGCGGGCGCTGCGAATCATCGAGGCGACGCGGGACGCCGGCATCAAGACGCAGAAGACGCGCGCCCGCACCGGCCCGTTCACCGAGGGCCTGTCGGGCGTCGGCTTTGCCGCTGCCATCTTCTACGGCGGTTGGCGCGGCATTCACGGTACGCTGACGCTCGGCGAGTTCACCGGCTTCATGGCCGCGGCCATGCTGATCTACGCGCCACTCAAGCAGCTGGCCAACCTGCAGAACGTCATGATGGAAGGTCTGATCGCCGCCCGGCGGGTGTTCGCCATCCTCGACGAGATGCCGCAGGTGGCCGAACCGGACGGAGCGCCCGACCTGTCGGTGGGCGGCGGCGCCATCACCTTCGAGAACGTCACCTTCTCCTACGACGCCGACACCGTCGTGCTTTCCGACGTGTCGCTGACCATCACCGCCGGCCAGAAGGTGGCGTTTGTCGGCCCCTCCGGTGCCGGCAAGTCGACGCTGATCAACCTGGTGCTGCGCTTCTACGATCCACAGTCTGGCCGCATCCTGATCGACGGTCAGGACATCCGCGCCGCCAATCTCGCCTCGGTGCGCGCCGCTTCGGCGCTCCTGACGCAGGACCCGGTGCTGTTTGACGACACGGTCGGCGCCAACATCGCCTACGGCAGTCCCGGGGCTGGCGCCGCCGCCATCGAGGCCGCCGCCCGCGCCGCCGATGCCCACGACTTCATCGCCGAGCTGCCCCAGGGCTATGACACCGAGGTCGGCGAAGCCGGCAGCCTGCTGTCGGGTGGCCAGAAGCAGCGCATCGCCATCGCCCGCGCCATGCTGCGCGGCGCCCCCATTCTGCTGCTCGACGAACCGACCAGCGCCCTCGACGCCAACTCGGAAGCCCATGTCCAGGCGGCGCTCGACAGTCTGTTCGCCGGCCGCACCGTGCTGATGATCGCCCATCGTCTGTCGACGGTACGCAAGGCCGACCTGATCGTCGTCCTTGACCACGGTCAGATCGTCGAGTCCGGCACCCACGAGGAGCTGCAGCAGCGAGGCGGCCTCTACGCCCATCTCCACCGCACCCAGCTTGCCGGCGAAGTGGCGACGGGAGTTCGCGATGAGTCTTGAGAAGCGCCTGCTCGGCAACCGCCTGGTTCAGACCGTCGTCGGCTGGATGCTGGGGAGCTACGCCCGCCTGGTCTACAACACCGCCCGCATCACCATCGACCCGCCTCAGGCCTTCGACACCGCCCGCGCCGAAGGCGCGGCCATCTTCGTCTTCTGGCACGGCATGGCGCTGTTGGCGCTGGGCATGCGGCCGCTCGACATGACGACGCTGGTCATGGTGTCGCGTCACGGTGGCGCCGCCATCGCCGCCCGTGCCATCGAGCTGCAGGGCTTCGGCACCATCCGCGCCTCGGGCGCCCACCGCAGCAGCGCCGCTCTGCGCAAGGGCGGCGCCACCGGCTTTCTCAAGGCGCTCGGCGAGCTGGAAGCTGGTCATTCGATCCTGATGACGGCCGACGTGCCGAAGGTCGCCGAGGTGGCCGGTCGCGGCGTGCTCTTGCTGGCGAAAGCCTCGGGGCGACCGGTCATCGCCGCCGCCTATGCGTCACGATGGTCGTTCCGGCTCAAGACCTGGGACCGGCTGGTGGTCAACCTGCCGTTCTCGCGCACCGCCATCGTCCACGGCGATGCCATTCACGTGCCGCCCGACGCCGACGAAACCGTGATCGAAACGTTACGTGTCAGACTTTCGTCGGAGCTTGATCGCGTCAACAAACGCGCCTACGAACTCTGCGGAAAACACGACGCCTCCCGGAGCAACCCGGCCGCCCATGGCTGATCTCGGCACCCTGCTCATCGCCACCTATGTCGGCCTGACGCGCCTGGCAACGCCGGCTGGCTGGGCGATCGTCGGCTGGCGGCGACTGCTGGACAAGGAAGACCCGCGGCGCTGGCGCGAACGCCTTGGCGACAGCGCCCTGCCCCGCCCGACCGGACGGCTGGCCTGGGTACACGCCGTCAGCGTCGGCGAGACGGTGGCGGCGCTGCCGCTGATCGCCCGCCTGACCGCCGCCGGCGTCAAAGTACTGGTCACCTCGGTGACGACGACATCGGCGACGCTGGCCGGGGCTCAGGGCAGCGAAGCCTTTCGCCACCAGTTCGCGCCGCTCGATATCGCACCGGCCGTCGAGCGCTTCCTCGACCATTGGCGCCCTGACGTGGCGGTGTTCGTGGAAAGCGAGCTGTGGCCGGTAACCATCGACGGCCTGCACCGGCGTGGCATCCCGCTGATCGTCTCCAACGGTCGCATGTCGCCGCGCTCGGCCCGGCGCTGGCAAATGTTCCCAACCGTCGCTCGTGCCGTCTTTTCGCGCCTGCCGCTGGTGCTGGCCCAGTCGGAAGGCGACGCCGACCGCTTCAAGGCGCTGGGCGCGCCGTCGGTGCGGTCGGTGGGCAACATCAAGTTCGATGCCGAAGTGCCGGAAGCACCGGCCGAGGTGGCGGCGGCCCTCGGCGTCGCCATTGGCGAACGGCCGGTGTTCCTGGCCGCCTCGACCCATCCGGGCGAGGACGAAGTGGTGCTGGAAGCCTTTGCCCGCCTCAAGGTCCAGCATCCGGAAACGCTGCTCATCATCCTGCCGCGCCATCCCGATCGCGGCGGCGCCATTGCCGCCCAGGCGGCCGGCGCCGGCTTTGAGGTCGTCCGCCGTTCGCTCGACGCGGCGCTGCCGACGCCGACGACGGCGGTCTACGTCGCCGATACCGTGGGCGAGTCCGGCAGTTTCTATCGTGCCGCCACCGTGGCACTGATCGGCGGCTCGCTGGTCGATGGCATTGGCGGCCACAACCCCATCGAACCGGCCCGGCTCGGAGCCGCCGCCGTGTCGGGGCCCTATTTCGCCAACTGGCTCGACGTCTACGCCGCCTTCCTCGATGCCGATGGGCTGGTGCTGGCCCGTACCGCCGAGGAACTGGCCGAGGCGGCGGCCCGCCTGATCGCCGATCCGGCGCGGCGCGCCTGCCAGAGCGCGGCGGCGGCGACGGTGGTCGAGCGTCTCGCCGGCGCCGTCGGCCGCACGGCCCGGGCGGTGCTCGACCGGCTCGGCCCGGCGGAGCGACAGCCATGAAGGCTCCGGCCTTCTGGTGGCGCCGGCCCGGTGTCGCAGCGCTGCTTCTCTCCCCCTTCGCCGCCATCTATGGCCATTTCGCCGGGCGACGGATGCGTCGGTCGGGCGTGCGGCCACCGCTGCCGGTCATCTGCGTCGGCAACTTCGTTGTCGGCGGAGCCGGCAAGACGCCGACGGCGCTGGCGCTGGCCCGTCTCGCCATCGACATGGGGCTGAAGCCGGCCTTCCTGACGCGTGGCCACGGCGGCGCCCTCAAGGGGCCGGTGCAGGTTGATCCCAAGTTGCACACCGCCCAGGACGTCGGCGACGAAGCGCTGCTGCTGGTCACGCTGGCCCCGGTGGTCAAGGCGCTCGACCGGACCGCCGGCCTCGCCCGGCTCACCGACATCGGCGCCAACCTCTGCATCATGGACGACGGCTTCCAGAACCCGTCGATCGACAAGACGTTATCGCTGGTGGTGGTCGATGGCGGCGTCGGCGTCGGCAACGGCCTGACGCTGCCGGCCGGTCCGCTCCGGGCGCCGCTTTCCATCCAGATGGCGGCAGCCGACGCGGTGCTGGTGCTGGGCGCCGGTCCGCACAGCGCCCGCGTCATCGCCGCGGCGGCGCGGGCCGGCAAGGCGGTACTCGACGCCCGCACCGTGCCGTGCGGTCCGCGACTGGCGGACGACCGGCCGCTCTTCGCCTTCGCCGGCATCGGCCGGCCGCAGAAGTTCTTCGATCAGCTGGTCGCCGACGGCTATCGTCTGGCCGGCACGCGCGCCTTCGCCGACCACCACGCCTTCAGCGAGGCCGACGCCGCCGAGGTGCTGGAAGCGGCGGCCATCGCCGATGCCGCTCTCGTCACCACCAGCAAGGACGCGGCGCGCCTGGCCGGCAGCGGCGGCCGGCTGGCCGAACTGCTGGCAACGACGCTGGTCTACGAGGTGGAAACGCGCTTTGCCTCGCCGACGGCCGTGCGCGAGCTCATCGCCGCCACGCGCGATCGCTGGCTGCGCGACACGTTCTGTCGCGGCAGCACCTGACGGACGAGAAACAGACGATCAGCGGGCGCCGGTATGGCGCCGATAGGCTTCGAGCGCCGCCGCCGCATCGACGTAGGGTTCCTGGTGCTCGGCGCTCCAGTACATCAGATCCTGCAGCAGGATCGGCCGGCCGGTGATGGCACACCGGACGAAATTGCCGTTACGGACGATCTGGTAATCGCCGTCGAGATAGCGGATCTGGGCTTCGCCGCCGCTGAAAGGCATGTCCACGCGGTTCATGATGGCTGGAATATCCCGGCTGGGCGGTCCGATCAAGGGCCGATGATCGCCGCCTTGACGTCCGACAGGACGGACAGGTCGCAGGTATCGCCGACGACGCCGGCACAAACCTCCATCGACCCCCGGTGCACCATCTCGACGGCGACGTAGAGAATGATCACCAGGCCGATCCAGGCGATCCAGCGGAAGCGGTGCAGCAGGCGGGCAATCATGGTGGCGGCGGCGCCCATCAGGGCCACCGACAGCATCAGACCGACGACCAGAATGCCGAGGTGATCGCGGGCAGCCCCGGCGACGGCCAGCACGTTGTCGAGCGACATCGACAGGTCGGCAACGATGATCTGGGTGATGGCCTGACGGAAGGTCTTGCCTCCGCGCGCCGGTGTCACGTCACAGACGCCGGTGTCCATGGCGAGCTCCGTCGCCTCGACGCCGCCGGCCAGTTCCTCGTGGCTCTGGCGGATTTCGCGGAACATCTTCCAGCACACCCAGAGCAGCAGGATGCCGCCGGCCAGCGTCAGACCGACGATCTGCAGCAGTTGCGTGGCGGCAACGGCAAAGGCGATGCGCAGCAGCACAGCGCCGGTAATGCCGAGAAAGATCACCTTGCGGCGGATGCGGGCGTCGACGCCGGCGGCGGCCATGCCGACCACGATGGCGTTGTCGCCAGCCAGAACGATATCGATGAAAACGACCTGCGCCAGCGCGGTCAGCTCCATCGAGATAAAATCAGCGGATAACAAGGCGCCCATCCTGACATGCCCGTCCGACGCCGTACCCGGAGGCGCTCTGTCGGATGACCGCTGACATGGGGAGCGAAGCGATCGTTTTCAACCGTCGGCGGACGGATTTTCCGAATGAAATCCGCTTATCCCCAGGTGATGACGGCAGCCTTCCTCAGGCGAGCCCCAGCGCGGCAAAATAGTCGGCCAGGCCTGCCGGTGTCCGGAAAACGTGGCCGCGCAGGCCGGCCGCTTCGGCGCCGGCAACATTCTCGGCGAGATCGTCGATGAACACCGTCTCCTCGGGGCGGAAGCCGAGGCGGTCGAGGGCCAGGCGATAGATGTCGGGTGCCGGCTTGGCCATGCCGAAAACGTAGGAAACGAGGAAGCGCTCGCCGACCCGCTCGGCCAGGGCCGGCGCCAGCCGGTGGCGGTGGCGCTCGATGAGCGGGCCGTTGTTGGTGAGCACGGCGACGGTGACGCCGGCGGCCATCAGGCGATCGATCAGCGCCAGCGTGCCGGCGATCGGCGTCATACCGGCGCCGCGCGCCCTGACCCACGTCTCCTCGCTGATCGCCTGGCCGAGCTGCGCGCTCCAGGCGGCAAGGTAGCGCTCGGCATCGGCGAAGGCGCCGCCGTCGGCGGTGAACTCCAGCCCTTCGAGCCAGATGCGGCGCTCGATGAAATCGCGGTCGAGACCGGTGGCCTCGGCCAGCACGGCGATGCGATCGGCACGACAATAGGCATAGACGACGTCGTCCATGTCGAACAGCGCCAGACGGAACGAGGGAGACGACGCCATGGCTCAGGTCGCCGTGCCGCCGACGGTCATGCCGTCGATGCGCAGCGATGGCTGGCCGACGCCGACCGGCACGCTCTGGCCGCCCTTGCCACAGGTGCCGATGCCGCGATCGAGCGCCAGATCGTCGCCGATCATCGAGACGCGCTTCAGCGCTTCCGGCCCCGAGCCGATGAGCGTGGCGCCCTTGATCGGCTCCTCGACCTTGCCGTTGCGTACCCGGTAGGCCTCGACGCAGTCGAAGACGAACTTGCCGGAGGTGATGTCGACCTGACCGCCGGAGAACGAGGCGGCGTAGATGCCATCCTTGACCGAGGCCAGGATCTCCTCGCGAGGCTTGTCGCCGGCCAGCATATAGGTGTTGGTCATGCGCGGCATGGGCACGTGGGCATAGGACTGGCGACGACCGTTGCCGGTCGATTGCGTGCCCATCAGGCGGGCGTTCTGGCGGTCCTGCATGTAGCCGACCAGCCGGCCGTCCTCGATCAGCGTCGTGCGCGAACTCGGCGTGCCCTCATCGTCGACGGTCAGCGAGCCACGGGCAGCGGCAATGGTGCCGTCATCGACGATGGTGACACCGGGCGCGGCGATGCGCTCGCCCATCAGCCCGGCGAAGGCCGAGGTCTTCTTGCGGTTGAAGTCCCCCTCAAGGCCGTGGCCCACCGCCTCGTGCAGCAGCACACCGGTCCAGCCGGAGCCGAGCACGACGTCGAAGGTGCCGGCCGGAGCCGGCTTCGATTGCAGATTGACCAGCGCCTGCCGCACCGCTTCGTCGACGGCGGCGCGCCAGCGATCAGGGGCTATGAAGCCGTCGAGCATCAGCCGGCCACCCTCGCCGAACGAGCCGCTTTCCTGGCGGTCGCCGGCACCGACGATCACCGAGACGTTGAGGCGCACCAGCGGCCGGACGTCGCGGACGCGCGTGCCGTCGGCACGCAATATCTCCACCACCTTGTGCGAGCAGACGATGGAGGCGGTAACCTGACGGACGCGCGCCTCGCTCGATCGGGCGTAGGCGTCGATCTCCGAAAGCAGCGCCACCTTGTCGGCGAACACCGGCGCGAGCAGCGGGTTGTCGTCACCGTAGAGCTTGCGGTTGGTGGGGCGCGGCGGCGGCGCCATGACGCCGGCATAGCCCGTCGCCACCGCCCGCACCGCCTCGGCGGCCCGGCGCAGCGCCGCTTCCGAGATGTCATCGGCGTGGGCGAAGCCGACGGCCTCGCCGGCGACGGCGCGCAGGCCGAAACCCTGCGTCACGTCGTAGTTGGCGCTCTTGAGGCGACCGTTGTCGAACAGCAGCGAGTCGGTCTGGGCCCGCTCGATGTAAAGTTCGCCGTCGTCGGCATGCTCGAGAGCGCTGGCGACGATGCGCGCGGCGGCGGCCGGATCAAGGCCGGAGAAAGCGAAAAGGTCCAGGGTATCGGTTGTCATGCGGCCTCGGTGTCCGTCGGTCAGGGAAGCGCGTCGAAGCCTTCCTTGAAGCCCTTGAGCGAGATCGGGATGCCGATGCCGTCGTCGGGCGAGTCGTAGATGATGAACAGGGCCTTGGAGCCGGTGGTCATCTGGTTGACCAGGTCGTCCTGCAAGATGACCTCGGCGTAGCAGCCACGGGCGCGGCAGCGGACGAAGCCGACGCGGCCGATGTCCTTGTCGTCGATCCTGAGGCCGAGACCGGCCATCAGATAGACGCCAAGCGGGGCCAGCACGCGCATGATGCGCGCCTTCTTGTCGACCGTCTTCACGATCAGCACCGACAGGCCGATGTTGTCGCGATCCTCGGCCGTGACGTTCTGCACCATGGCGCATTGCTTGTCGCGCGCCCCGACCGGCTGGTCGCAGCGGATCTGCCAGTCGCCGTGCACCGATTCCACCTTGCCGTCGACAAACTCCTGCGCGGCGGCGCCGCCGGCGGTGAGCGGGATCGAGGTGACCGCCAGCGCGGCCGACAGCAAGGCAGACAAAATGAACTTGGTTGTTGTCATGGTGCTCTCGTCAACTAGCCTCTGCGGCGCCGGCACGAGCCTGTCCGACTCGTCCGTTGTGCCCGTTATACAAACCTTTTCCAGCGGACGTCGAGGTTTACCCCGGTTCCGCCGGCGCCGCGGTGTCCGCCGTCGCCGTTTCGGCAGCGGCAGGGACCGGCCGCTCGAGGTCGGCGCTGACCACCGGCGAAACCTTGGGCATGGATTTCTTGGCCTTTTCCATCAGCTTGCGCACCTCGTCGGCGCTCATCGGCGTACCGAACAGGAAGCCCTGGATATAGTCGACGCCGAGCTGGGTCAGGTCCTCGAGATCGGTCGTCGTCTCGGCGCCCTCGGCCACCACCTCCAGTCCGAGATCGTGAGCCAGCGAGGTGATGGCGCGCAGCATCACCATGCGGTTCTTGTTCGGGGCCTTGAGGAAGCTCTGGTCGATCTTGAGCGTATCCGCCGGCAGGCGCTGCAGGTAGGAGAGCGAGGAGAAGCCGGTGCCGAAATCGTCGAGCGACAGGCCAGCGCCCAATTCCTTGAGCTTGTAGAGCATCTGCGTCGAGAACTCGGGGTTCTCCATCAGCAGGCTCTCGGTGAGTTCCAGCTTCAGCGCCCCCTTGGGCAGGCCGGTGCGCGACAGCACGGCCTTGACGTCGGCGAGCAGGTCGTGGCGCAGCAGCTGTCGACTCGAAACGTTGACGCTCATGGTCAGGCGCTCGCCGAACGGCAGGTGATCGCGCCACTCGGCCAACTGGCGGGCGGCCTTGTCGAGCACGAACAGGCCGATGGGGATGATGGCGCCGGAGCGCTCGGCGATGGGAATGAACTCGGATGGCGAGATCGAACCGCGACGCGGATGGTTCCAGCGCAGCAGCGCCTCGAAGCCGGCCACCGACCGGTCCTCGACGCGAACGATCGGCTGGTAGAGCACCTGCAGCTCTTCCCGCTCGATGGCCCGCCCGAGGTCCTGCTCGAAGGAGGCCATGTCGCCCGACAGGATGCGCAGGGCCGAGCGAAAGGTCTCGATGCGGTCGCCGCCCAGACGCTTAGCGTAGGTGAGCGCGATCTCGGCGTCCTGCAGCAGCGTCGCCGGCTCGCGCAGCTCACCGTCGGACACGGCGATGCCGATGGAGGCGGTGAGGAAGATTTCGCGTTCGCCGACGGCGATGGGCGAACGCACCGCCCGCTTGATCGAATCGGCGAAGGCGGCCAGCCGGTCCGACGCCTGTTCGGACACCAGCACGACGCCGAACTTGTCACCCTCGAGGCGTGACAGCGTGTCGACGGGCTTGATGAGGCGGCCGAGACGACGGGCCACCGACAGCAGGATGGAATCGCCGGTCGACAGGCCGAGCGACTCGTTGACCTGACGGAAGCGGTCGAGGTCGATGATGAACAGCGACGGCCGGCTCTGGCCGTCGGCCTGGGTGCGGGCCAGGGCCGTGCCGAGGCGATCGAGAAACAGTTCGCGGTTGGGCAGCGAGGTAAGATTGTCGTGGACGGCGTCGTGCAGCAGCCGCTCCTGCGCCGTCTTGCTGTCGGTGATGTCGAGCAGCGTGCCGATGCAGCGGATGACCTCGCCGTCGGCGCCGAGGATCGGCCGGGCCCGCAGGCGGAACCAGAGATAGTTGCCATCCTTGGCCTTGAGGCGGAAGGTCTGGCTGAGCCGACCCTTGCGGGCCTCGACCACGGCGTCGAGCGTCGTCTTGAACTTGTCGCGATCCTGGGGATGTAGCACGTCGAGCCAGGCCAGCGCCGGGCCGGCCAGCTGGCCGCGTTTGAAGCCGAGGCTTTCCTCGGCTTCCACCGACGTGGTGATCAGGTCGCGCGTCACGTCCCAATCCCAGATCATGTCGCCGGCGCCGGTGAGCGCCAGCGCCTTGCGCTCGCTGTCGTCGACCTGGCCCTCGGTGATGGAGCCGCCGGCAAAGGCGTGCTGCATGACGGTGAAGCCGAGCAGCAACACCACCAGCACCAGACCACCCGACAGCGCCGGCTGGGCCAGATCGTTGACGAGGCGGCCGGAGACGGCAAGGCCGGTACCGGCCAGCCAGGCGATCAACACCAGCCAGGTGGGGATGAGCATGATGGCGCGGTCGTAGCCGCGGATGGCCAGCGCCAGGATCAGCACAAAGCCAAGGGCGCCGAGGATGGCCATGGACATGCGGGCGATGCCGGCGGCGATCGACGGATCGTAGAGGGCGAGCGCGAACAGGCCGGCCAGGGCGATCAGCGTGATCAGCATGACGTGGCTATAGCGCACGTGCCAGCGGTTGAGGTTGAGATAGGCGTAGAGGAAGATCACCAAGGTGACGGCGATCATCACCTCGGAGCCGGCGCGGTAGAGCTGCTCGGCACCGGAGCCAACGCCGAACACCTTGTTCCAGAAACCGAAATCGATGCAGAGATAGGCAAGAACGGCCCAGGCCAGTGCCGCCGTGGCCGGGAACATCATCGAGCCCTTGACGACGAACAGGATGGTCAGGAACAGCGCCAGCAGGCCGGCGACGCCGAGCACGATGCCGCGATAGAAGGTGTAGGCGTTGACGCTGTCCTTGTAGGCGTTGGGTTCCCACAGGCCGATCTGCGGCAGATCGTGCGTCCTGAGTTCGACAACGAAGGTGACGATGGTGCCGGGATCGAGCGTCACCAGGAAGACGTCGGCATCCTGGCTCGACTGGCGCTCGGGGGCAAAGCCGGAGCTGGGCGTGATGGCGGCGATGCGCGAGGCGCCGAGATCGGGCGAAAAGACGCGCGAGCCGACGAGGCGGAAATGCGGGGCGACGATCAGCCGGTCGAGCTGCAGGTCCGACTGGTTGGACAGGGCGAACACCACCCACGTGGGGTTGGAATCGGTGCCCTTGGCCCGGACCTCGATGCGACGGACGACGCCGTCGGCGCCGGGCGCCGTCGAAACCTGGATGGCACTGCCGGCATCGCGGCGGAATTCGACGGCGTGCGTCAGGTCGAGTGCCTTGACGTCCGGCTGCACCAGAATCGGTTCGCCGGCGAGCGAAGCCACGACCGACGACAGGATGAGCAGGAGCGCCGTTATGGCTACGCGAACAACAACCAAGGACACTACCCCCAGAGCGCGGGGCGCTCTTGCTGTTTGCGGCGGGCGAAGCCGCCGCCGGCTCGACGCGGGTTCGGCTGGCCATGCGTTGGCGCCGGATGAAGCTGGAATCCTATAGCTGAGCCAAGGACCGGTGAAAACCGATTGCACGTAATCAAGGCGGGATCACGCCGGTAAATGGCCCTCGTCCCCACAATTGTCGTCAGTCGGCCGGGTTGACGCGGGCAAACCGCAGGTGATCCTGCCAGCGGCCGTCGATCAGCAGGTAGGCGTGCGACAGCCCTTCCTCGACGAAGCCGGCGTTGCGCAGCAGGCGGATCGAGCGTTCGTTGTCGACGAGCGTGCTGGCCTCGACCCGGTGCAGGCCGAGTTCGTCGAAGGCGAAGGCCAACGCCGCCACCACCGCCTCGGGCATGTAGCCCTGGCCAGCGTGTCGCCGGGCCATCCAGTAGCCGAGGAAGCAGCTGCGGGCGACGCCGAAGCGGACGTTGGAGAGTGTCAGGCCGCCGAGCAGTTCGCTGTCGCCGGCCCGAAACAGCAGGAAGGCGAAGGCGCTCTTGTCGCGGGCTTCGCGGGCATTGCGCCGCACGCGCTGGCGGAAGGCGCTGCGGGTCAGATCATCAGCCGGCCACGTCGGTTCGTAGGGCCGGAGAAAATCGGCACTGTCGGTGCGCGCCGCCGCCCAGACGGCAAAATCGGTCATCGTCGGCAATCGCATCAACACGCGCCCATTGGCCAGTACCGGCAAATCGTCCGACGCTGAACCAAACAGGATCATGCCGCGCTGGCCTCGGTCGCGCCAAAGTAGCCTTCAAGCTCGGACACCGGCGGCACCGAGGCGATCGGGCCAACGGCCGACAGCGTCGGCTGGCCGGACCGGACCATGCGCTGCAGGAAGTCGCAGACGTCGGAGGTCTTGACGGCGTCGATGCGGGCGACCAGTTCGTCGAGCGGCAGGATGCGGCCGTGGAACATCATGTGGCGGGCAATCTGGCCGGCGCGGGCCACCGGGCTTTCGAGGGCCATCAGCAGACCGGCGCGCAACTGCGCCTGTGCCCGCTTGACCTCGATTTCGGTGACTTCGTGGGCAGCCTTGCCGATCTCGGCCAGCGTCTGCTCGACGAGGTTGCCGGCGTCGCGTTGGCCGGTGGCGGCGGAGATGCCGAAGATACCGGTATCTTCGAAGCCCCAATGGAAGGCGTAGATGGAGTAGCAGAGGCCCATCTTTTCCCGCACTTCCTGGAAGAGGCGCGACGACATGCCACCGCCGAGGATCGAGGAGGCGATCTGCGCCGTCATGTACTCTTCGGAGCGGTAGCTGAGGCCGGGATAGCCGAGCACCACCTGCGCTTCCATCAGGTCGCGCTCCTGACGCGCTTCGCCGCCGACGTACTTGGCGCGTTCCGGCGCGATGCTGGCGCCGGCGCCGAAGTTCTTGAACTTCTTGCGGCAGAGACGGACGAGTTCGCGGTGGCCGAGCTTGCCGGCGGCGGCGATCACCGTGCGACCGCCGGTGTAGTGGCGGCCGAGGTAGCTGCGCAGATCGGCATCGGAAAAGCCGCCGACGGTATCGACCGACCCCAGAATGGGCCGGCCGATCGCCTGATCGGGGAAGGCCGCCTGCTGGAACAGGTCGAAGACGTAGTCTTCCGGCGCGTCGAGGGCGGCGCCGATCTCCTGGCCGATGACGTGCTTTTCGCGGTCGAGCTCTTCGGGATCGAAGGCCGAGTCCTGCAGGATGTCGGCGAGAATGTCGAGGGCGAGCGGCACGTCGCTGGCCAGCACGCGGGCGTAATAGCTGGTGCTCTCGATCGAGGTGGCGGCGTTGACCTCGCCGCCGACGTTCTCGATCTCCTCGGCGATGTCCCTGGCCGAGCGCCGCTTGGTGCCCTTGAAGGCCATATGCTCCAGAAGGTGCGAAATGCCGTTTTCCGACGCCGTTTCCGAGCGCGATCCGGCCGCCACCCAGACGCCAAGCGCCGTCGAGGCAAGGTGCGGCATGCCGTGCGTCACGACGGTGATGCCGTTTTCCAACTCAGTCACTTCAACGGCCATGCGATCCAGCCCTCCCACGGCGGCCCGCGCAGCGAACACGCCCTTTCCATTATCCGGCGGAAACCTCTCCCTCGCGCCGCGAGCCTCCCCTCAGAGGGCGGCCCTTGTCAATCCCAGCACGAAAGCCTCCACCGCTGCAAGATCATTGGCCATCACGTTCTGTCGTTCGGGCCGGCTCATCAGATCGCCCAGCCAGGACGGCAGCGCCGGACGGACACCGCTCGCCGCGGCCACCGCATCCGGGAACTTGGCCGGGTGGGCGGTGGCGAGCGTCACCATCGGACTTTTCACATTACCCAGCCGCTCGGCCACCGCAACCCCGTTGGCGCTGTGCGGATCGAGGAGATAGCCGGCGTTGTTCCAGAGCCGGCCGATGGCCGCCGCCGTCGAGGCCTCGTCGGAACGGTCGGCGCCGAACTCGGCCCGGATGGCGGCGTGGACCGGTGCCGGCAGCGTGAAGGCACCGGACTGGCCGAGCGTCGCCATCAGGGCGCGGACGGCGGCGGCGTCACGGCCGGCAGCCTCGAAGATCAGCCGCTCGAAGTTGGACGACACCTGGATGTCCATTGACGGCGACATGGTGGGGCTGACGCCGGTCACCTCATAGCGACCGGTTTCCAGCGTGCGGGCCAGAATGTCGTTGCGGTTGGTGGCGATCACCAGCCGGTCGATGGGCAGGCCCATCTTCTTGGCGACGTAACCGGCGAAAATGTCGCCGAAGTTGCCGGTCGGCACCGTGAACGACACCGGACGGTAGGGGGCGCCGAGGGCGACGGCGGCAACGAAGTAATAGACCACCTGGGCGGCGATGCGGCCCCAGTTGATGGAGTTGACCCCCGACAGACGCACGCGATCGCGGAAGGCAAAGTGGTTGAACATGCCTTTGACGAGGCCCTGGGCGTCGTCGAAGGTGCCGTCGAGGGCGATGCAGTGGACATTGCCGTCGGCCACTGTCGTCATCTGCCGGCGCTGCACGTCGGACACGCGGCCATGCGGGAACAGGATGAAGATGTCGGTGTTGTCGCGGCCCTTGAAGGCTTCGATGGCAGCCGAACCGGTGTCGCCGGAGGTGGCGCCGACGATGGTGGCGCGCGTGCCGCGCTGGCCGAGCACGTGGTCCATCAGCCGGGCCAGGAGCTGCATGGCCACGTCCTTGAAGGCCAGCGTCGGGCCGTGGAACAGCTCCAGCAGGAAGTGGTTGGGGGCGATCTGCACCAGCGGCGTCACGGCCGGATGGCGGAAGGTACCGGTGTAGGCGGCGTCGATCATCGCCTTGAGATCATTGTCGCTGATGTCGCCGTCGACAAACGGGGCGATCACCTCGAAGGCGACATCGGCATAGGACCCGCCGGCGAAGGAGGCGATCTTGGCCGCCGACAGCGTCGGCCAGCGCTCGGGAACATAGAGGCCGCCATCACGCGCCAGACCGGCGAGAACGACATCGGAAAACGACAGGACGGGCGCATCGCCCCTGGTGCTGACATATCTCACGGCCAAATCCCAGACTTCACGGCAACTTCAGTCCGGATACGCTCTAACTTCGGCATCAAGCCGGCGCAAGGACAATCCGGGGCAAAGCTGTCTTGCCCTGGCCGCGAGCCGTGCCCACATCCGACTATAGAACCGTCACGCCCGGCGGATAGAGCAGTCGCCGAACCGCCAAACCCAGCCGAGGACCGCCGCATGATCGCCCTCTCTCCCGCCGCCACCGGTCCGCGCATCGGCCTTGCCCTCGGCGGCGGCGGCGCGCGCGGCCTGTCGCACATCCACGTGCTTGAAGCGCTCGACGATCTCGGCCTCAGGCCGGCGGCCATCGCCGGCACGTCGATCGGCGCCATCTTCGGCGCAGCAGCCGCCGCCGGGCTGTCCGGTCACGAGGTCCGGGAGCTGTCGCTCGCCGCCCTCGGCCGGCCGGGCGATGTCTGGGGCCGCCTGTGGAACCTCAGGCCGCGCTCGTTCTCCGACCTCGTCGGCGGCATCCCGCTGTTCGATCCCGAGGCGGTGCTGCGCGAGTTCCTGCCGCCGGAGGTGCCGGACGACTTCGCCGACCTCGCCGTGCCGTTCGCCGCCGTCGCGACGGACTTCTACGGCGTCGCCGAGATCGAGATCACGGCGGGCACGCTGCGCACGGCGATTGCCGCCTCGGTCGCCCTGCCGGTGATCTTCCGGCCGGTGGAACGCGACGGCATGACGCTGGTCGACGGCGGCATCGTCAACCCGCTGCCCTTCGACAAGCTGCCCGACAACGTCGACATCGTCGTCGCCGTCGACGTCATCGGCACGCCGGTGCGGCCGGCCAAGCGCTCGGCCCCCAACGCCAGCGAAGCGCTGTTCGGCGCCAGTCAGGTGCTGATGCATGCGCTGGTGGCCGAAAAGCTCAAGTCGCGCCAGCCCGACCTGCTGTTCCGGCCGCCGGTCGACCATTTCCGCGTGCTCGACTTCCTCAAGGTCAAGGAAATCCTCAAGGTGACGGCGTCGGTGCGCGAGGACGTCAAGCGCCAGCTCGACGCCCTCGTGCGGCGGCAGACGTCAGCGCCGCTGGCGGAAGAATGACATCAGGAGGTCGGCGGCCTCGCACTCGCCGATGCCGGAATAGACCTCCGGCGCATGATGACAGCCGCTCGAGGCGAAGAAGCGGACGTTGTGCTCCACCGCGCCGCCCTTGGCATCGGCGGCGCCATAATAGAGCCGGCGCAGGCGGGCGAACGAGATGGCGCCGGCACACATAGCGCAGGGTTCGAGGCTGACGTAGAGATCGCAATCGACGAGCCGTTCCGAACCGATAGCCGCCGCCGCCGCCCGGATGGCCAGCACTTCGGCGTGGGCCGTGGGATCGGAAAGCTCAAGCGTGCGGTTGCCGGCGCGGGCCAGAACGACGCCGTCGCGAACCACCACGGCGCCCACCGGCACCTCGCCGCGCGCCGCCGCCGCCCGCGCTTCGGCGAGCGCGCTGTTCATAAAGCTGCCGTTGGCCTGCCGACCGTCCATCGATGCCGTTTCCGTATATGGAAATCCCTGATAATAGGCTTGCCATGAAAAAGACAACCCCATCCCCGCAAGAGCCGTCGGCCGACCGCATTGCCAAGGTAATCGCCCGCGCCGGTCTGTGCTCGCGCCGCGACGCCGAAGCCTGGATCGCCGAAGGCCGCGTCAAGCTCAACGGCAAAGAGCTCACCTCGCCGGCGATTACCGTCGGCCCCGAGGACATCATCGAGGTTGACGGTCAGCCGCTGCCCAGCCGCGAGCGCACGCGCCTGTGGCTGTTCCACAAGCCCAAGGGCACGGTTACCACCACCTTCGACCCCGAAGGGCGGCAGACGGTGTTCGAGGTGCTGCCCGACGATCTGCCGCGCGTCATGACCATCGGCCGGCTCGACATCAACACCGAAGGCCTGCTGCTGCTGACCAACGACGGCGGTCTCGCCCGCATTCTCGAACTGCCGACCACCGGCTGGCTGCGCCGCTATCGCGTGCGCGCCCACGGCGAGATCGACCAGGCCCGTCTCGACGCGCTCAAGGACGGCGTGGCCATCGATGGCATCCTCTATGGCTCGGTGGAAGCGACGCTCGACCGCAAGAAGGGCGACAACGTCTGGCTGACGGTCGGTCTCAGGGAAGGCAAGAACCGCGAGGTCAAGACCATCCTCGCCCACCTCGGCCTCGAGGTGAACCGGCTGATCCGCGTCTCCTTCGGTCCGTTCCAGCTCGGCGAACTCGCCGTCGGCACCGTGGACGAAGTGCCGCGCCGCGTGCTGCGCGACCAGTTGGGCGAGCGCCTGGCCACCGAGGCCGGCGCCGACTTCGAATTGCGCGAGGGCGATCGGGCACCGGTACAGCTGACCATGAACCGGGGCGAGCGCGCGCCGGCCGGCAGGACCGCCAAGGCCGCCGCCGACCGCGCCGACAAGCCGCAGCGCACCGCCGACCGCGGCGGTCCGCGCACCAAAGCGATGGGCGACGTGCCGCCGCGCCGGCCAACCGGCGAGACCGCGCCATCACGCCGCCACGGCCGCGATTTCGCGCCGACGGGCGAAACACGCCCGCCGCGACAGTCGCGCGACAAGCTGATCCTCAAGACGGCGGCCGATCCCGCCGCCCGCCGTGGCCGCCTGTCGCGACAGCCGGCCGAGGGCGAGAGCGAGGCTCCGGCCCGCGCCTATCGCACCGGCAAGTCGTTCGAGGTTGACCGCAAGCCGCGAGAAGGCACGGCCCCGGCGCGGGTTCGCGGCGACCGGCGCCCGACCGAAACGCCCGAGGCGCCAGGTCGTACCGCCCATGCCAAGCCGGCGGGCAAGCGGCCGCCGTCAGGTGATCGTCCGACCGGTGGCCCCAAGGGTGGCCCGGCCGGCAAGCCGCGAGGTCGCGATGCGGATCGTCGCCGGTAAGTTCCGCGGCGCCGCCCTCACCGGCCCGACCGATGGCAGTCTGGCCATCCGGCCGACGTCGGACCGGCTGCGCGAGAGCGTCTTCAACATTCTCGAACACGCCTTCGACGGCGTGCTTCGGGACGCCCGCGTCATGGACGTTTTCGCTGGCACCGGCGCCCTTGGCCTCGAGGCGATGAGTCGCGGCGCCAAGACCTGCCTATTCGTCGAGGAGGCGGCGGAAGCACGCGGCCTCATCCGCCGCAATCAGGAAGCCCTGGGGCTGATGGGGACCACCCGCATCTTTCGTCGTGATGCCACCGCCATGGGCTCGATCGGGCCGGCGGAACCCTATGGCCTGATCTTCCTCGATCCGCCCTACGGCAAGGGGCTCGGCGAGCGGGCGCTCGCCTCGCTGCTCACCGGTGGCTGGCTTGCCGCCAACGCTCTGGTTGTATTCGAGGAAGCGGTCAAGGCCGAGATCGCCTGGCCCGCCGGCATCGAACCGGTCGACCGCCGGACGTGGGGCGAGACGGCCGTCGCCTTCGCCCGCCGTCTCTGAGCCTTCGGCGTTCAGGATCCGTATCGCTTCGTATGACTCCGCTGCTACGCGGGCCTGCTACGGATTTTCAATTGGCCGAAGGAACGAGTCGGACGGCGCTTTCGCCGTCCAATGTTGTATTGCCCGGAACAGGCCCTACGGTTTAGTGCCTACGTCGACTGGGGCGATAACCGCCGATCGGAAATGCACGGGAAATTTGCTCTGTTTTTCGCTGAAATGCGCCATGTACATAGCGCATGGCAGCTATTCTGAGCACGTTTTGTTCTTGCACTGCGAGCAAGTCGCAGAACCGGTCGTACGGTCTTACAACGATTGATCCACTTCCGCTGCGTGGGTATTGTCCCGGCCAGGAACGCTGATCCGGCCCTTCGGGTTCCGGGTGTCGGGCGTTGGGTGCAACTTGAAAAGATCCCTGCCCTTGCTGCCGGGTTCCCGCGTTGATGCCGATCGGGCATCGAAGCGACCCCTTCAGTTCAGGGCATGTCTGATCCGGTCGCTTCCTGCTTCCGGCGGCGAGCCTTAGAGATCCCTACCGTCACTCCCCCCCTTACCTCCCTCCTCCAGCTCGAGGATCGGACCAGGGCGAGACACGGTCACTGGAGAAGCTGTGATGACTGAAGCCCCGACCAAGAATGCCAAGCTGATCGCCTGGGTTGAAGAGGTTGCCAAGCTGACGACGCCGGACAAGATCTACTGGTGCGACGGCTCGCAGGAAGAATACGATCGCCTCTGCCAGGAACTGGTCGACGGCGGCACGTTCACGCGCCTCAACCCGGCCAAGCGCCCGAACAGCTTCCTCGCCCGTTCGAACCCGTCGGACGTCGCCCGCGTCGAGAGCCGTACCTACATCTGCTCGAAGACCAAGGACGAAGCCGGCCCGACCAACAACTGGGCTGATCCCACCGAGATGCGCGGCACCCTCAACGGCCTCTACAAGGGCTGCATGAAGGGCCGTACGATGTACGTCATCCCCTTCTCCATGGGTCCGCTCGGTTCTGACATCGCCCAGATCGGCGTTGAACTCTCCGACAGCGCCTACGTCGCCGTCCACATGAAGATCATGACCCGTATGGGCAAGAAGGTCCTCGACGTGCTCGGCGACAAGGACTTCGTGCATTGCATCCACTCGGTCGGCGCTCCGCTCGAGCCCGGTCAGAAGGACGTCGCCTGGCCCTGCAGCGACACCAAGTACATCGTCCACTTCCCCGACACCCGCGAGATCATGTCGTATGGCTCGGGTTACGGTGGCAACGCCCTGCTCGGCAAGAAGTGTCTGGCTCTCCGCATCGCCTCGGTCATGGCCCGCGATGAGGGCTGGCTGGCCGAGCACATGCTCATCCTCGGCGTCAAGAACCCCAAGGGCGAGAAGTCCTACGTCGCCGCCGCCTTCCCGTCGGCCTGCGGCAAGACCAACTTCGCCATGATCATCCCGCCGAAGGCCTACAAGGGCTGGGAAGTCACCACCATCGGTGACGACATCGCCTGGATCAAGCCGAACGCCAAGGGCGAACTGCGCGCCATCAACCCCGAGAACGGTCTGTTCGGCGTTGCCCCCGGCACCAACGAAGTGTCGAACCCGAACGCGCTTGCCACGCTGCGCGCCAACTGCATCTTCACCAACGTCGCCCTGACGGACGACGGTGACGTGTGGTGGGAAGGTCTCGACGGCGACAAGCCGGCGCACCTCATCGACTGGACCGGCCAGGACTGGACCCCGGATTGCGGCCGTAACGCTGCCCATCCGAACAGCCGCTTCACCGCTCCGGCCAGCCAGGTGCCGTCGATCGACGCCGCTTGGGAAGACCCCGCTGGCGTGCCGATCTCGGCCTTCATCGTCGGCGGCCGTGTCGCCACCGCCTTCCCGCTGGTGATGCAGTCGTTCTCCTGGAGCCACGGCGTCTATCTCGCCGCCACTATGGGCTCCGAGCAGACCGCTGCCGCCGAAGGTACCGGCATGCGTCGCGACCCGTTCGCCATGCTGCCGTTCTGCGGCTACAACATGGGCGACTACTGGGCGCACTGGCTCAGCGTCGGCCGCAACCTGCCGAAGGCCCCGGGCATCTTCCGCGTCAACTGGTTCCGCAAGGACGACAACGGCAAGTTCATCTGGCCGGGCTACGGCGAGAACATGCGCGCCCTCGAATGGATCGTTGGTCGCGTCAAGGGCGAGGCCGAGGCCGTCGAGTGCCCGTACGGCATGGTGCCGCGTTACGCCGACCTCAACATGGAAGGCCTCGAGTCCTTCACCAAGGCCAAGTACGACGCCATCCTCAAGGTCACCAAGACCAAGGCGGTCGCCGAAGCTGAAGACCAGGGCAAGTACTTCGCCCAGTTCGGCGCCCACCTGCCGAAGGAAGTCGAGCTCGAGCGTCAGCTGTTCGCGGCCCGCATGGAGCGTTCGCCGGAAGTGTGGGAAATCAAGGACTGAGCCATCGGTTCGTGATTGACTGATTGAGGACGGCCCCGTGGCAACGCGGGGCCGTTCCGTTTTCAAGCCGCTGCGGAGATTGACGATGGCCAAGATCAATGCCGACTGGCATCGCGCCAATCCGATGCCGGCCAACGCCAAGCCGGACCAGCGCCTCGCCTGGCATCTGGCTCACGCCGAAGCCTGCGCCTGCCGCGCCATTCCCGACGGTGTCCGCAAGCTGATGATCGAGCGCGGCGTCGCCGTGCCCGTGCCGAAGCCGGATGACAGCCAGCGCTGACGGTCGCGTCAGCCGGCGTGCGTGGCGGCAATCAGCGCCTCGAGTTCGGCCACCAGCAGCTGCGGCGAGGCGAGACGGGCCCGGAATGGCAAGCGCAGCACCACGTCGTTCCTGAGGTCGAGGCCATCGGCATCGATGGCCACCGCCCGCCACGGTCCCGGCGCCCGGCCGAGCCGCCGCGTCGCCAAGCCCGACAGATACGCTGCCATGGCATTGTTGAGATGGTCGAGCACGTCGGCGGAGGCTTCGACGAAGGCCTGGGCGCGAGCGGGCTCGACGATCAGCCGGCTGGCCGGCAGCCGCGAGATGCGGCCGAAGCCGCCAACGAAATGGCCGACGTCGAGGACCAGGCGATAGAGGGCGAAATCGGTGAAGGCGGCGTAGTCGACCGCTTCGGGATGGCGGGCGAGGAAGCGCTCCATGGCCGCCGGCCGGCCAGGATCGTCCTCGTCGAGGCGGACGAACCGGCCACTCAGCGTCAGGCGGGCGCCGGCAAGCGCATCGTCGTCGCCGGCCGTCGGGGCGACCAGCAGCGAGGCGCGGGCATCGCGGTGGATGTTGGCGGTATGAACGGCAAGGCGCGACAGCAGCGCCAGCGGGGCACCGTCGTGATCGGTGGCCATGGTGACGAGGGTGGCGAAAGGGGCGCCGTCGGCGTCCAGCGTGGCGAGAGAAGCGGTCGACGCCGATCGCAACAACCGGCGCGCCACCTCCACGGTCTCGATCGAATCTCCGGTCATGCCACCTCCGGCTTGCCACGTTCAGGCGGAGCGATCATAGCCGGCCGGCCAGCGGCGGACCAGCCGACCGATTAGCCAATTGCCGGGTATCGGCCCCAATTTCCTTGCTTTTTCTGCATTATCGCCCACATTCCGCTCAACTCGGCGGCAAGAAGATGAAATCAGGGATAGGCTTCACCGACGCGCGCCTATATGAGTGATTTTGACTTATGGGGACTGGGCATGCCGACCATTGCTCTCGTTGATGACGATCGCAACATTCTGACCTCGGTTTCAATCGCACTCGAAGCCGAAGGCTATCGCGTCGAGACCTACACCGACGGCGCCTCGGCGCTCGACGGCCTGACGAAGTCGGCTCCCGACCTCGCCATTCTCGACATCAAGATGCCGCGCATGGACGGCATGGAGCTCTTGCGCCGGCTGCGCCAGAAGACCGATCTGCCGGTGATCTTTCTCACCTCCAAGGATGACGAGATCGACGAGCTGTTCGGCCTCAAGATGGGCGCCGACGACTTCATCCACAAGCCGTTCTCGCAGCGCCTCCTGGTCGAGCGCGTCAAGGCGGTGCTGCGCCGCGTGGCGCCGCGCGATGCCGCCGCCGCCGCCAAGCCGACCGACGCCAACCGCAACATCGAGCGCGGCTTCCTGGTGATGGACCAGGAACGGCACACCTGCACCTGGAAGGGGCAGAACGTCGTGCTGACCGTCACCGAGTTTCTGATCCTGTTCGCGCTGGCCCAGCGGCCCGGCGTCGTCAAGAGCCGCAACGCGCTGATGGACGCGGCCTATGATGATCAGGTTTACGTCGACGACCGGACCATCGACAGCCACATCAAGCGGCTGCGCAAGAAGTTCAAGGTCATCGACGACGACTTCGACATGATCGAGACGCTGTACGGCGTCGGCTATCGGTTCAGAGAGGTCTGACAGCGCGCGGAACGTCGCCATGGAGACCAGCCGACCTCAGGATGCCGATCGGCGCGACGGCGGGCGCATCCAGGCGCTACGCCGTCTCTTGCGCGTCTGGGTGCGGCGCGTTACCCGGCGCGGCTTGCCGGCTTGGCTGTTTTCCAGCCTGGCCCGCCGCATCATGGTGGTCAACCTGATCGCGCTGGTGGCGCTGGTGTCGGGCATCCTCGTGCTCAACCAGTTCCGCGCCGGCCTCATCGACGCCCGCGTCGAAAGCCTGCTCACCCAGGGCGAGATCATGGCCGGCGCCATCGCCGCCTCGGCGACGGTCGGACAGAACTCGATCAACATCGATCCGGAAAAGCTGCTGAAAATGCAGGCCGGCGAGCCGCCGCCGCCCTCCACCGACCTCGACAGCCTCGACTTCCCGATTTCGCCCGAACGCGTGGCGCCCTTGCTGCGTCGCCTCATCACGCCGACCAAGACGCGGGCGCGCATCTACGACCGCGACGGCTCGCTGATCCTCGATTCGCGCTTCCTCTATTCGCGCGGCCAAGTGCTGCGGTTCGATCTGCCGCCAGTCAAGCCGACGGCGCCGTCGGTGGTCGAGCAGGCGGTGGACGCGGTGACGTTCTGGATGCGCCGCGCCGACCTGCCGGTCTACAAGGAGCTGGGCGGCTCCAATGGGCGCGGCTACCCGGAAGTCGATACCGCCCTGTCGGGTTCGCCGGGCACGGTGGTCCGCGTCAACGAGGACGGCGAGATGGTCGTCTCGGTGGCCGTGCCGGTGCTGCGCTACGGCATCGTCGTCGGCAGCCTGCTGCTGTCGACCGAGGGTGGCGACATCGACGCCATCGTCTCGGCCGAGCGCTGGGGCATCGTGCGCGTCTTCCTGGTGGCGGCGCTGGTGACGCTGATGATGTCGCTGATGCTGGCCGGCACCATCGCCCGGCCGCTGCAGCGCCTTGCCGCCGCGGCCGACCGCATCCGCCGCGGGGTGCGCCAGCGCGAGGAGATCCCCTCCTTCGACCGCCAGGACGAGATCGGCGCCCTGGCCCGGTCGTTCCGCGACATGACCAACGCGCTCTACATGCGCATGGACGCCACCGAAAGCTTCGCCGCCGACGTCGCCCACGAGCTCAAGAACCCGTTGACCTCGCTGCGTTCGGCCGTCGAGACGTTGCCGCTCGCCAAGTCCGACAACAGCCGTGCCCGGCTGCTGGAAATCATCCAGCACGATGTCAAGCGCCTCGACCGGCTGATCACCGACATCTCCGACGCCTCGCGCCTCGACGCCGAACTGGCGCGCGAGGACACCGACCTCATCGACGTCGCCCGCCTGCTCGACAGCGTGGTGACGCTGTCGCGTGAAGCGGGGCGGCATCAGGAGGTCGGCATCACGCTCAAGATCGACTTGGCCGGTGATCCCCGGCCGTTGGTGGTCTACGGCCACGACAGCCGCCTCGGCCAGGTGATCAACAACCTCGTCGACAATGCCAAGTCGTTCTCGCCGGCCGGTGCCGTGGTCAACGTCGTGGCGCGGCGGGCGGAAAACAGCGTCGAGATCATCGTCGACGACCATGGTCCGGGCATCCGGGCTGAGAACATCGAGCGCATCTTCGAGCGCTTCTACACCGACCGGCCCGACAGCGAGGGTTTCGGCAACAATTCCGGCCTCGGCCTGTCGATCTCGCGCCAGATCGTCGAGGCCCATCGCGGCACGCTGGTGGCCTGCAACCGCAAGGACGACCCCGCCGATCCCGAGCACATCTCCGGCGCCCGCTTCGTGGTGACGCTGCCGGCAGACGCGCCATGACAGCGCCCACCGTTCACGCCACCGCCATCGTCATCGGCGAGACCGGCGTGCTGATCCGTGGCCGCTCGGGCAGCGGCAAGTCGTCGCTGGCGCTGGCGTTGGTGGCGCGGGTGCGCCTCGCCGGTGGCTTCGCCGCCTTCGTCGCCGACGACCGCGTCGCCCTCGCACCGGCCGGTGGCCGGCTGATCGGACGGGCCCCCGCTACCATCGCCGGGCTGGCGGAACGGTACGGCCGTGGCATCGAAGCGGTCGACCACGTGCCGGCGGCGGTGATCGGCCTTGTCGTCGACCTGGTCGAGGAAGCGGCGCTGGAGCGCCTGCCGGACCCCGAATCGTTGCGCATCGATATCGACGGCGTGGTGCTGGCGCGGCAGCCGGTACCAGCGCGGCGACCAGAACAGGCGATGGGCCTCATACTGTCGGCTTTGGCGTCGGCGGCGGCGAAACTCGCCTGAGGACAAGCCCCGACCCGAACGCGCCCGGCTGGAAATGCGGGATTCCCTCGGCTATATTATGGCCGAAATGCGGCCTCACCTGACCGCGTTTCGCCTCGCCGACACCGGCCCGACGGCGCGCTGGTTGGTGAATCGTTGCGTTTTTCTCTTGAATCCTTGTAACTTCTGGTGAAGATGTGGCCGGCCCGGCGTGGAGCTCGACGAACATGGATGACGGTATTTTGCGCGCAAATATGTGGGATCGGGCTCACTCATGATCGGGCTGGTTCTGGTGACCCATGGCCGATTGGCCGACGAGTTTCGCGCAGCGCTGGAACATGTCGTCGGGCCGCAGTCGGATTTTGAGACCATTTGCATCGGCCCCGACGACGACATGGAACAGCGGCGGTCCGACATCATTGCGGCCGTCGGCCGGGTCAACACTGGCAGCGGCGTCATCCTTCTGACCGACATGTTCGGTGGCACGCCGTCCAATCTCG
The DNA here is from genome assembly GCA_937868725.1 of uncultured Pleomorphomonas sp. Taxonomy (GTDB): domain Bacteria; phylum Pseudomonadota; class Alphaproteobacteria; order Rhizobiales; family Pleomorphomonadaceae; genus Pleomorphomonas. Next base: position 54,942 of record CALMMQ010000001.1, read on the forward strand.
CCATCTCGGTGATGGACATCGGCGACGTCGAGGTCATCGCCGGCGTCAACCTGCCCATGCTCGTCAAGCTCGCCACCGTCCGCAAGGACGACCACAGCCTCGCCGAAACGGTCACCGAGGCACGCGATGCCGGGCGCAAATACATTTCGGTGGCCAGTCAGGTACTTGCCGGATCATGACAGACGAAAGCGGCGCCGATTCCTTCGTTCGCGACATCAAGATCCTCAACAAGAAGGGTTTGCACGCACGGGCATCGGCCAAGTTCGTCCAGTGCGTCGAACGGTTCGACGCCGAGGTCTGGGTGAGCAAGGACGGCCAGTCGGTCAACGGCACGTCGATCATGGGGCTGATGATGCTGGCCGCCGGCATCGGTTCGTTCATCGAGGTGCGCACTTCCGGCGCCGAAGCCGGCACCGTGCTGGAGGCCCTGGCGGCGCTGATCAACGATCGCTTCGGCGAAGGCGAATGACGCCGGACGCGCCGGTGCTGACGGTCGTTCCGGCCAGTGCCGAACTCTGCGCCGATCTGCCCAACTGGTTCGCCGATGCCGTGGAGCTGGCGACCTGGGGCGGCCCTGGTCTCGACTTTCCCCTGACGCCGACGGCCATCGCCGCCATGCTGGCCGAAGCCGCCTGCCAACCGCCCGCACGGTTGTCGTTCTGCGGTGTCGTGGCTGGCGAGGTCGTCGCCCACGCCCAGCTGGCCCTCGACTGGACCAATGGCGTCGCCCGGCTCGGGCGTGTGGCCCTCAAGCCGGCGGCGCGCCGCCACGGCCTCGCCCGGCCGTTCCTGCGGCAGGTCATGGCCCGTCTGGCGCCGCTCGGCGACTTCCCCCGCCTCGAACTCAACGTCTACACCTTCAACCACCGCGCCATGGCGCTCTACGAAAGCCTGGGGTTCGAACGCGAAGGGGTGCGGCGCTCCTCGGCCCGGGTCGGTCAGGCACGCTGGGACACGGCCATCTACGCCATCATCACCGGCTGAGCGTTCGCGCCTCAGCGGCGGCCGAACAGCCGCTCGATATCGGCGAGGCGCAGCTCGACGAAGGTCGGCCGGCCGTGGTTGCACTGGCCGGAGGAGGGCACCGCCTCCATCTCGCGCAGCAAGGCGTCCATTTCCTCAAGCTTGAGGCGGCGCCCGGCCCGCACCGAGCCGTGGCAAGCCATGGTGGCGGCGATGTGGTCGAGCTTTTCCCTGAGCCGGGTAGCCTGATCCCATTCGGCCAGGTCGTCGGCGATGTCGCGCACCAACGCCGTCACGTCGGACTTGCCGATCAGTGCCGGCACTTCCCGCACGGCGACGGCGCCCGGCCCGAAGCTCTCGACCACCAGACCGAACTCGGCCAGTTCGCCGGCCCGTTCCACCAGCCGGTCGACGTCGGCCTCGGCCATGTCGATGATCTCGGGAATGAGCAGCAGCTGCCGCTCGACACCGCGGGCGATGGTCGCCTTGAGCCGCTCGTAGACAAGGCGCTCATGGGCGGCGTGCTGATCGACGATGACCAGCCCGGCCTCGGTCTGGGCGACGATGTAGGTCTCGTGAATCTGGGCGCGCGGCGCGCCGAGCGGCCGCGCCTGCCGTTCCGGCTCGACGGACGCGGCTCCGGGGCGGGCATCGGCGGCCACCGCCTCGCGCACCACGTCAAAGCGGGCCTGGGCCGGCTCGGCAAAGCCGGCGCCATAGCCGTCGGCCGCCTCAGTGGGCGCATCGGCGAAGTCGCGGCTTTCGGCAAGCGCGGCGTCGGCGAGCGGACGCTCCGGCGCCGTCCGCCAGTCGAAGGCAGCTGGCCGGCTGCTGCCGCCATAGACCGAGCCGCTGCCGCCCGGACGCGGCCGGGCCGACAGCGCCAGGGCGTCAAGCGTGGCGGCGTTGTTGGTGGTGGCGGCGCGCGGACCAGCCTCGGCCAGCGCCCGGCGCAGGGCGCCGACGATCAGGCCGCGCACCAGACCGGGGTCGCGAAAGCGGACGTCGGCCTTGGTCGGATGGACGTTGACGTCCACCTCGTGCGGATCGAGATCGACGAACAGCACGGCAGCCGGAAAGCGGTCGCGGGCCATGACGTCGGCATAGCCGGCCCGGATGGCGCCGATCAGCAGCTTGTCGCGCACCGGCCGGCCGTTGACGAACAGGAACTGATATTGGGCGTTGGCCTTCTGGTAGGTGCCGAGCCCGGCGAGACCGGAGAGGCGGACACCCTCGCGGCCGACATCGACGGGAATCGAGTTCTCGGCGAAATCGCGGCCCATGACCTGCAGCGCGCGGGCGCGGAAATCGCCGGCCGCCAGACCGGGATAGTCGAGCGGCGAACGGTCGGCGCCGTTGATCGAGAAACGGATTTCCGGGTGGGCCAGAGCGAGACGCTTGACCACGTCGGTGACGGCGCCCGCCTCCGCCCGTTCGGTCTTGAGGAACTTGAGGCGGGCCGGCGTCGAGAAGAACAGGTTGCGCACCTCGACGCGCGTGCCGGCGGAGAGCCCCACCGGTTCGATGTCGCCGCGCGCCCCGCCACTCACCGTCAGCGACCAGCCGTGCGCCTCGGAGGCGTGGCGCGTCTCGATGCGAAGTTCGGCCACAGAACCGATGGAGGGCAGCGCTTCGCCACGGAAGCCGAGCGTGCGGATATCGAACAGATCGTTTTCATCGAGCTTTGAGGTGCAATGGCGCTCGACGGCCAGTTCGAGATCGGCGGCCGTCATGCCGGCGCCGTCATCGCTGACACGCAGCAGCGTCTTGCCGCCACCGGCCGTCACCACCTCGATGCGGCCGGCGCCGGCGTCGATGGCGTTCTCGATCAGCTCCTTGGCGACACTGGCCGGCCGTTCGATCACCTCGCCGGCGGCGATGCGGTTGATGGTGACGGGAGAAAGCTGACGGATGATCGGCATGGCCAGGACAAGAATCGCGCGCGCTATTGAGGGTCAAGGGCTGATCATCACCCGAAACGGCCGGCCTCGCCAGCCCCCAGCGCGGCGCTGCGCACAGGCGCGCGTGCGATTGGACCGGCCTGCGGCTTGACCGGCATACGACGTTCGGCCTATTGCTGCGCCGCTGGCGCCGTGGGCGCCGGTCCCGCCCGCTGGCTTCCGACGCACCGAGCTCCCATGCAGACGATCGACCTGATAGACGGCCTGTCGGCGCTCGCCGATGACTACGACGGCATCATTTCCGATGTCTGGGGCGTGCTCTATGACGGTGTCGAGGGCATACCCGACGCCATCGCGGCGCTGGCCAAGGCGCGGGCGGCCGGCCTCAAGGTGGTGCTGATCACCAACGCGCCGCGCCGGTCGGCGGCCATTCTCGGCGAGCTCAAGCGCTTCGGCGTCGACGACAGCATGACCGACGCCATCGTCACCTCCGGCGACGTCTGCCGCGGCCTGCTGGCCGGCGAGCGGCGCAGGCGCGCCCTGCACATCGGCATCGCCGGCAATCTTGAAGTGCTGGACGGTCTCGACGTCGAGCTCGTCGACGAGGCGACGGCCGAATACGTCATCTGCACCTCGCTCATCGACGACGAGCACGAGACGCCTGACGACTACCGGTCGCGCTTCGCCCGGCTGATCGCCCGGGGTCTGCCACTCTACTGCTTCAATCCCGACATCGTCGTCGAGCGCGGCGACCGGCTGGTCTACTGCGCCGGCGCGCTGGCCGCCGTCTACGCCGAACTCGGCGGTGAAGTGATCTATGGCGGCAAGCCGCACAGGCCGATCTACGACGCTGCCCTCGCCGCCCTGTCGGCCAAGTTCGGTGGCGCCATCGACCGGCGGCGCGTGCTGGCCATCGGCGACGGCCTGCCGACCGACATCCGCGGCGCGTACGCCCAGAACCTCGATGTGCTGATGGTGACGAGCGGCATCCACGCCGCCGATTTCGGCGACGTCGACCGTCCAGACCTCGGGCGCGTGACGGCCCGCCTCGCCGCCGAGGGGCTGGCGGCCCGGGCCGCCATCGTCAGCTTGCGCTGGTGACGCAAAAGCCTCCGCCGGGGCGGAGGCCGTGCCGAATTCCGTTATCGGGAGGGCTCAGAACAGGGCGTCGATATCGTCCTGGCTGACGCCTTCGCCCTTGAACTGCGGGCCGTGCAGCATGAGATCGCGCGCCCGCTTCTCGGCCTCGGACTCCTCGGCCGGCAGATCGGCGATCTTCATGATCTTGAGCTTGTCGACGAGGGTGGTGATGCGCTTGTCGAGGGCGTTCAGCGTCGTCACGACCTTGGAGATGCGCTGACCGGTGATGTCCTGGAACGAGCAGGCCTGGAAGATTTCCGTCACCTTCTCGCCAACCAGCACCTGGAAGGCGTCGATCTCGTTGGGATCGGCCCCCATGATCTCCTCGGCCGCCGACATGATGGTGTTGGTGGCTTCCTCGGTGGCTTCGACGATGGCGTCGAGTTCACGACCGGCCATCGGAATGTGCTCGTTGCGCATGTCCGTCAGGTTGAGACGGCACAACTCGTCCTTCATGTTGGCGATCTCGCGCGCCATGGCGCCGAGCTCGGAGTAGACCGACAGGTCCATCGACTTGAAGAACTGCTGGAAGCCCTCGGCCATCAGCTCGGCGAGCTGCATGACGTCTTCAAGCGAGACGTCCTCAGGCTTGCGTTCGTTGCGCAGGAAGGCAATGACCTTGGCCACGTGATCGGCGGACATGTTCGACATGGTGTAAGACCTCGATGTCCAAGCCGAACGTTCGGACCGCTGGCGGCAACCGTCATCGATCGCCGTTTCCCCGTCGGCATTTTGTCCGGCGACCGAATGTGCGGCTGTTGTCCGCGCCGGAGGCGGCGCTCCCTTTGGGAACGCGCCGGCCGGAACTCCTCCTCCGGTCCGATGGACCCGGAGGAGCCTTGCGGTCGGTCCCGAGCGTCAGTCGCCGAAGACCGCCTCGATCTTGCTCTTCAGCGTCGGAGCGTTGAAGGGCTTGACGATGTAGTTGTTCACGCCGGCCTTCTTGGCGGCGATGACGTTCTCGGTCTTGGACTCGGCCGTCACCATGATGAACGGCGTCTTGGCCAGCGACGAGTCGGAGCGAACCTGCTTGAGCAGTTCGTAGCCGGTCATCGGCTCCATGTTCCAGTCGGAGATGACGAGACCGTAGCGACGGTCCTTCATCTTGCCGAGCGCTTCGGTGCCGTCGGACGCCTCGTCGACGTCCTCGAAGCCGAGCTGCTTCAGAAGGTTCCTGATGATGCGGATCATGGTCTTGTAATCGTCGACCACCAGGACCGGAATCGATGTATCCAGTGCCATCGCTTACTCCAAACTGCCGCGGCGCCACCCGCGCCTCGATGACCAGCCATGTCACACGGGAGGGTGATGCCTCCCCGTAGGGCAACCCGTGCATATGTCTGAACATACAGGATGGACCTGAAAAGTCGGTTAATTCAGCGCCTATGGCCGGATCGGCAGAGACCGCGATTCACGAAACAATTGATTTACCATGAGATTTCTGAATGAATCGATTTTTCGGCACAAACCCGGATGTTTTTCAGAAAATTGATGTTCCGCGGACGCCTCGTCCGTTTACGCTCCGCCAACCATGCCGGCAGGTCGAGGGGCGGCGCGTCCGGTTTTCGGCAGAAGTGAGCCTGCGGGCCGACACTCGCCGTGCGTGCGCCGGCGCAGCCACCCTTGACCGGCGGACCGCGTCGGGGCACGGTCGCGCCGACAAACCGCGGCCCCATGCGTCGTTGGCCGCGCCGGCTCCACCTGGAAAGCTCCGCCCACCACCATGCCTTCTTCCTTCATCGCCGCCAGACACCTCTCCGTTCCGTCCTCGCTCAAGGGCGGCGCCATCGCCATCGGCAACTTCGACGGCATGCACCGCGGGCACCAGACCGTGATCGGCGCGGCGGTGGACGCGGCGGCGGCGCGCGGCGAACCGGCGCTCGCCCTCACCTTCGAGCCGCACCCGCGCGACATCTTCCGCCCCGAGAACCCGGTGTTCCGGCTGACGCCGCCCAAGATCAAGACACGGCTTGCCGAAGCGCTGGGGCTCGACGGCTTCGTCACCGTCGACTTCAACGCCGATTTCGCCCGCCTCGATCCGGAAACCTTCGTCAAGACCGTGCTGGTCGACGAACTGGCCATCCGCCATGTCGCCGTCGGCTGGAACTTCCACTTCGGTGCCGGCCGCCACGGCACCACGGCGCGGCTGGCCGAGCTCGGCGCCAAGTACGGCTTTTCCGTCGAGATCCTGCCGCCCTTCGAGACCGAGGACGGCTTCACGGTGTCCTCGAGCGCCGTGCGCGACCGGCTCGCCGAAGGCAATCTCGCCGAGGCCACCGGCCTGATGGGCTGGCACTGGTATTTCGACGGCGTGGTGATCGATGGCGACAAGCGCGGCCGCACCATCGGCTTCCCCACCGCCAACATCCGTCTGCCCGATCAGGTCCGGCTCGCCCACGGCGTCTACGCCGTCTATGCCGACATCGACGGCGTCCGCCACATCGGCGCCGCCAACTGGGGCCGGCGGCCGATGTTCGACAACGGCAAGGCGGTGTTCGAGACCTACGTGCTCGACTACACCGGCGATCTCTACCGCAAGACCATCACCGTGACGCCCATCGCCTACCTCCGGCCGGAGCTGCGGTTCAACGGCGTCAACGCCCTCATCGCCCAGATGCACCAGGACGTGGCCGAGACGCGGGCGCTGCTGCAGAGCTTCGACGGCTTCACCGCCCTCGACCGGGCCCTCGCCGCCACAACTGTCGCCTAGCCGACAGTGCATGTGCGACCAATAACCGTGATGCGCCGTCTTTATTTCGATGCGCTTTGCCGGTAGAACTCCGGCCATGTCGACGTACCCGGAGCGCGGCCGCCCGCGCAGGCTCAGACAACGAATTACCGGCCCGGCCCCGATCGTCCGTCGTTTGCCGACGGCGTCGAGGGACCGGGAGCCGCCTTATGCCGGCTGAATGCTGTGAACTCGGCAAGGTGCCCGTCTGCCCCCTGCCCGCTGCTCAAATCCTGCCTTTCAAGAGACTGCCATGACCGACCAATCCGCACCGACGTCCGAGACGGCGCCGACCCGCGACTATTCCGATACGCTCAACCTGCCCGAAACCCAGTTTCCGATGCGCGCCGGCCTGCCGCAGAAGGAACCGCAGCTCATCGCCCGCTGGGACGAGATGAGGCTCTACGAAAAGCTGCGCCAGACGGCCAAGGGCCGCGACAAGTTCGTGCTGCACGACGGCCCGCCGTACGCCAACGGCCACCTGCACATCGGCCACGCCCTCAACAAGATCCTGAAGGACATCATCACCCGCTCGCGGCAGATGATGGGCTACGATTCCAACTACGTTCCCGGCTGGGACTGCCACGGCCTGCCGATCGAGTGGAAGATCGAGGAAGAGTACCGCGCCAAGGGCAAGAACAAGGACGAGGTGCCGATCAACGACTTCCGCGCCGAGTGTCGCGCCTACGCCGAGAACTGGGTCAAGATCCAGGGCGAAGAGTTCCGCCGGCTGGGCGTCGAGGGCGATTTCGCCCATCCCTACACCACCATGGCCTATGCTTCGGAAGCGGTGATCGCCACCGAGCTCCTGAAGTTCGCCGTGTCCGGCCAGCTCTACCGCGGTTCCAAGCCGGTGATGTGGTCGGTGGTCGAGAAGACGGCGCTGGCCGAAGCCGAAGTCGAGTATCAGGACTACCAGTCCGACACCATCTGGGTGAAGTTCCCGGTGACGCGCGAATACGGCGGCACCACCACCTGGTGGAAGCGCCTCGAGGAGCGGTCGCGCAAGCTGTCGTCCATGGAAGTCGACGCGCCGATGGAACACAACGAGTCGCTGATCGGCGCGGCCGTGGTCATCTGGACCACGACGCCGTGGACCATCCCGGGCAACCGCGCCATCGCCTTCTCGTCCAAGATCACCTACGGCCTCTACGCCGTGACCGAGGCGCCGGACGGCAACTGGGCCAAGGTCGGCGATCGGCTGATCCTCGCCGATGCGCTGGCTGAAAGCGTGTTCAAGCAGGCCAAGGTCAGCGGCTATGCCCGCCGTCGCGCCGTCACCACCGAGGAGCTGTCCAGCCTGCGCTGCGCCCACCCGCTCAAGGGGCTCGAGGGCGGCTACGGCTTCGAAGTGCCGCTGCTCTCCGGCGATCACGTCACCGACGATACCGGCACCGGCTTCGTCCACACCGCTCCCGGCCACGGCCGCGAGGACTTCGAGGTGTGGATGGACAACGCCCGATACCTGACCGAGCGCGGCATCGACACGGCCATCCCGTTCACCGTCGATGACGACGGCTATCTCACCAAGGACGCGCCGGGCCTGGTCGGCCGCCGCGTCATCACCGACAAGGGCGAGAAGGGCGACGCCAACGGCGCCGTCATCGAGGCGCTGGCCAACGCCGGCGCCATGGTGGCGCGCGGCCGTCTCAAGCACACCTACCCGCACTCCTGGCGCTCCAAGAAGCCGGTGATCTTCCGCAACACGCCGCAGTGGTTCGTCTACATGGACCGGGCCATCGGTGGCGGCGCCAACAACGACACGCTGCGCGCCCGCGCCCTCAACGCCATCGACGCGACGAAGTTCTATCCGCCGGCCGGCCAGACGCGCCTGCGTTCGATGATCGAAAATCGCCCCGACTGGGTGCTGTCGCGCCAGCGCGCCTGGGGCGTGCCGATCGCCGTGTTCCGTCACAAGGACAGCGGCAAGCTCATCCCCGGCCCGGATTTCGCCCAGAACGACGCCTACGCCGCCCGTATCCGCGAGGCCTTCCTCACCGAAGGCGCCGACGCCTGGTTCGCCGACGGCGCCAAGGAGCGCTTCCTCGGCGGCTTCGTCGACAATCTCGACGCCTGGACGCAGGTGCGCGACATCCTCGACGTCTGGTTCGATTCGGGATCGACGCACGAGTTCGTGCTCCGGGCCCGCCCCGACCTCCAGTGGCCGGCCGACGTCTACCTCGAAGGCTCGGACCAGCATCGCGGCTGGTTCCACTCCTCGCTGCTCGAAAGCTGCGGCGTCAACGGCGTTGCGCCCTACAAGGCGGTGGTGACGCACGGCTTCACCATGGCCGAGGACGGCCGCAAGATGTCGAAGTCGCTCGGCAACCAGGTGCTGCCGCAGGACGTCATCAAGCAATCGGGCGCCGACATCCTGCGCCTGTGGGTCGCCTCGACCGACTACTGGGAAGACCAGCGCATCGGCAAGAAGATCCTCGACGCCAACTCCGACGCCTACCGCAAGATCCGCAACACCCTCCGCTGGATGCTCGGCACCCTCGCCCATTATGACGGCGAGAAGATCGCCTACGCCGATCTGCCCGAGCTTGAAAAGGCCATGCTGCACAAGCTGGCCGAAGTCGGCGAGGCGGTGGTGCGCGGCTATTCCGACTACGACTTCAAGGCCGTGTTCTCGTCGGTGCTCAACTACATGAACATCGAGCTGTCGGCGTTCTACTTCGACGTCCGCAAGGACGCGCTCTATTGCGATCCGAAGTCGAGCCTCAAGCGCCGGGCGGCGCTCTACGTCGTGGCCGAACTGTTCGACCATCTGGTCAAGTGGCTGGCGCCGCTGATCCCGTTCACCGCCGAGGAAGCCTGGCTCGATCGCCATCCTGGCGACGACGTGTCGGTGCATCTCGAACTGTTCCCGGCGGTGCCGGCGGACTGGGTCAACGCCGAGCTCGACGCCAAGTGGGACAAGATCAAGAAGGTGCGCCGGGCCGTCACCGGCGCGCTCGAGATCGAGCGCCGCGAGAAGCGCATCGGTTCGTCGCTGGAAGCGGCGCCGGTGGTGCACGTCGAGGACAAGGACCTCATCGCCGCCCTCGACGGGCTCGATTTCGCCGAGGTCTGCATCACCTCGCAGATCACCGTCACCGACCGCCCGGCGCCTGAAGCGGCCTTCCGCCTCGACGACGGCACGCCGGTGGCCGTGGTGCCGCAGCTGGCCGCGGGCAAGAAGTGCGCCCGTTCGTGGAAGATTCTGCCGGAAGTCGGCAGCGATCCCGACTATCCGGACGTGACGCTGCGCGACGCCGCAGCGCTGCGCGAACTCGGCATCGGCCGGACGGCTTCATGAAGCCTGCCCCTGCCCTCAACCGGGCGCGCCTCGGCGCGCTCGGCCTCATGCTCGCGACGGCGATCGTCGATCAGGCCAGCAAGTACTGGGTGCTGAACCTGACCGACCTGCCGTTCGGCGACCGCATCGCCGTCATGCCGACGCTCGATCTGGTGCTGACCTGGAATCAGGGCATCTCCTATGGCCTGTTCCGCCAGGACGGGCCGCTCGGGCGCTGGCTGCTGGTGGGCGCAACCGTCGTCGCCATCGTGCTGCTGGCGGCCTGGCTGCTGCGCGCCGAGCGCCGGCTGGTCCAGGCCGGTCTGGCGCTGATCGTCGGCGGCGCCATCGGCAATCTCGTCGACCGCGTTGCTCACGGCGCCGTCGTCGACTTCGTCTATTTCCACGTCCTCGATTTTTCCTGGTATGTCTTCAATCTGGCCGATTGCGCCATCGTTGCAGGCGTGGCAGCTCTCCTGTATGACTCATTCCGACCGGGTCATACTGATGCCTCAAAGGCGGGGTAGCGGAACGTTTAGGCTTTTCCGTATCCGGGCGGCGAGACGGCCCGATCCTGGCCGGACAAGTACGAGTGACTGAACTGATGATGATCTTCGCATCCGGCAAGCGGCTTGCCACTCTCGCGGTGCTCGGCGCTTGTCTTACTGCCTGCTCGTCCATGGGGACGACGGTCGCCGGGGACGACACGGAAACGGAAGTGCCCAACGCTTCCATGGGCCGGGCCATCATGGAAGGCCTCGGCGCGGTTTCGACGCGCAAGACGCCCATCGACTATTCGCCGCGTGCGCCGCTGGTGATGCCGCCCGCCACCAAGACCCTGGCGCCGCCGGAAGACGCCAGCAAGGTGGCGCAGATGCCCAACTGGCCCAACGATCCCGACGTGGCGCGCGCCAAGATGCTGCGCGAAGCGGCGGCGCGCGATGCCGGCCGCGACCGCAACGACACCGTTCCCTCGGGAGAGCTGACCGCCGTTCGCCTGCCCGATGACAACAGCGGCCCGGTCACGCGTGGACCGCTGGTCAACAACAACGAGCGCCACGTGCTGCGGCCGAGCGAGATCGGCAAGATCTCCGGCGTCAGTTCCGATGGTCTCTACGACGCCAATGGCAAGCCGCAGCGCAAGGCGCTGGTCGAACCGCCGGTTGCCTATCTGCAGCCGGCGCCCGGTGTGCCGGTGACCACCGACGATCCAAACAAGGAACAGCCGTCGTTCTGGAAGCGCCTCAAGCTCTGGTAAGGCGTGCCTGTCTCGACAGCATCGATCGACGGCCGGGGCCTTCAAGCCGCCGGCCGTTTGCTTGTCCGGGCGAAAGGTGAAGCGAGCGTCAACGGCCGCTGACCGCTTCCGAGCGGCCGACGCCGCCAGTCTGGCTGCCAGCGGCCAGCACTTCCGGGCGGACCTGACGCGGGGCGGAGAACAGGAAGCCCTGGGCGAAGTGGACGTCGTAGTCGAGCAGATCGACCACCTGCGCCTCGCTCTCGACGTGATCGGCGATCAGCGTCATGCCCTGGCGCACCAGATGGCCGGCCAGGTCCTCGAGATGAATGTCGCCGATGGCGATGGCCTGACGGCCGAGCAGACGGTCGGCCGTCACCTTGGCGGTGCGGAACCCCATGTCGGCGAGACGGCGGAAGTCGCCTCTGAGGTCGGTGACGTTGTCGACCGAGAAGCGATAGCCAAGGTCGGCCACGGCCTTGAGGCTTTCCGCTTCCAGCGGTCCGATGTCGCGCAACGCCTCCTGGCGGAACTCGAACTGGACCAGATCGGCCATGGCCTTGTTCTGGGTCAGGAAAGCCTGGAAGTCGCGGAAGAAGGCGTTGGAACCAAGGCTTTCGAGCGACAGGTTGATGAACAGGCCCATGTCGCCGTTGCGCTGGGTCAGCCGCTTCAGCACCTGGAAGGCGCGGATGACCTGGAAGGTGTCGAGCTTGGCGATGAGGCGACGGTCTTCGGCCACCGGCACGAACTTTCCCGCTTCGATGAGACCGTCGCGACCCTTGAGCCGGGTCAGCACCTCGTAATAGCGCACCTTGCGCTGCGGCAGCGTCACGATCGGCTGCAGATGGATCTCGATGGCTTCCTGGCGGATCAACTGCTCGATCTCGCGGGCCAACGGCGCCGGCATGTCGTTGGCTTCGCCGACGAACAGGGCGCTGGCGTCGGCGGCCTCGCTGGCGGCTGCCGGTTCCGGCCGAGCGCTCCGGCCGGTCTCGCCGGTCAGCGCCGAGGTGGCGCGCGACACCATGGCAACGGTGCGGCTATCGAAATCGGAGAAGCGGCGGTCTACCCGGCTTTCGAGTTCAGCCAGCGTCTCGGCCACCTGCTTCAGCAACTGCCCCACGACCTCGACCTCGGCGGCCAGCGGTTCGCTTTCCTCACGCACCCGCTGCGGCAAGGACTGCTCGATGCGGCTCAGCCGGTTGGAGAGCCGGGACAGCTCGCTCTGCCCATCGCCGACCACGGCGGCGATCTCGTCGATGCGCGCTTCGAGCCAGTCGCGATCGCGGCGACGCTCAAGAAACTGCTGCACCAGCACCAGCACCAGCAGCAGGCCGAGGCCGAGCACCATGGCCTGGCCCAGCGGCAGACCGAAGCGCATGTCCAGCACGGTCGCCACCGAACCGGCGGTGACGACCATGGCAATGAGGATCAGTAACGAGGACATGCGGCTCATCGGCCGACGGACTCCTGGCGCGAGACGAATCGCCGGCGATTGTGCGCGGTTTTTCCCAGAACCGCGACAGGGCGGCGGCAATTTATCCAGATGAATCTGACCACTTCGGTCATGGCGAGGCGCTGTCGCGCGGCTGTGACTTGACCGGGCGGCGGCGACCGGCGATGGTCGGGTTCACGGCGGTCTGCCGCCCTTTTGCCAACGCGAGGAAACGCTATGTACGATCTCAAGGTCGAAGGCATGATGTGCGGCGGTTGCGCCGGCAACGTCGAGAAGGCGATCAAGCGGCTCGACCCGGCGGCCGAGGTCAAGATCGATCTGGCCACCGGCAAGGTCAGCGTGGTGACGACCACCGACAAGGCGGCCGTGAGCGAGGCGATCGCCGCCGCCGGCTACGACGTCGTGCCCTGATCGGGCAACGGTTTGTCCGTCTGTGTCGGCGGCCCCAATGGCAACGTCGCCGACACACAAAACGCTTCCCCGCCAGGCATCGGTCAACCAATTGTTTACCATGCTTCGCGCAAAGTCGGCGCATCGCGGAAGAATCCGCGCCCCTTCCTGCAAGGAATGCGTTCCGATGGGCGTCCCCCAGCGCAACTCTTCGTCCGTACGGTTATTGATTGTCGATCGCGATCAGGGCGCCCGGAAAACCATCAGAACCTCGCTGGAAGCGCGCATTGCCCGGCCACTGATGATCATGGAGACCGCCGACTTCGACGCGGCCCGTGCCCTGCTGTCCGACCGCAGCTTCGACGTCGTCGTTGTCGATCTCGATACCGCCGGCGGCCTTGCCGGCTTCTCCGAACTGAGCGGTCGCGCGCCCACCGTCACCACCTACGCCATCGGCGCCGCCAACGACGTGCAGGCTGCCGTCGGCAGCGTCCGGGCCGGGGCGGCCGACTTCATCGAAAAGCCGCTCGACGGCGTTGCCTTTGCCCGCCGCATCGAGCGCCAGTTCATCGAACCGCACAAGCTCGGCGCCGACGAGTTCGAAGGCCTGATCGGCCAGTCCGCCGCCATGCGGGCGCTGTTCGACCAGATCCAGCGCGTCGCCCCTTCCCTCGGCCCGGTGTTCGTCTGCGGCGCCGCCGGCACCGGCAAGTCGCTGGTGGCGCGCGCCGTGCACGCCCGGTCACGGCGCAAGGAGGGGCCGTGGGTGACGCTCGACTGTTCCGGCACCTGCCCCGACGCACTGTTGCGCGAGCTGACGAGCGCTGACGGTGCGTTGCTGCGCGCCGACGGCGGCACGCTGTTTCTCGACGAAGTCGGCTTCCTGCCCGACGCGGCACAGGCGATCCTGGCCCGCTTCCTCGGCACCAGCGAGGTGTCGACGCTCGAAGGCGTACGCAAGCCGTCGGTGCGGATCATCGCCTCGTCGAACCGTAGCCTCGACGAGCTGCGCGGCCCGACCGGCCTCAGGCAGGATCTGTTCTTCCGCCTCAACGTGCTGACGCTCGAAGTGCCGGCCCTCGCCAACCGGGCCGAGGACGTGCCGGCGCTGATCGACGTGCTGATCCGCGAGGCCAACCGCAGCGTCGGCGGCCGCTTCACCCGCTTCAACACCGGCGCCATCGAGGCCCTGGCCGCTCACGTCTGGCCCGGCAACGTCCGCGAGTTGCGCCACGTCATTGAACTCCTGGTAACGCAGAACAAGGGCGATCTCGTCACCGCCAGCCTGGTGGCGCCGCTGTTGCGCAGCACGCCCGCCGCCAGCGACGAGGGGCGCGGGGCCAAGACCGCTGCCGACGTGCGGCCACTGTGGATGGAAGAAGCACGCATCATCGAGGAAGCCATCGCCGCCTTTGGCGGCAACATCGCCCGGGCGGCGGCGGCGCTGGAAATCAGCCCGTCGACCATCTACCGCAAGCGACGCGATATCGACGAGGCAGCGGCGAACGTCGCCTAAAAAAGCGGCGAGCAACCGGCGCGGAGGCTTGGAAAGGCGACGCGTTTCAGTAAGATGGGCCAATCTCGCCGACGCGGACGTGTCAGCGGCGGTTCGTGGTCGCCGCATCAAGACGAACCAACGTCCTGGCCGTGTTTCCAAGAGGGTTTGGCGCAAAATGACTGGGGCGCGTTATCTTCCCGCTGGCCTGCTGGCGTTCGCAGTGGCGTTTCCCTCCGTTGGCCTGGCCGGGCAGATTCTGGATGACGCCACCACCGCCGAGAGCCTGTTGGCCACCGGCAAACCGGTGCAAGCGCTGGCCGCCGTCGAAGACGCCTTCAACATTGCCTGGGATGCCGCCCCGCTCGGCTTTTCCGAAGCCAGCTTCGTCACCGGCAAGCCGGAAGGCTTCGGCATCTACAACGCCCGACCCACCTCGGTGTTCATGCCCGACGAACAGATGCTCGTCTACGCCGAGCCCTTCGGCTACGGCTTCGGC
Source organism: uncultured Pleomorphomonas sp. (assembly GCA_937868725.1). Taxonomy (GTDB): domain Bacteria; phylum Pseudomonadota; class Alphaproteobacteria; order Rhizobiales; family Pleomorphomonadaceae; genus Pleomorphomonas. Next base: position 70,034 of record CALMMQ010000001.1, read on the forward strand.
AAGGACGGCGACTTCTTCAAGATCGACTTTACCGCCGATTTCGAGCTCAGGACGGCCAAGGGCCAGATCCTGCACGCCCAGAGCGATTTTGCCACGCTCGACATGAAGTCACGTCGGCGCAACAAGGAATTTCAGGTGTTCATCGTATATGCGTTCAAAGGACTGAAGCCCGGTGACTACGTGCTGGAAACCAAGCTGCACGACGTCAACTCGCCGAAGACGGGCAGCTTCGAGCTGCCGTTCACCATCGCCGCTGCCACAGCACCGCAGAAGTAAGGCCCGGCCTCGTCGATGACTTTGCTCACACTTCCCGGCCGGCCATGAGGTCGCCGCGCGCGCTCGCCATCGGCCTGGTGCTCCTGGCCATCGCCTTCATGTCGGCCATGGACGCGGCGGCCAAGACGGCCAATGCCGCCCTGCCGGTGCTGTTCGTCGTCTTCATGCGCTACGTCAACGGCTTCATCTCGGCGGCGGTCATCGCCCGGGCCATCGGCACGCCCTGGCCGAGCCGGCAGGCGATCGGACGGGCGCTGCTGCGCTCGGTGTTCATGCTGGCCACCGTGACGCTGTTCTTCTTCTCACTGAAGCTGTTGCCGCTGGCCCAGGCGGTGGCGCTTACCTTCACCTCGCCGTTTTTCCTGGTGTTCGGAGCGGCGCTGATTTTGGGCGAGCGCATCAGCAGCCGGGCGGTGGTGGCGACGCTGATCGGCTTTTCCGGCATTCTGGTCATGCTGTCCGGACGCCTGACTGGCAGCGATCACGGCGCACCGCTCGGCTACATCACCGCCCTCGCCTCATCGGTCACCTATGCCATCTCGACCAACCTGACGCGCCGCGACACCGCCCGCGATCCGGTGCCGACGATGATCCTGGCCCAGAACCTGGCGCTGATGGTGTTTTCCGTGCCGTTGGGCATCTACGCCTTCACGCCGCTCAGCCTCAACCAGCTGCTGCTGCTCGGCGCGCTCGGCACGCTCGGCACGCTCGGCCAGTACCTGTTCGCCCATGCCTATGCGCTGGCCGGCGCCAACGTGCTGGCGCCGCTCGAATTCTCGGCCTTTCTCTGGGCGGTGGCCATCGGCATCCTGGTCTTCGGCGAACAGCCGACGCTGGCCACGCTGGCCGGCACGGTGCTGATCGTCGCCGGCTGCCTCACGGTGATCCGGGCCAGCCGGGGATCAACATCCGATTCATGAAAATACGCACCCGCCCTTGACAGCGGCGGACGCCGGACCTATCTCGCTGCTGCCTGGCACTCACCAGACGTGAGTGCTAACAGACTTTGTAGAAGCCGCCCCGCTCATCCCGGACAGTCGTTCTGGAAACGCCGGCGGCATAAACATTTGAGGAGCAGAACCCATGAAGTTCCGTCCCCTGCACGACCGTGTCGTTGTTCGTCGCCTCGAGTCCGAGGAACGCACGGCCGGCGGCATCATCATCCCCGACACCGCCAAGGAAAAGCCCCAGCAGGGCGAAGTCGTGGCCGTTGGCCCCGGCGCCCGCAACGAGAAGGGCGAACTGGTCGCCCTCGACGTCAAGGCTGGCGACAAGGTGCTGTTCGGCAAGTGGTCCGGCACGGAAATCAAGCTCGACGGTCAGGACCTCCTGATCATGAAGGAATCCGACGTCATGGGCATCGTCGGCTGATCAGCCGCCTGTCCCTTCGTCCCTTTCCCAATCTCTTCAAGGAGCAATTCACATGGCTGCCAAGGAAGTCAAATTCGGCGCTGATGCCCGCGACAAGATGCTGCGCGGCGTCGACATCCTCGCCGATGCCGTCAAGGTCACCCTCGGTCCCAAGGGCCGCAACGTCGTCATCGAAAAGTCGTTCGGCGCTCCCCGCATCACCAAGGACGGCGTGACCGTCGCCAAGGAGATCGAGCTCGCCGACAAGTTCGAGAACATGGGCGCCCAGATGGTGCGCGAAGTGGCCTCGAAGACCAACGACATCGCCGGTGACGGCACCACCACCGCCACCGTGCTGGCCCAGGCCATCGTCCGCGAAGGCGCCAAGGCCGTTGCCGCCGGCATGAACCCGATGGACCTCAAGCGCGGCATCGACCTCGCCGTCGCCGAGGCCGTCAAGGATCTGAACGCCCGCTCGAAGAAGATCTCGACCTCGGCCGAAGTCGCCCAGGTTGGCACCATCTCCGCCAACGGCGAGACCGAAGTCGGCCAGATGATCGCCGAGGCGATGCAGAAGGTCGGCAACGAGGGTGTCATCACCGTCGAGGAAGCCAAGACCGCCGAGACCGAGCTCGAAGTCGTCGAAGGCATGCAGTTCGACCGTGGCTACCTCAGCCCGTACTTCGTGACCAACGCCGAGAAGATGGTCGCCGATCTCGAGGATCCGTACATCCTCATCCACGAGAAGAAGCTGTCCAACCTGCAGGCCATGCTGCCGGTGCTCGAGGCTGTCGTCCAGTCGTCGCGTCCGCTGCTGATCGTCGCCGAAGACGTCGAGGGCGAGGCCCTGGCCACGCTCGTCGTCAACAAGCTGCGTGGCGGCCTGAAGATCGCTGCCGTCAAGGCGCCGGGCTTCGGTGATCGCCGCAAGGCCATGCTCGAGGACATCGCCATCCTGACCGGTGGCCAGGTCATCTCGGAAGACCTCGGCATCAAGCTCGAGAACGTGACGCTCGCCATGCTCGGTCGCGCCAAGAAGGTGACGGTCGCCAAGGAGAACACCACGATCGTCGACGGCGCCGGCGCCAAGGCCGACATCGAGGGCCGCGTTGCCCAGATCAAGGCCCAGATCGAAGAGACGACCTCGGACTACGACCGCGAGAAGCTGCAGGAGCGTCTGGCCAAGCTCGCCGGTGGCGTTGCCGTCATCCGCGTCGGCGGTTCGACCGAAGTCGAAGTCAAGGAAAAGAAGGACCGCGTTGACGACGCTCTGAACGCCACGCGCGCCGCTGTCGAAGCCGGCATCGTTCCGGGTGGTGGCACCGCGCTGCTGCGCGCCAAGGCCGCCGTCAGCGCCCTCAGCTCCGACAACCTCGACATCGAGCGCGGCATCAAGATCGTTCTCGCCGCCCTCGAGTCCCCGATCCGTCAGATCGCCGCCAACGCCGGCGTCGAGGGTTCGGTCGTCGTCTCGAAGGTGCTCGACATGGGCAGCACCTTCGGCTTCGACGCTCAGAACGAGAAGTACGTCGACATGATCCAGGCCGGCATCATCGACCCGACCAAGGTCGTGCGCACGGCTCTGCAGGACGCCGCTTCGGTGGCTGGCCTGCTCATCACCACCGAGGCGATGGTTGCCGAGCTTCCCAAGAAGGAAGCTGCTCCGGCCATGCCGGGCGGTGGCATGGGCGGCATGGACTTCTGATCGAAGAGAAGAACGTCCAGTCAAGCCGCCCATCAC
>CALMMQ010000002.1 GCA_937868725.1 uncultured Pleomorphomonas sp.
GGCGACCAACGGTCACGTAGCCGAGCTGGACAAAGACGTTGTTGAACTTGGCGCCGCGATCGCTGTCTTCCATGGAGACTTCGGCGAAGGCGCGGAGCGTACCAAGATCGGTGGCCGAACGGGCGTCGAACTGAACGCGGGCAGCGTTCGTGAAGTCGACTTCGGTGCCGCCGCCGTAGACGTACGGATCAGCCGTCGTGCCCGAACCCGTACGGGTCTTCTTCGAGGACGAGAAGGCAATGCCACCGCGGAAGCGGCCGGAGATGTCGAGGCAGGTGTCAGTGCCGGGGATGTAGAAGAAGCCGGCGCCGAAAGCGTCGCAAACCTTCACGTAGTCAACGGCGGCCGGAGCAGCTTCGCCCGGCAGGTCGGCAGCGTAAGCGCCGGAAGCAACGAGGGCGGCAGCGGTGCCGAGCAGGATGCTCTTAACGTTCATTTCTGACCTCCAAAGTCAATCTAGAGAAGGAACCCATCCCGACCTGACGACAAACGGCCTGACCGTCATCATCTCAAAGCCTGGAACCGGTTCCGGTTCTTTGCCGCCTTGTTCCGCCGCCTTACCACCCCAGGCAGTTCAGCTTCACTTGGCGGTGAGTTCCGTCTCCCGAAATCTCACGGTCATAGTGATGGCCGATCCTGAGCCGGGGTTCAACGGGAAAGACGGTCGCCGGTTCGCCACAAAGCCTATTCGAAAACCCATGTTGCAGAATTGCCACTTATATTAGCATGTGCCGAAATATAGGTGTTAAAAATTCGTTAAGTTGATGCTTCAAAAGAGAAATAGACGATGGCAACGCGTTAGGAAATGGCCGCTTTCGCGGCCCTTAAGCAAACTTCCGTACCGGTTTGATCATGGCAACTCCATGACTGATCCACAGGGGTCGCCGCGCCGACGCCCGTTGCCGTCCGGTCGGGCGGCCATGATTCCCGGCCACCGGCAGCGCAGTGATTCCGCATTGCCGCTGCCAATCCGCCCAATTTCCAGACTTGCGGTTGCCGGTTCGATTCGATCAGATGGCCAGACCTCGCCATTACACCATCAACGGGTCTGCACCTCCTTCATGTCCAGCCATCCTACCCTGCCCGCCGTCTTTGCCGGGCTCGTCGCCGCGTTCGTCGGTTTCGCCGGAGCTTTCACCGTTGTCGTTCAGGGCCTCGCCGCCACCGGCGCCTCGCCGGCCGAAGCCGCCTCCGGCCTGATGGCCCTCTCCATCGCCATGGGCATTTCGGGTGTCATGCTGTCGCTCCGGACGCGCATGCCGATCTCGGTCGCCTGGTCGACACCCGGCGCGGCGCTGCTCGCCAGTTCCGGCGCCGTCGTCGGCGGCTTCCCGATGGCAGTTGGCGCCTTCCTCATCGTTGGCGCCCTCATTGTCGTGGCCGGGCTGTGGAAGCCGCTCGGCCGCGCCGTGGCCGCCATCCCGATGCCGATCGCCAGCGCCATGCTGGCCGGCGTGCTGCTGTCGCTCTGCCTCGCTCCGGTCAAGGCGGTGGCGGCCGATCCGCTCACCGGTCTTGCCGTCGTGCTCACCTGGGTGCTGGTCGGCCTCTATAGAAAGGTGCTGGCGGTGCCGGCCGCCGTCATCGTCGCCGCCGTGCTGATCGGCTTCACCACCCCCATTCCGCCTTCGGTCTGGCAGGGTCTCGTGCCGGCGCCGGTGCTGGTGATGCCGACTTTCTCGGTCGCCGCGCTGATCGGCACCGCCCTGCCGCTCTTCGTCGTCACCATGGCGGCGCAGAACATCTCCGGCATGGCAGTGCTCAACGCCAACGGCTACAAGCCGGAGTTCGGGCCGATCCTGCGCAACACCGGCATCTTCACCATGCTCGCCGCCCCCTTTGGCGGCCATGCCGTCAATCTCGCCGCCATCACCGCGGCGCTGTGCGCCGGCCCGGAAGCGGAAGCCGATCCCGCCAAGCGCTATTGGGCGGCCATCGTCTGCGGCCTCGCCTATATCGCCGTCGGGCTCATCTCCGGCGCCGCCACCGCCTTCATCGCCGCCGCGCCGCCGATCCTCATCCAGGCCGTGGCCGGCCTCGCCCTGATGGGCGCGTTCGGCGCCTCGGCCTCGACGGCGCTCAACGCCACCGAGACGCGCGAAGCGGCGGTGATCACTTTCATCGTCACCGCCTCCGGTGTCGGCTTTTTCGGCGTGCCCGGCGCTTTCTGGGGGCTCGTCGCCGGCATTGCCATGCATCTCGTCAACCGCCTGCGCCTGCGATAAGCGCTGGCGCGGTTGTCAACGCCGCATTGACCACATGGTCAACTTGCGGTGTTTGGGGCGTGAGTGGCGCGTTTTGGCCTCGCACGCCCCGGTCAAATGCCGTATGTTCTGTGATCATGACAGTATGGCAGCAGTTCTCGGAGATCATCAGCCGCCTGCCCGACGCGGTGAGCTCGGTGGTCGAATATGTCTGTGAGGCCGTGTGTTCGCCGTTCTGCGCCGAACACCGCCGGCAGGTGACATTCACGGCTGCCATGATCGCCCTGTCGGCCAAGATGGCCAAGGCCGACGGTATCGTCACCGCCGACGAGGTCGAGGTGGTCAGCCGCCTGTTCAACGTGCCGCCGGAAGAACAGCGCAACGTCGCCCGGCTGTTCAATCTCGCCAAGCAGGACGTGGCCGGCTACCAATATTACGCCGCGCGCATCAAGTCGCTCTACGGCGACGACATCGATACGCTGTCTGACATCCTCGACGGGCTGATGTTCATCGCCGCCGCCGATGGTATCGTGCACGAGCGGGAACTGGCCTTCCTGCGCGACGTGCGCGGGCTGTTCGCCATTTCCGAGCGCACCTTTGCCCGGCTGATGGCCCGCCACACCAAGACCCCGGTCGACAGTCCCTATGCCGTGCTGGGGCTCGATCCTGGCGCCGACGCCGACGAGGTCAAGCGGGCCTGGCGGCGGCTGGCCAGCGAGCACCATCCCGACAAGCTGCAGGCACGCGGCCTGCCGTCGGATTTCATCCGCCTCGCCACCGAACGCATGGCGGCGATCAACGCCGCCTACGCCGCCATCGCCCGGCAAGCGGCCTGACGCCACCCACCGGGTTCGATGCCGGCGCCCGGCGACGGCGATCACTGCGCCGCCGCTTCCTCTTCTTCGACGTCGTCGTTGATGAAGCCGCCGGACTGGCGGTTCCACAGGTCGGCATAAATGCCGCCCTCAGCCACCAGGTCCTGATGGCTGCCGGCTTCGACGATGTGACCGCCATCGATCACCACCAGCCGGTCCATTTCCGTCAGCGTCGACAGGCGATGGGCAATGGCGATCACCGTCTTACCCTTCATCAACGCGAACAGATTCTCCTGGATCGCCGCTTCGACCTCCGAATCGAGGGCGCTGGTCGCCTCGTCGAGCACCAGGATCGGCGCGTCCTTGAGGAAGACGCGGGCGATGGCGATGCGCTGACGCTGACCGCCGGACAGCTTGACGCCGCGTTCACCGACCTGGGCGTCGAGGCCCTTGCGACCGTCACGGTCGACCAGCGTCTCGATGAACTCCCAGGCGTTGGCCCGCCGGGCCGCTTCGGTGATCTCGGCGTCGGAGGCATCCGGCCGGCCGTAGGCGATGTTGTCGCGGATCGACCGGTGCAGCAACGAAGTGTCCTGCGTCACCACGCCGATCGACGCCCGCAACGAATCCTGACGGACGGTGGCGATGTCGACGCCGTCGATGGTGATGGTGCCGCCCTCAAGATCGTAGAAGCGCAGCAGCAGGTTCATCAGCGTCGTCTTGCCGGCACCGGAGCGGCCGACCAGGCCGACCTTCTCGCCCGGGGCGATATCGAGGCTGATGCCATCGATCACACCCTTGCCCTTGCCGTAGTGGAAGCGGACAGCGTCGTAGCGGATGGCGCCGTGCCGCGTCGTCAGGGCCGGCGCCGCTGGCCGGTCGACGACGTCGTGCGGCTTGGCCATCATCGCCATGCCGTCGTAGACGGTGCCGAGGTTCTCGAACAGCGCCGACACTTCCCACATGATCCACTGGCTCATGCCATTGATGCGCATGGCCAGACCGATGGCGATGGCGATGGCGCCGACGGACACGGCGTTGTCGAGCCAGAACCAGATCGACAGCGCGCCGACGGCAAACAGCGCCAGACAGTTGTTGGCGTAGACCAGCACCTGGAACCAGGTGACGAGGCGCATCTGGCTGTAGACCGTGCGCATGAACAGGTCCATGGCGTCGCGGGCGTAGGCTTCCTCGCGGCCGGCGTGAGAGAACAGCTTGACGGTGGCGATGTTGGTGTAGCTGTCGACGATGCGGCCGGTCATCACCGAGCGGGCGTCGGCCTGGGCCGCCGCCACGCGGCCGAGACGCGGCACGAAGAAGGCGACGATGGCGATGTAGATCACCAGCCAGCCGAGGAGTGGCAGCACCAGACGCGCGTCGGCGGAGGCCACCACCACCATCATCGAGATGAAATAGCTCGCCACGTAGACGAAGACGTCGAGCATCTTCATCACCGTCTCGCGGATGGCCAGCGCCGTCTGCATCACCTTGGTCGACACGCGGCCGGCAAACTCGTTGGCGAAGAACGTCATCGAGTGCCGCAGCAGGAAGCGGTGCATCTGCCAGCGGGCGATCATCGGATAGTTGCCGAGCAGCACCTGATGCATGACCAGCGACGACAGCGCCGCCGTCAGTGGCAGCACCAGCAGCACCACGGCCGCCATCAACACCAGGCGATGGCCCTCGGTGGCAAGGAACGTGGCCCGGTCGGCGTTACTCAGCCAGTCGACGATGTCGCCGAGAAAGCGGAACAGCGTCACTTCGCCAACGGCGATAACGGCCGAGCAGACGGACATCAACACCAGCCAGGGAGCGGCTGGGCGTGAATAGTGCCAGAGGAAAGGCAGCAGTCCGGACGGCGGCTGCGTCGGCGCCTCGTCCGGATAGGGATCGAGGCGGTGTTCAAACCACGAGAACATCATGGGCTCCGTAAAGCGGATCGGCGACGCCTCCTCCGTCCGGCAAACGGCTACGGGGGAGCGCGGCGAGAGATGGGCATACGGCCCCGGCGGGCCGCAAACTGTCAGGAGGAAATTGTGCTGAACCGTAGAACGCCTAGGCCTGGAGAACGAAGTTCCGGCGCGGAAGGCGCATAAGCACGGTCATATCCATGTGGCCCTCCCTTGATGGCGTTGATCTTCCGGCGCTTATAGCCGATGGCCGGCGGGCGCAAAAGTACAATTTGGCGTGAGCGGCGCAGGGAGCCTCTGTTGTGGCCGTCGGGCAACGCCCATATCAGGCGACCGGCCGGCGCCATCTTCGGATCGTCGGCCGTTTCCTGTAGAACAGCCGACCATCACCCGGCGGTGCCGATTCGCGGCATCGCCCCCCGTCCTCCGATACCCGGCCCTTCCATGACTGAACGCCCCTTCGTTGCCGATGGCTACCATCCGATTCCTCCCGGCAAGCTCGCCACCGTCGTCACCTATCTCGAGATGACGCGCCGGCCCGACCGCGCGCCCCGTCCCGCCCCGGAGGGCTACACGCTCGAAGCGGTCACCGCCTGGCCGACGGCCGCCTACAAGGCGCTCTACACCGAGATCGGCTGGGAGTGGCTGTGGTCGTCGCGCCTCAGGATGGGAGACGCCCGGCTGGCCGCCCGGCTGGCCGACCCGGACCTGCGCAACTACTGCCCGGTCAAGGACGGCCGCCGGCTCGGCATGCTGGAGATGGACCACGCCGAACCGGATAACATCGAGATCACCTTCTTCGGCCTGTCGCCGGCCGCCATCGGCGGCGGCGTCGGCGGCTGGATGATGGACCGGGCCATCGACATGGCGTTTTCCCGGTCATCGACGCGCCGGCTGTGGCTGCACACCTGCCACCTCGACAGCCCGCAGGCGCTGCCGTTCTATCAGCGCCTGGGCTTCGTGCCGTTCGCCCGCGCCGTCGAGGTGTTCGACGACGTCCGCCTCACCGGCGAACTCGATCCGGCGGCCGGACCGCACGTACCGCTGATCCGCAATGCCCGCCGCCCCGACGGGGTTTGAGCGACCGACAGAAAAGGCGGGCCAAAACCGTCATCGTGTGGTATCGGATCGTCCGTACAACGTCCGAAAATGCGACGATCCAACGTTTGTACCAATAAGAGAACAACATGACCCTATCGCCGCGCCCAGCCGCCCAGGCTGTCGCCACACCGCCGCATATCCCGATGACCGGCTACCGCGATGCCGGCGCGGCCGTCGACCGGCTGATCGAGATCTACAACCGCAACACCACCTTCCTGCGGTCGTCGTTCGAGGCGGTCGTACAGGGCGAAGTGCCCGAGGGGCGCATCCGCGCCTTCTATCCGCTGATCCGCGTCACCACCCAGACGCACGGCATGGGCGATTCGCGCCTGGCCTACGGCCACATGCCCGGCCCCGGCGTCTACGAGACGACGGTGTCGCGGCCCGAACTCTATCGCGACTATCTCATCGAGCAGATCTCGGTGATCATCGGCAACTATGACGTGCCGGTGGAAGTGGGCGAAAGCACCCTGCCCATCCCGCTGCATTTCGCCTTCTACGAGGGTGCCTATGTCGAAGGCGCGCTGATGGACGGCCTGCCGCGACCGTTGCGCGACATGTTCGACGTGCCCGACCTCGCCGTCACCGACGACGCCATCGTCAACGGCACGCTGGCCAATCGGCCGGGCGAACCGATGCCGCTCGCCCCGTTCACCGGGCCGCGCGTCGACTATTCGCTGCATCGGTTGCAGCATTACACGGCCACCTCGCCGCGCTACTTCCAGAACTTCGTGCTGTTCACCAACTACCAGTTCTACGTCGACGAGTTCGCCGAGCGGGCCCGCGAGATGATGGCCAGCGGCCAGGGCGACTACACGGCCTTCGTCGAACCGGGCAACTTGCTGACGCCGCTCGGAGAATCGGCTCCGGTCGAGGGTGACGCCAACGCCCGCCTGCCGCAGATGCCGGCCTATCACCTGATCCGCGGCGACCATTCCGGCATCACGCTGATCAACATCGGCGTCGGCCCATCCAACGCCAAGACCATCACCGACCACGTGGCGGTGATGCGGCCGCACGCCTGGCTGATGCTCGGCCATTGCGCCGGCCTCAGGAACAGCCAGCAGCTCGGCGACTACGTGCTGGCCCATGGCTATGTCCGCGAGGACCACGTGCTCGACGCCGACCTGCCGCTGTGGATTCCCATCCCGCCGCTGGCCGAAGTGCAGGTGGCGCTCGAAAGCGCCGTCGCCGAGGTGACCGGCCTCACCGGCTGGGAACTCAAGCGCATCATGCGCACCGGCACCGTCGCCACCATCGACAACCGCAACTGGGAACTGCGCGACCAGCGCGGCCCGGTCAAGCGCCTCTCGCAGTCCCGCGCCATCGCGCTCGACATGGAATCGGCCACCATCGCCGCCAACGGCTTCCGCTTCCGCGTACCCTACGGCACGCTGCTCTGCGTCTCCGACAAGCCGCTGCATGGCGAGCTCAAGCTGCCGGGCATGGCCAGCGCCTTCTACCGGCGTCAGGTCAGCCAGCACCTGGAGATCGGCATCAAGGCCATGGAGAAGCTGCGCGAGATGCCGCCGGAACGGCTGCATTCCCGCAAGCTGCGGTCCTTCATGGAGACCGCTTTCCAGTAACGGCCGCTGCCGTCATCCCGCCCCCACTTCTTTCCGCGCCAGGGAGGCGCGTCTGCCCATGCTGACCATTTTCGACTGCGACGGCGTGCTGATCGATTCGGAAATCATCTCCGCCGAAGTGCTGTCGGCCGTCCTGACGGCCGCCGGCTGGGCCATCACCCCCAACGAGGTGAGCATGCGTTTCGCCGGTTTGCCGGAGGCCGAAACGCGGGCCCTCATCGCCGACGAGCTCGGCCACGCCGTCACCGACGACATGCGGTCGGAGATCGAGGAGCAGTTCAGCCGCCGCATTGCCAAGGTCAAGGCCGTTCCCGGCGTCGCCGACATGCTGGACGCCCTCGACGGACCGCGCTGCGTCTGCTCGAACTCGCCGGCCGACTATCTCCGCCGGACGCTGACCACGGCCGGCCTGTTCGACCGCTTCAAGCCCTACGTGTTCTCGGCTCAGGAGGTCGGCAACCGACGCGGCAAGCCTGATCCCAACGTCTTCCTGCACGCGGCCAGCGAATTCGGCGTCGCCCCGCGCGACATCGTCGTGGTTGAGGATTCTGTGCCGGGCGTCCGCGCCGCCGTCGCCGCCGGCATGCGCGCCGTCGGTTTCGTCGGCGGGGCGCATGACTGGCAGGGCCTCAACGACGCCCTGACCGACGCCGGCGCCGAAACGGTGGTCCGCCGCGCTGTCGATCTGGCGCCGACCATCGCCGTCTTCGCCGAATGGGGCGGACTGGAGTAAGGGATTGCCGATCCTGTCGGTTGCATTGATGTCGCGTATAGTCGGTCGCGCCGCCAGACCGTGAGGCGGGCGCGGCAGTCGTTGAGGAGACAAGTCATGTCGGTCGCCATCGTCATTCCCGCCCGCTTCGGTTCGGAGCGTCTCAAGGGCAAGCCGATGCTGCCGATCGCCGGCATCAGCCTGCTCGAACGTGTCTGGCGCATCGCCAAGGCGGCCAAGGGCGCCGGCCGCGTCGTCATCGCCACCGAAGACGCCCGCGTCGTCGATCATGCCCGGAGTTTCGGCGCCGAGGCGGTGCTGACATCCGACCGTTGCTCCAACGGCACCGAGCGCGTCGCCGAAGCGATCGACGCCGCCGCCATCACCGAAGCGGCCGTCATCAATTTCCAGGGCGACGCCGTGCTGACGCCGCCGTGGATCCTCGAGGACATGATCGCCGAGTTCGCCTCCCCCGACGCCTTCGACGTGGTGACGCCGGCGGTGCGGCTCACCGAGGCGGCGCTTGAGGACCTGCGCGTCCATAAGCTCAAGGCGCCGTCGTCGGGCACGACGGTGACCTTCGATCTCAACCGCAACGCCCTCTATTTCTCCAAGCAGATCATTCCCTTCGTCCGCAAGCCGGGCTTTGCCGCCGTCCATCGCCACATCGGCCTCTACGGCTACACCGTTGCCGGCCTGCGCCGTTACGTGGCGCTGCCGCCCTCCCCGCTCGAACAGACCGAAGGCCTCGAACAGCTGCGGGCGCTTGAAAACGGCCTCAAGGTGCGCGTCGTCATCGTCGACTATCGCGGCCGCACGCATGCCTCCGTCGATACGCCCGAGGACATCGCCGTCGTCGAGGCGACGATCGCCCGTGAGGGCGAGCTGGTCGGCGGCTGAACGACGGTCCGGGGTGGCGGAATTCAGACTTTTTCGGCCGCCACGCCCCCTTCCTCCGCCCTTGACCGGCCATCGGCCGGCCAATAGCCTCAACGCGGGGCACCGGCCCGGTCATTTTGGCCGGCGCCGCCGCTCGGGGGTTCCTGTGTGTGTTTTTTTGGGGGGGAACCTTTCTGCCTAAAGTTCTTTTCGGAGGTTTTTGACATGAAGCGCATCGGACTTGTTTCGTCCCTCGCCGCGCTGGCCTTCGCGGCCATCGCCGGCCCCGCCTTCGCCGGCGACGCCGAAGTGCAACTGCTCAAGAAGCTGCTGCGGGCCCAGACGGCGGCACCGGCGGCCACCGTTGAGCCGCAAGCCGCTGTGTCGGCCAATGCGACCATTCAGGTGACGGCCAACATCACCATCAAGTCGCCCTCGTACAATCCGGCCAAGCTCAACTGTTCGGTGGAATTGTCGGACGCCGACAACTACAACTTTAACGACATCCGGACGATCGCCGTTGTGCCGGCGGCGGGCAAGGCGACCTGCGCCGTCAAGATGGCGATCTACTGGCCCAATCTCGCGGCCGCGCCCATCGGCAACATCGAATTCTCGGTCTATGATGACGGCACGGAAGACAACATGCCCCGATATTACCGGCGGGTGATTGCCGAGGACGTCGCTCTGCCGACCAACGGCACCACCAAGGCCTACACCATAAACGTCACGCTCTGAGCATCGAGCAACCGGACCGGCGGCGGACGCGACCAGCGTGCGCTGCCGGTCCTCTTCAACAGGCGCGGTCTCCGCTGGTCCGGACCGGCCACGATCGGATGGAAACAGTGCAACTCGTCCTCGCCCGTCATGGCAACACGTTCGCGCCCGGCGACAAGGTCGTCTGGGTCGGTGCCCGCTCCGATCTGCCGCTGGTGGAAAAGGGCTTGCAGCAGGCCGCCGCCGTCGCTGCCGGCCTCGCCGCCGCCGGACTGGCGCCATCGCGCCTCTACGCCGGCCCGCTCAAGCGCACGCGCGAGACGGCCAGCATCGTCGCCAGCGCCTTCGGTCTCGGTGATGCCGCCTGCATCATCTCCGAAGACCTGCGCGAGATCGATTACGGTCGCTGGGAAGCCCGCTCCAACGATGAAATCCGGGCCGAGGTGGGAAACGCCGCCATCGACGACTGGCAGCAGCGGTCGATCTGGCCGGAAGGCTTCGGCTGGCAGCCGGGGGAAGCGGCGGTGCTCGCCGGCTGGAACCGGCTGATCGAGCGCATCCGAACCGAGAACGCCGCCGACGCCGTGGTGCTGGTGGTGTCCTCGAACGGCATCTTCCGCCTGGTGGCCAAGGCGCTTGGTCTGCCGGCGACGGCGGCCAAGATGGGGACCGGCACGGTCGCCCGTCTGCGTCTCGACGCCGACAGCCTCACGGTGGTCGACTGGAACCTCGATCCGGCGGCGCTGACGGCGTGAGCGGCGCCTCGCCCGGCCGGCGGGCGGCGCGCAGCACGGCCGAAATCACCACCGCCACGGCGCGATAGAGGTCCTCCGGGATGGCTTCGTCGAGTTTGAGCCGCGACAGCGCCTCGGCCAGGGCCGGGTTGTGCTCGATGGGCACGCCCGCCTCCTCGGCGCGGGCGACGATGGCATCGGCGACCGGGCCCCGGCCGGTCGCCACCACCTTGGGCGGTTCCGGGGCCTTGTAGTCCAGCGCCACGGCCTTGCGGGAATCGGGTTCGCTCATACGCTGACGTCCAGTCGGTGCGACTTGCCAGTCGTCCTGTGCTCGTCCGGCTCGGCTGGCCGGCCGTGGTGCAGATCGATGCCGGCCACCGTCAAACCGGCGGCGGTGAGGCCGAGCGACATGGCTTCGCGCTCGCCGTCAAGGCGGACGGTGGCGTCATCGCCGTCGCACCACAGACCGACGGCAACGCGATGGCCCGGCATCAGCCCGACGCGCACCGTCACCGGGCCGAGCGGGGCAATGTCGAAGGCCAGTTCGACGCGGTGGACGCGGCCGATGAACTCGCCGTCGGCGGTGCGGCGGTCGTCGGTCTCGACGCGCAGGCCGACAATCGACGTGCCGGTGGGACCGGCGACGGGCAGCTCGGTCACGAGGTGCCCGGCGGGCGCGACCGCCTCGCCCGCCGACCGGCCGGCCTCCTCGCTGGCGAGGTGCTCGGCCTGATGCAGGAACAGCCGCCACAGCGCCCGGTCGGCACTGCCGGCCAGGCGCCGGGCCAGCGCCACGTCGTCCAGCGTCGAAAGATCGGCCTCATCATCGACGGCTTGGCCGCGCAACGGTCCGCCATGCCCGAGCGGCGGCGGCCGCTGCAACCGCGCGGTCGGCACGCCAGCGGCGGCGACGATGGTGTCGGCCCGGGTTCCAACCCAGGTGGCCAGCTCGGAACGCAGCGCGATCAGCAGGCCCTTGAGGTCGGGCGTGCCCTGACGGGCGGATTCGTGGAACAGACCGGAAAGGCGCAGCGCCCGCACCACGTCGGCGGCCGTCGGCTCGCCGCTGTCGCCGAGCCTGAGCGCAGCGAGATCGGCGAGCAGCGTCTTGACCGCCGCCGGCACATCCGATCGGCCGGCCAGCTGCTCGGCCTCGGCGAATACGGCGGCGAGGCCATCCTGACGGCCGAGGGCCAGCGCCACCGCCATGTCGAGCGCCGTCGTCGTCGGCACGATGGCGTTGGGGAGGGCTTCGGCGGCAAGACCGGAGCCCGTCACAGGGGCGTCGGAAATCGCCGGCGTGCGATGGGGCATCTTGCCCTGCTGGCCGGAATATTGCTGGACCTCGCCGACGCCCGCAGGCAGAGAGACGATCGCCATGCACAGATTTCCCTTGCGCGGTCTTCGTCCGCCAAGGTGCGCCGAATCACGACCGCTGGCAAGCGCCGGCCGGTCGGCATCGACGTTGGAACGGGCGGTTATCCCGCCCGTTCCGGGGTGCGGATCAGCCGGCGTAGACGAGGCGCGGCTGGCGGGCGGCCAGCGTCTCGTCGACGCGGCGGCGCGGCGCCAGTTGCGGCGCCGCCTTGAAGCTGGCGACGTCGCCCGCCTTGGCCCGCTCGGCCAGCGAAGCCAGCATGGCGATGAACTGATCGAGCGACGCCTTGGATTCCGATTCCGTCGGCTCGATCAGCAGCGCGCCGTGGACGACCAGCGGGAAGTACATGGTCATCGGGTGGAAGCCCTCGTCGATCATCGCCTTGGCAAAGTCCAGCGTCGTGACGCCGGTGCCCTCGAGGAAATGATCGTCGAACAGCACTTCGTGCATGGCCGGCCGGTCGGGGAAGGCGACGCTCATAACGCCGCCGAGGCGCGCCTTGACGTAGTTGGCGGCCAGCACGGCATCCTCGGAGGCCTGACGCAGACCGTCGGCGCCGTGGCTCAGCATGTAGGCGAACGCCCGCACGAACACGCCGAACTGGCCATGGAAGGCGGTGATGCGACCGAATGGCGTCAGACCGGCCTCGCCGGCGATCTTGCGCGTTTCGATGAACTCGGCGCCGCCATCCTTGCCAAAGCGGACAAAGGGCACCGGCGCGAACGGCGCCAGCCGCTCCGACAACACCACCGGGCCGGCGCCCGGCCCGCCGCCACCGTGCGGCGTCGAGAAGGTCTTGTGCAGGTTGATGTGCATGGCGTCGACGCCGAGGTCACCGGGACGCACCTTGCCGACGATGGCGTTGAAGTTGGCGCCATCGGCATAGAAGAAGGCGCCAGCGGCGTGAACGGCCTCGGCGATCTCCACCACCTCGCGCTCGAACAGACCGCAGGTGTTGGGGTTGGTCAGCATCAGGGCCGCCACGTCGGGTCCGAGGCGCGTCTTTACCTCTTCCGGATCGACCGTACCGTCGGCCCGGGCCGGCACCGACACCACCTTGAAACCCAGCAGCGCCGCCGTGGCCGGGTTGGTGCCATGCGCCGATTCGGGCACCAGCACGATGTCGCGCGTTTCGCCACGATGGCGAATCGCCGCCTTGATGGCCGCCATGCCGCACATCTCGCCGTGGGCGCCGGCCTTGGGGCTCATGGCCACCGCCGCCATGCCGGTCAGTTCGAGCAGCCAGCGGCCGGTCTCGGAGATCAGCTCGACGGCGCCCGCCACCGTCGACAGCGGCTGCAGCGGGTGAACATCGGCAAAGCCGGGAAGCCGCGCCGCCACCTCATTGAGGCGCGGGTTGTGCTTCATGGTGCACGAGCCGAGCGGGTAGAGGCCGAGATCGATGGCGTAGTTCTGGCGGCTGAGACGGACGTAGTGGCGCATGGCCTCCGGCTCGGTCAGTCCCGGCAGGTCGATGGCACTCTGGCGCTCAAGGCCGCCAAGGCAGCTCTCGAAGGCCTCAGGCGCGTCGACATCGACGCCGGTGGCGTCGAAACGGCCAATCTCGAACAGCAGCGGCTCCTCGATGTCGAGGCCGCGATTGCCAGTGAAGGTGGTCTTGCCGCCGAGGGCTTCGGTGACGGCCGGGCTCGTCGGACGGCCAACATTGTTCATGCTCATGCCAGCACCTCCTTGAGCGCCGCCACCAGGGCAGCACGATCCTCGTCGGTGTTCACTTCCGTCGAGGCCAGCAGCAGGATGTTGTCGAGTTCGGGATGGCGCGGTTCGACGCGGCTCACCGGCAGGCCGGCGAGGATGCCGCGTTCGGCCAGACGCTCGACCAGCGGCGCGGCGGCGCCGTCGAGGCGGACCGCCAGTTCGTTGAAGAACGTCCGGTTCAGCACCGCGACGCCCGGCACGGCCTTGAGCGCGTCCTTGAGCTTGACGGCGTTGGCGTGGTTGAGGCGGGCCAGCTGCCGCAGGCCGGTTTCCCCGAGCAGGCTCAGGTGGATGGAGAAGGCCAGCGCGCACAGACCGGCGTTGGTGCAGATGTTGCTCGTCGCCTTTTCGCGGCGGATGTGCTGCTCGCGCGTCGACAGCGTCAGCACGAAGGCGCGCTTGCCGTCGGCATCGACGCTTTCGCCGCACAGGCGGCCGGGCATCTGGCGGACGAACTTCTGCCGGGTGGCGAACAGACCGACGTAGGGGCCGCCGAAGCCGAGCGGGTTACCGAGCGACTGGCCCTCGCCGACGACGATGTCGGCGCCCTGGGCACCCGGCGCCTCGATGAGGCCGAGCGACACCACCTCGGTGAAGCTGGCGATCAACAGCGCGCCGACGGCGTGGGCCTTGGCGGCGATCGGCTTCAGGTCGATAAGGTGGCCGTAGAACGACGGCGACTGGACGACGACGCAGGACGTCGTCTCGTCGATACGGGCGAGAATGTCCTCGGTGCCCTCGGGATCAGGCGGCAGGGCGTCGATGGTGTGGCCGGGGAAACGCGTCACAGTGTCGACGACGCCGCGATAGTGGGGATGGACACCGCCGGAGATCACCGCCTTGGATCGGCGGGTGATGCGGTGGGCCATCAGCACCGCCTCGGCGAGGCCGGTGGAGCCGTCGTACATCGAGGCGTTGGCCACATCCATGCCGGTGAGGCGGGCTACCTGGGTCTGGAACTCGAACAGCACCTGCAGCGTGCCCTGGGCGATTTCCGGCTGATAGGGCGTGTAGCTGGTCAGGAACTCCGAGCGCTGGATCAGGTGATCGACGCTGGCCGGCACGTGGTGCTTGTAGGCGCCGCCGCCGATGAAGAACGGCACGGACCCGGCCGATACGTTGCGCGCCGCCATGGCGGCCAAACGCCGCGTCACGGCGATCTCCGACTGGTGGCCGGGCAGATTGGGCAGGCCGGTCAACAGCTTGTCGGCCGGCAGATCGGCGAACAGGGCGTCGATGTCGTCGACACCGATGGCGGCGAGCATGTCGCGCCGATCGGCATCGGAGAGGGGAAGATAGCGCATGGCAGCAGCTCCTTGATCCGGCCGGACAGCAGCGGGTCGCGCCGGCTCCGCCCCCGGAGCAGGCGACCGCCACCATCGGCCGACGGAAGGGATCAGAGACCGGCGACGAACGCCTTGTAGGCGTCTTCGTCCATCAGGCTGGCAAGTTCGCCGGCGTCGGCCAGCTCGATCTTGCAGAACCAGCCGGCGCCTTCCGGGTCCTCGTTGACGGTGGCCGGGCTGTCGCTCAGCGCCGTGTTGGCCTCGACGACGGTGCCCGACACCGGGGCATAGACTTCGCTCGCCGCCTTGACGCTTTCGACGACGGCGGCTTCCTCGCCCTTCTTGAGCACGCGGCCAACCTCGGGCACTTCGGCATAGACAACGTCGCCGAGCTGGCTCTGGGCATAGTCGGTGATGCCGAGCGTGGCGACGTTGCCGGCGACGGCGATCCACTCGTGATCTTCAGTGAAGTACTTGGTCATGTTGGGCATTCCGTTGCTTGAGAGGTTACTTGGCAGTGCGATGGAAACGGGCGGGAACGAAGGGAAGCGCGACGATCTCGGCGGCGATCGGCTTGCCGCGCACCATGAGCTGCACCGCCGTACCGACGGCGGCGCTGTCGGACTTGACGTAGCCCATGGCGATGGGACCACCGACCGTGGGGCCGAAGCCGCCGGAGGTGATGACGCCGATGGTCGCGCCGGCGGCATTCAGCACCTCGGTGCCGTCGCGGGCCGGCGCCTTGCCGGCCGGGCGGATGCCGACGCGCTTGCGGCCGACGCCTTCGGCGAGCTGCTTCTGGACAATGGCGGCGCCGGGGAAGCCGCCTTCGGCGCGGCGGCGCTTCTGGATCGACCAGACAAGCCCGCCTTCGACCGGCGTCGTTGTCGTGTCGATGTCATGCCCGTAGAGGCAGAGCCCACCCTCAAGGCGCAGCGAGTCGCGGGCGCCGAGGCCAATGGGCTTGACGTCGGGGTCGGCGATCAGCGCCGCCCAGAGCGCCGCCGCCTTGTCGGCAGCAACGGAAATTTCGAAGCCGTCCTCGCCGGTGTAGCCGGAGCGCGAAGCGAAGACGTCGATACCGGCCAGCCGGACAGGCCCCACGTCCATGAAGTCCCAGTCGGCGACAGCGGCACCGAGGCGGACCATGACGTCGACCGCCGTCGGCCCCTGCAGGGCCAGCAGCGCCTTGTCGTGCACGTCGAGCCGGACGCCGTCGGGGAGACGGGCGGCGATATGGGCGTAGTCGGCCGCCTTGCAGGCGGCGTTGACCACCAGGCCGATGGCGCCGTCGCGACTGGGATCGGCGAAGCGGAAGAACATCAGATCGTCGAGGATGCCGCCGGTCTCGTTGAGCAGCTGCGAATAGCGCTGCTTGCCGGGGGCGAGATCGCGCACGTCGGCCGGAACCAGCGCTTCGAGCGCCGCCGCCGTGGTGGCGTGGTCAGGGCCGACCAGCACGGCCTGACCCATATGCGACACGTCGAACAAGCCGGCCTTGGCGCGGGTGTGCTGATGCTCGGCGATGATGCCTTCGTACTGCACCGGCATGAGATAGCCGGCAAACGGCACCATGCGGGCGCCAAGCGTCACGTGGGCATCGTAGAGTGGGGTCTTGAGGGGCGTGGAATCGTCGTGCGACGTCATGGCGAGGCTCCGGGAACACGGGTGGGCGCAAGCCGGAGTCCCGGCGTCACGCGCCCCCTCTGTCACGAAACCTGAGAGATTTCCCCGGTTGCCCGGGTTACTCCTTCGGTGAGCGCCAGCCTGTGGCCGGAGCTGCTTTCCAGAGCGTCGTTCGTTGCTCGCGGTCCTTGAGCCTGAGAGTTTCCGGGGCGGTTGCTCCTTCGGCGTCGGTGGCGGACCACCGATCTCTCCCGCACAACGTTGTTCCGAGCGGCAAGCCGTTCGGAACCCGGATACAGCCACGACCTGCCGTATCCATTTTCATGCATGCCTGAAAGCGCGGCAAATTACAACAGCCAGCCTTGCCGCGCCGACGTTTTCCCACTCAGGAGCGTTTGCCCTTCTTGGGGTCGGGCTTGGATTCGTCGAAACCGACATAGATGACGAAGCTGCCGGTGGCCTTGGCCGAGGGAATGCCGATGCCGTCGACGATCTCCGTCCACTCGGCGGCGGCGCTGCCGGGAATGATGGTGGCATCGGTCTGATAGAGCTGGGAGAACAGCACTTCATCGCCGTTGCGCACGGCCACGACGCGAATGGGCAGCTTCGTGGTGCCGGTGGCGCCAATCGGCCCGGTCATGATGCGGCCCCAGATGCCGACCTTGATGGTGGTGAGGCCGGTGGACGGATCGGTATGGCATTCGCGGGCGAACTTGCGAATCGACGCCTGGAAGCGCACGGCGCCAAGGTCGCCATCCCGGCCCTTCTCAAAGACGCGCAGCAGCTGCGTGCCGTCGCGCACCTCGACCTGCGGACAGACGGTGACCGGAGCGAACTGCTCCAGGCTCTTCTGCTCGGCCGCCGGATCGGGACCGCCGGCAATCAGCTGGCGCGGCGACAGGTTACCCATGGCGCCCGACGAACAGCCGGCACCCACGAAAGCGGCGGCGAGAGCCAGCGCCTCAATCACATGCTTCATCGACGAATTCATCAGAGCGTCACCTCCGTTGGCGGCTTCCATAGCACGCGCCAAGGCACTTGGCGACTCGCTTCGGCGGCGGCGGGACGCCTTTCCCTTGACACGATCAGGCCGAACACTTCTATTCCGCTGCAAATCACGTGGAAGGACCCTCGCCCTTGTCTCGCCCCAGGCTCAAGATCCTGCTGTGCGCGCCGCGCGGCTTCTGTGCCGGCGTCGACCGCGCCATCCAGATCGTCGACCTGGCGCTCGCCCGCTTCGGCGCACCGGTCTACGTGCGGCACGAGATCGTCCACAACAAGTACGTCGTCGACGAACTGCGCGCCAAGGGGGCGGTGTTCGTCGAGGAACTCGACGAGATTCCGCCCACCGACCAGCCGGTGGTGTTCTCCGCTCACGGCGTCGCCCGGTCGGTGCCCGAGGCGGCGGCGGCTCGCAACCTGTTCCAGCTCGACGCCACCTGCCCGCTGGTGACCAAGGTACATCGCGAGGCGGAGATCCATCACCGCAAGGGTCGCCACGTCATCCTGATCGGCCACGAGGGCCATCCGGAAGTGATCGGCACCATGGGGCAGCTGCCCGAAGGAGCGGTGACGCTGATCGAGACCATCGATGACGTCGGCCGGCTCGATTTTCCAGCGGGCACCGCCCTCTCCTACACGACGCAGACGACGCTGTCGGTCGATGATACCCGTGCCATCGTCGAAGCCCTCAGCGCCCGCTTTCCCGATATCGCCGCGCCGCACAAGGGCGACATCTGCTACGCCACCACCAACCGTCAGGCGGCGGTGCGGGCGGTGGCGCCGCTGGTCGACGCGCTGCTGGTGGTCGGGGCGCCCAATTCGTCCAACTCGCAGCGGCTGCGCGAAGTGGCGGCGCGCGAGGGCTGCGCCCGCGCCGTGCTGATCCAGCGCGCCACCGACATCGATTGGAGTGCGCTCGAGGGCATCGCCACGCTCGGCATCACCGCTGGCGCGTCGGCACCGGAAATCCTGGTCGAAGAGGTGATCGACGCCTTCGCCGCCCGCTACGAGGTCAGCGTCGAAACGGTGCGTACCGCCGACGAGACGATTGCCTTCACCCTGCCGCGACAGCTGCGCGATCCCTCCGAAGCCTGACCTTCCAGCAAAAGAAGACCTGCCATGGCCGTCTACACCGACGTTTCCGACGAAGATCTCAACGGCTTCCTGGAGGGCTACGACATCGGCTCGCTGGTGTCGTGCAAGGGCATTGCCGAGGGCGTGGAGAACTCCAATTTTCTGCTCCGCACCGAAGGCGGCACCTTCATTCTGACGCTGTACGAGAAGCGCGTGAACCCAGCCGATCTGCCGTTCTTCCTCGGGCTGATGCAGCATCTGGCGGCGCGCGGCATCATCTGCCCGCAGCCGGTCAGCAATCGGGCCGGCGAGGCGCTCGGCAAACTGGCCGGCCGGCCGGCCACCATCGTCACCTTCCTCGAGGGCATGTGGGTGAAGCGCCCGGCCGTCAGCCATTGCGGCCAGGTGGGTGAAGCGCTGGCCGCCCTGCACAAGGCCGGCGAAGGCTTTGCCATCACTCGTCCCAACGCCCTCAGCCTCACGGGCTGGCCGCCGCTGTTCGCTGCCAGCCGCGACCGGGCCGACGAAGTGCTGCCGGGCCTGGCCGAGGACATCGCCGTCGAACTCGACGTGCTGGCGGCGATCTGGCCGCGCGACCTGCCGAGCGGCGTCATCCACGCCGACCTGTTCCCGGACAACGTGTTCTTCCTCAAGAACCAGCTTTCGGGCCTCATCGACTTCTATTTCGCCTGCAACGACTTCCTGGTCTACGACCTCGCCGTCTGCCTCAACGCCTGGTGCTTCGAGCCCGATGGCTCCTACAACATCACCAAGGGCCGGGCGATGCTGCTGGGCTATGCCCGCAACCGGCCACTGTCGGACGCCGAGATCGCCGCCCTGCCGGTGCTGGCCCGCGGCGCGGCGCTGCGTTTTCTGCTCACCCGCCTCTACGACTGGCTGATGACGCCAGCCGGCGCGCTGGTGCGCAAGAAGGACCCGCTGGAATATCACCGCAAGATGCGCTTCCATCGCGCCTCGCCGGACATTTCCGCCTATGGCGTTTCGGCCGGGGAACTCAAGGCATGAGCGAGACCAAGCGCGTCACCGTCTTCACCGATGGTGCCTGTTCGGGCAATCCCGGTCCCGGCGGCTGGGGGGCCGTGCTTGTCTATGGCGACAAGGAAAAGGAACTCTGCGGCGGCGAGGCTCACACCACCAACAACCGCATGGAACTGACCGCCGCCTGCGTGGCGCTGGAAACGCTGACGCGAGCCTGCGCCGTCGACCTCTACACCGACAGCCAGTACGTCAAGGGCGGCATTACCGGCTGGATTTTCGGCTGGAAGCGTAACGGCTGGAAGACCGCCGACAAGAAGGAGGTCAAGAACGCCGACCTCTGGCAGCGGCTCGAAGCGGCGCGCGGTCGTCACGAAGTCGAATGGCATTGGGTCAAGGGCCACGCCGGCCATGACATGAACGAGCGGGCCGATGCGCTCGCCCGGCGCGGCATGGCGCCGTTCAAGCCGGGTTACGAGCCGCCCGATGCCGTCGCCTGAGCCGGCTGCCATCCTCATCGTCGCCAATCCGGTGGCCGGCGGCTTCAGCCAACGACGGCTGAACCGGCTCGCCACCGCCCTCGCCGGCCATGGTCTTGGCTGCGACATCCGCCTGACCGATCACGCCGGCCATCTCACCGCCATCGCGGCCAACCTGCCGCCGACCGTGCGCACACTGGTGGTGGGCGGCGGCGACGGCTCGATCAACGAAGCGCTGGTCGGACTGATGGGCCGGGCGGCCACCGACCTGCCGGCGCTGGCCATCCTGCCGTTCGGCACCGCCAACGTGCTGGCCCACGAGATCGGCGCGCCGTTCTCGCCCGAGCGTCTCGCTGACCGCATCGCCGCCGGGACGCGGCAGGCGCTGCATCTCGGCGCCATCGGCGAGCGGCCGTTCGCGCTGATGGTGTCGGCGGGCTTCGACGCCGACGTGGTGCACGCCGTCGATGGCGTCAGCAAGCGGCGCTGGGGCAAGCTCGCCTACGTGCTGGCGGCGCTGCGGCTGGCGGCCCGCCAGGGTGGCCGCGACGTCGTCGTCGAGGCCGACGGCGACACCATCGTCTGCCGCCTCGCCGTGGTCACCACCGCCCGCCACTACGGCGGTCCCTACGTCCTCAGTCGGGCAACACGGGCGACCGAACCGGGCCTGCGCCTGGTGACGCTCGCCGACGACCGGCCGCTGACGCTCCTCAAGGCGGCGATTGCCCTCGGGCTCGGCCGTCTCGACCGGCTCGCCGCGGCAACCGACCGGCCGGTGGGCGTGGCCCGTCTTGGCGGCGCCGGCGTCCAGATGCAGATCGACGGCGACAGAATGGCAACGGCCGACGCGGTGATCCGCGCCGGCCGTGTCATCGACGTCATCGGCTGACGGGCAGCCGCGACACCCTTCAGAGCTTCTCGACGATGCTGCCGGCGGCCGAGCAGGCGGCGACGCCAGCGTTCTCTTCGACTTCCAGCACCTTGACGACACCGTCTTCGACGATGGCGGCGTAGCGGTTCGAGCGGACGCCGAGGCCGGCGCCCGTCAGGTCGAGCTCAAGGCCGATGGCCTTGGCGAACACGGCCGAACCGTCGGCAAGGAACAGGATCTTGTCGCCGGCGCCGGAAGCGGCCTTCCAGGCGTCCATGACGAACACATCGTTGACGGCGGTGAAGGCGATGGTGTCGACGCCCTTCTTCTTGATCTCGTCGGCCTTGGCAATGAAGCCGGGCAGATGGTTCTTGGTGCAGGTGGGCGTGAAGGCACCCGGCACGGCCACCAGGATGACCTTCTTGCCGGCAAACACGTCGGCGGTGGTCATCGGCTTGGGGCCTTCGGCCGTGGCAGCGGTGAAGGTGACTTCCGGCAGGCGATCTCCAACCTTGATCATGACTTGTCCTTTCTTGGTTATAATGATTCCAGACACAACCTATCGCGCCGTCCCTGGCAGCGGCAAGCCCGTTCAGTCAAGGTGCAACGGAATGTCATAGGCGTCCTTGCGGCCAATCCAGGTCAGCGTCAGCGGCAGGCCGGCCAGACTGGTGGCGCCGCGCGGCGCCTCGACGGCAACGTCGAACAGCGTCCGGTCGCCATCGTGGCCGCGCGCCATCGGCGGGCCAGCGTACCAGGGCGAGGCGATGGTGGCGAAGAGATCGACGAGATCGCCGCCGTCGCGCGCGGCAATGGTCAGCGTGCCCGTTCGCTTGGTGGCGTCGAAAGCGACGGCGCGCACGGCCAGCCGGTCGCCGGCGACTTCGAGGCGCGGCACCTTGGCTTGGAAGGCGGCGATCTCGCCGGCCGCCACAGCGTCGGGCCGGACGCGGGGATCGAGCCGCGCCGTCAGGCTGGCGCTGGCCGGCAGGCAGATTTCGGCGCAGAGGCCGTAGCTCAGTTCGACGCGGAGATTGACGGGATCGTCGGGGTCGCGCGGCTTGATGCGCAGCGGCAGCACCACGCGGCCCTCGTAGATCATCGACGTCGACACGCCGTCGGAATAGCGGCGGGGCGCGGGATAGCCGACGGCGACGGCAGCAACGTTGGCGCTCGCGGCCGTATCGATCACCGGAGGAATGCCGGCGTCGCCGGGATTGGACCAGTAGGTGTGCCAACCGGCCGGCAAATCGATGGCGATGCCGGCAACGTAGCCGTCGGCGCCGGGCGGGCCGCCGGCCAGCAGCAGCGCCGTTCGGGCCTCCGGCATGGTCATCGAAGCGGCGAGAGCCGGCGCCGCCGGCCCGATCAGCAACAGCGAGGCAACCAAAGCGCGGCAGGCAGCAACAACGGGCATGGAAGGGTCTCGAACCTCGACAGGCGATAACGGCACGACAATAGCCTTGAATCTCGCCGGCGCCAGTTCATATTGACTTCAGCACGGCTGGCTCCTTCTCAACTTTGCGTGCGCGTTCACCGCCTGCCCGATCGGCGGGCCTTGCCGACACGACGTTCAAGCGGATCGATCATGGCCAAGAGCACCGGATTTCTCGACGGCAAGTTCCTCATTGCCATGCCCTCCATCGAGGACGGCGTGTTTGCGCGCACGGTGATCTACCTGTGCGCCCACTCCGAAGACGGGGCCATGGGGCTCATCGTCAACAAGCCGATGGCGCAACCCTCGTTCGCCGACCTCCTGGTGCAGCTCGAGATCATCCCCGATGATCAGCGCATCCGCCTGCCGCAGCCGGCCCGCGACATGAAGGTGCATCGTGGCGGACCAGTGGACGCGGCGCGCGGCTTCGTGCTGCACTCGGCCGATTTTCACCTCGACAATGCCACACTGCCGATCTCGGAAGAGCTGTCGCTGACGGCGACGCTCGACGTGCTGAAGGCCATCGCCGAGGGGCGCGGGCCGGACCAGTCGCTGCTGACGCTCGGCTATGCCGGTTGGGCGCCGGGCCAGCTCGAAAGCGAGATCCAGCACAACGGCTGGCTGACGGCCGAGCCCGATCCAGCCATCATCTTCGAGATCGACGACGCCAAGCGTTACACGCGGGCGCTGGCTGGGCTCGGGGTCGATCTCGCCGCTCTGTCGCCTGTAGCCGGTCGGGCCTGATCAGCGCCCGGCCCGCTCGCGCGCCACCGCCCGCCAGCCGATGTCACGGCGGCAAAAACCCTCCGGCCAACGCACCTGGTCGACGGCGGCGTAGGCGGCCTGCTGGGCAGAGGCGACGCTATCGCCCGCGGCGGTGATGGCCAGGACGCGGCCGCCGTTGGCGAGAATGGCCCCGCCCTCTCCGGCCTTGGTGCCGGCATGGAACACCGAAATGCCGGGCCGGGCCGCCACTTCGTCGAGCCCCTCGATGCGACTGCCCTTGGCGTAATCGCCCGGATAGCCCTTGCTGGCCATGACGACGGTGAGCGCGGTGGCCGGCGAGAACTCGGCGACACGGCCGGCGAGGCGCCCCTCGACGGCGGCGACCATCAGCTCCAGCAGGTCGGATTTAAGGCGCGGCAGCACCACCTCGGTCTCCGGATCGCCAAAGCGGGCGTTGTACTCGATGAGCTTGGGGCCGTCGGCCTCGATCATCAGGCCGGCGAACAGCACACCGACGAACGGCGTACCGCGCGCCTTGAGGCAGGCGACGGTTGGCTCGACGATCTCGGCCATGATGCGGGCGGCCATGGCGTCGTCGACGATGGCGGCGGGGGAGTAGGCGCCCATGCCGCCAGTGTTGGGACCGGTGTCGCCGTCGCCGACGCGCTTGTGGTCCTGGGCGGCGGCAAGCGGCACGACGTGGGTGCCGTCGGAGATGGCAAAGAAGCTCGCCTCCTCGCCGACCAGCAGGTCCTCGATCACCACCTCGGCGCCGGCAGCGCCGAAGGCGCCGGCAAAGCAGGCATCGACCGCTTCGAGTGCTTCCTCGATGGTGGCAGCCACCACCACGCCCTTGCCGGCGGCGAGCCCGTCGGCCTTGACGACGATCGGCGCGCCGCGGGCCGTGACGTAGGCGCGGGCCGGCGCGGCGGCGGTGAAGCGGCCATAGGCGGCGGTCGGGATGTTCGCCTCGGTGCAGAGTTCCTTGGTGAAGGCCTTGGAGCCTTCGAGGCGGGCCGGCTCCCGGCGCGGACCGAAAGCCGGAATGCCGGCGGCGGCGAGGTCGTCGACGATGCCGGCGACCAGCGGCGCTTCCGGACCGATGACGACGAAGTCGACCGCCGACTGCCGGCACCAGGCGATGACGGCGGCGTGGTCGGCCGGGTCGAGGGCGACGATATCGGCGATGGCGGCGATGCCAGCGTTGCCGGGCGCCACGGAGAGCCTGGTCAGGCGCGGTGAGCGCCGGAGCGCGGCGGCAATGGCGTGCTCGCGGCCGCCAGATCCGATCAGAAGTACATGCATGCCCGTGCCTCACCCCTCGCGAAATCCGTTGCCGCGCCCTTAACATGGCCGACCGCCCGGGAAAAGCGCCAAAGCGGCCCAAGCGCGCTTGTGGCGCCACACCTCTCGCGCATCGGCGGTCGCGGCGCTACACTTGCGTCATGCCGAGCCCAGAATCAGACCCATTTGCCATCCCCGACGCCCCCCGCGACAACGTCGTCGCCCGCTACGTGCCGGTGCGCTGGCGCCCTTACGCCGAGATTGCCCGCTTCGACCGCCCGATCGGCTGGTGGCTGCTGCTGCTGCCGTGCTGGTGGTCGCTGACGCTGGCCAGCCACGTTGCCGACATCGAGTGGCCGTCACCGTGGTATGCGCTGCTATTCTTCGTCGGCGCCGTGGTCATGCGTGGGGCCGGCTGCGCCTACAACGACATCGTCGACCGCGATATCGACGCCTCGGTGGCCCGCACGCGCGCCCGGCCGATTCCGTCCGGCCGACTGACGACGCGCCGCGCCGTCCTGTTCATGGGGCTCCTGCTGCTGGTCGGCCTCGTGGTGCTCGTCCAGTTCAACCGGTTCTCGATCGGGCTCGGCTTCGCTTCCCTGGTACCGGTGCTGATCTATCCGTTCCTCAAGCGCTTCACCGGCTTCCCGCAGGTGGGGCTGGGGCTGTCGTTCTCGTGGGGGGCGCTGATGGGCTGGGCCGTCGTGCTGGGCCGGCTCGACTGGCCGGCGCTGGCCCTCTACGCCGCCACCATCGCCTGGACGGTCGGCTACGACACCATCTACGCCCATCAGGATCGCGAGGACGACGAGCTGATCGGCCTCGGCTCGACGGCGCGGGTGTTCGCCAACTCGACGCCAGTCATGCTGACGGTGTGCTTCGGGGCGACGGTGCTACTGATCGGGGCGAGCTTCGTCGGGGCGGGAGCCGGACCGCTGGCCTTTACCGGTCTCGTCGGCTTCGCCGTCCATCTCGGCGCTCAGGTGTGGCGCTTCGACCGCGACGACGGCGAGCGCTGTCTCGCCCAGTTCCGCTCCAACCGCGACGCCGGCCTGATTCTGCTGGCCGGTCTGCTGGCCGACGGGCTCATCGGTTCGCTGGCCTGAAAACGCCACGGCGCGCTGCCGGCGGTCGGGCCGGACAACGCGCCGTGACAATCGGGGCTTCGCTTCACTCGTAGGAAATGATCTCGCGGGCGCCGCGATAGACCGGCATGGTGCCGCTGAGGCCCGGCTGACGGCGGGCGAGGAAACGCGGCCGACGGCTGGCCACTTCGCCATGCCCCCGGCGCGGCACCGGATCGCCGACCGGCACGCCGGCGCTGATGCCAACCTTCTCGGCAACGCCGTTGCGCTCGACCAGCAGCATCGGCAACCCCAGCCGGCGCGACCAGCTCTGCCAGTCCTCGGCGGCCGTTTCCATGTGCCGCGTCACGGTGAGCGGAATGGTCAGCTCCGGATCGCTGTGCCGCAGTTCGACACGGGCGAGCAGACCATCCTCGCCATCGGCCTCGATGCACACCGCCACGCCTTCGAAGACGCTGAACGGCAGGCTCAGGGTCAGCGGCAGACCGGACAGCTGGCGTTTGACGATGACGCCGGCGTCGTCCATGTAGACGCTCGCCGCTTCCGTCGACCGATCGCCGAGCCGGGCCTGCCAACGCATCGGCAGGCTGGAGGCTTCGAGACGAAGCTGCCGGTCCGGATGCTTGAGTGGTGCTCCTGTCATTCTATGACGCCTCAAAACTCTTTTCTGACTTCCCTGTCGGGCGCGGCGTCATTGTTGGCGCGCCACGTCCCGAACAAGGACAAGCCTACGCGGGCAACGTCGGCACCCCCTTAAGGGAATAGGTAAACTTTTCCTCGATTTTCGAGAGGGTTAGCAGATGCTAAAGCGCCGCTTCGCTCCACCCCGTCAACATTTGGTCAACGTTGCGGCCAATGGCTGAGCCCCCGTCGAGGCATGTGGGAAAAGCGCAGCCGCACCCCATGAAGACGGCTTGCCGCCCGCCGGTCAGCGCCTTAGACCTGAGAAAACACTGAAGGATCGTCCATGAGCGAACTCGTCAATCTCGCCGCCCTCACCGAACAGGCCGAAAAACTGGTGGCGGCCGCGCGTGCCGCCGGCGCCGACGCCGCCGACGCGGTGGCGCTGCGCTCGGTCAATCAGGTCGTCTCGGTGTTGAACGGCAAGGTCGAGAAGGTCGAGCACGCCGAGAACGACGAGTTTGGCCTCAGGGTGTTCGTTGGCGATCGCAACGCCATCATCTCGGCCACCCTCGGCGCCGATGTCGGCGAACTGGCGGGCCGGGCCGTGGCCATGGCGAAAGTGGCCACCGCCGATCGCTTCGCCGGTCTTGCCGACCCGGCGCTCCTGGCGCGCGAGGTCGCCGATCTCGATCTGCTCGACGAAACGCCAGTGACGGCGAGCGCGCTGGCCGGCCGGGCCCTTGCCATGGAAACGGCGGCCCGCGAGGTGGCCGGCGTCACCAACAGTTCGGGCGCCGCCGCCTACTGGGCGCGCGGCGGCCTGGCGCTCGTCACCTCGCACGGCTTCTCCAACGCCTACGAGACGTCCGGGCACGGTCATTCCATCGCCGCTATCGCCGGCACCGGCACGGCCATGGAGCGGGACTGGGATTCGTCCTCCAAGAGCCATCTGGCCGACCTCGAGCCGGCCGAGATCATCGGTCGCCGGGCCGGCGAACGGGCGGTGCGCCGGCTCAATCCGCGTCAGGTGACCACGCAGGTCGGCACGGTCGTCTACGAACAGCGCCTCGCCTCGGGCATCCTCGGCTCGCTCGCCAGCGCCATCTCCGGCGGGGCCATCGCCCGTGGCGCCTCCTTCCTCAAGGACCAGCTCGGCAAGGCGATCTTTTCGCCGTCGATCCGCATCACCGACGATCCGCTGCGGCGGCGCGGCTCGGGCTCGCGGCCGTTCGATGGCGAGGGCATCACCACCGGCGCGCTGGACATCATCGAAGGCGGCGTGCTCACCTCGTGGCTGCTCGACAGCGCCACGGCTCGCGAGCTCGGTCTCGTCAGCAACGGCCGGGCCTCCCGTGGCACCGGTGCGCCGGGACCGTCGGCCAGCAATCTCTTGCTGCATCCCGGCCGGACCAGCCCGGAAGAGCTGATCGCTGCCGTCGGCACCGGCCTCTACGTCACCGACTTCATCGGTCACGGCGCCAACATCGTCACCGGCGACCTGTCGCGCGGCGCTGCCGGCTTCTGGATCGAAAACGGCGAGATCGCCTATCCGGTGTCGGAAATCACTATCGCCGGCAATCTCCGGGACATGTTCCTGCACCTGACGCCGGCCAACGACATCGTGTTCCGTGGCGCCTACACGGCGCCCACCCTTGCCATCGAAGGACTGACCATTGCCGGTCGCTAACCCTACCACCTATGCCGAGGACCTGGCCCTGTTGAGCCGGGCCGCCGCGGCGGCCGGAGACATTGCCCTCGGCTATTTCCGCCACGATCCCAAGGTCTGGCAAAAGGACAACGCCTCGCCCGTCACCGAGGCCGATCTGGCGGTCGACCGCTTTCTCAAGGATGAACTGATGGCCAGCCGGCCCGATTACGGCTGGCTATCGGAGGAGACCGAGGACAACACCGATCGGCTCGACTGCGAGCGGCTGTTCGTCGTCGACCCCATCGACGGCACACGCGGCTTCATCGCCGGCGTCGACGAGTGGACGATCTCGCTTGCTGTCGTCGAGGCCGGTCGGCCGGTGGTGGCAGCGCTGCTGCAGCCGACCTGCGGCCGCCTCTACACGGCGACGCTGGGCGGCGGCGCCGCCCTCGACGGCCACGCGCTGCGCCTAATGACCGGCGGCGGCAACAAGGGGGCGCGCATCGCCGGCCCGGCCGGGCTGCTGACGCGGCTCCGGGCCGACGAGCCGTCGCTGCGGCCGCAGGGCTTCATCGCCTCGCTGGCCCTGCGCATCGCCATGGTCGCCGACGGCCGCATCGACGTGGCGGTGGCCAAGGCCAACGCCAACGACTGGGACATCGCCGCCGCCGACCTGATCCTCTCCGAGGCCGGGGGCGATCTCGTCGATCTCTCGGGAGCCGATGTCGGCTACAACCGACCGCAGCCGACGCACGCGGCGCTGATCGCGGCGCGGGCGCCGCTCACCGGCTGGGCCCGGCAACTGCTCGGCAGCCACTCCTGAAACGACGCGAAACGCCAGCTCGGTTTTCTTTCGCCATCGTTTGCGATAATGAGGCAAACGGTGCCGATGCTGCGGCAAATGCCTTGGATGGAGAGACGCGACATGACGACGGAAGTCACCTCGAAACAACTGATCCATCTCGTCATCGGCGGCGAGATGACGTCGGTCGAAAGCGGCGAGTTCGCCAACCTCGCAGCGGTCGACGTCGTCGGCGTGTTTCCCGACTATGCCAGCGCCTACGCCGCCTGGAAGCAGAAGGCCCAGGCTACCGTCGACCAAGCCCAGACGCGCTATTTCATCGTCCACCTGCACCGCCTGCTCGATCCGGCAAGATCCTGATAGCCGGGCGTGCCGCTGACAATCCGCTCCAGCCGGTATAGAGCTGCGGGCTCATCCGGGACCGGTCAGGCAGGGCCCGTCGGCGGCCATGGCCCGGGCCGACGGCGGCAAGCCGGCCGAACTCTCTTCGACACGATTGGAACTTGCGACATGGCACGGGACGACAAGGCTGGCGACGGTCGGGCGACTCCGACGTGGGCAACCGCCGGTGAAGGCAGCGAAGCGTCCTTCGTCATCCGGCGCCTGTTCCGCGAGTTCATCTGGCCGCGCCGGCTGATGGTGCTGCGCTCGGCCCTGACCATGCTGTTCGTGGCGGCTACCACCGGGGCCCTGCCGTTCCTGATGCAGACGGCGGCCGACGAGGTGTTCATCGCCAAGAACTCCACCATGCTCTACGGCTTGCCCTTCATCGTCGTGGTGGTGATGGCGACGCGCTCGCTGGCCGAATACTTCAGCCGCATGACCGAAGCGCGCATTTCCGGCGAAATCGTCGCCGAACTGCGCGCCAAGCTGTTCAAGCGCCTTGCCAACGCCGACATCTCCTTCCTGCAGAACACCCACTCGGCCCGCTTCGTCAGCGTGTTCGCCGCCGATACGACGGTGGTCAACTCGGCCGCCTCGCAGACCATCACGGCGATTGCCCGCAATGCCCTGCAGTCGGCGTTCCTGGTTGGCGCCATGCTGTGGATGGACTGGGTGCTCGGCCTGCTGGTGATGGTGTCGCTGCCGGTGTCGCTGGTGCTGATGCGGCGGCAACGCAAGACGCTGTCGAAATCGGTCAAGAAGACGCTGTCGGGAGCCGGCGACATCTCGCGCATCGTCGCCCAGATGCTGCAGGGCATCCGCGTCGTCAAGGCCTATGGCCAGGAAGACTTCGAGGAGAAGCGGGCGCTGCGAATCATCGAGGCGACGCGGGACGCCGGCATCAAGACGCAGAAGACGCGCGCCCGCACCGGCCCGTTCACCGAGGGCCTGTCGGGCGTCGGCTTTGCCGCTGCCATCTTCTACGGCGGTTGGCGCGGCATTCACGGTACGCTGACGCTCGGCGAGTTCACCGGCTTCATGGCCGCGGCCATGCTGATCTACGCGCCACTCAAGCAGCTGGCCAACCTGCAGAACGTCATGATGGAAGGTCTGATCGCCGCCCGGCGGGTGTTCGCCATCCTCGACGAGATGCCGCAGGTGGCCGAACCGGACGGAGCGCCCGACCTGTCGGTGGGCGGCGGCGCCATCACCTTCGAGAACGTCACCTTCTCCTACGACGCCGACACCGTCGTGCTTTCCGACGTGTCGCTGACCATCACCGCCGGCCAGAAGGTGGCGTTTGTCGGCCCCTCCGGTGCCGGCAAGTCGACGCTGATCAACCTGGTGCTGCGCTTCTACGATCCACAGTCTGGCCGCATCCTGATCGACGGTCAGGACATCCGCGCCGCCAATCTCGCCTCGGTGCGCGCCGCTTCGGCGCTCCTGACGCAGGACCCGGTGCTGTTTGACGACACGGTCGGCGCCAACATCGCCTACGGCAGTCCCGGGGCTGGCGCCGCCGCCATCGAGGCCGCCGCCCGCGCCGCCGATGCCCACGACTTCATCGCCGAGCTGCCCCAGGGCTATGACACCGAGGTCGGCGAAGCCGGCAGCCTGCTGTCGGGTGGCCAGAAGCAGCGCATCGCCATCGCCCGCGCCATGCTGCGCGGCGCCCCCATTCTGCTGCTCGACGAACCGACCAGCGCCCTCGACGCCAACTCGGAAGCCCATGTCCAGGCGGCGCTCGACAGTCTGTTCGCCGGCCGCACCGTGCTGATGATCGCCCATCGTCTGTCGACGGTACGCAAGGCCGACCTGATCGTCGTCCTTGACCACGGTCAGATCGTCGAGTCCGGCACCCACGAGGAGCTGCAGCAGCGAGGCGGCCTCTACGCCCATCTCCACCGCACCCAGCTTGCCGGCGAAGTGGCGACGGGAGTTCGCGATGAGTCTTGAGAAGCGCCTGCTCGGCAACCGCCTGGTTCAGACCGTCGTCGGCTGGATGCTGGGGAGCTACGCCCGCCTGGTCTACAACACCGCCCGCATCACCATCGACCCGCCTCAGGCCTTCGACACCGCCCGCGCCGAAGGCGCGGCCATCTTCGTCTTCTGGCACGGCATGGCGCTGTTGGCGCTGGGCATGCGGCCGCTCGACATGACGACGCTGGTCATGGTGTCGCGTCACGGTGGCGCCGCCATCGCCGCCCGTGCCATCGAGCTGCAGGGCTTCGGCACCATCCGCGCCTCGGGCGCCCACCGCAGCAGCGCCGCTCTGCGCAAGGGCGGCGCCACCGGCTTTCTCAAGGCGCTCGGCGAGCTGGAAGCTGGTCATTCGATCCTGATGACGGCCGACGTGCCGAAGGTCGCCGAGGTGGCCGGTCGCGGCGTGCTCTTGCTGGCGAAAGCCTCGGGGCGACCGGTCATCGCCGCCGCCTATGCGTCACGATGGTCGTTCCGGCTCAAGACCTGGGACCGGCTGGTGGTCAACCTGCCGTTCTCGCGCACCGCCATCGTCCACGGCGATGCCATTCACGTGCCGCCCGACGCCGACGAAACCGTGATCGAAACGTTACGTGTCAGACTTTCGTCGGAGCTTGATCGCGTCAACAAACGCGCCTACGAACTCTGCGGAAAACACGACGCCTCCCGGAGCAACCCGGCCGCCCATGGCTGATCTCGGCACCCTGCTCATCGCCACCTATGTCGGCCTGACGCGCCTGGCAACGCCGGCTGGCTGGGCGATCGTCGGCTGGCGGCGACTGCTGGACAAGGAAGACCCGCGGCGCTGGCGCGAACGCCTTGGCGACAGCGCCCTGCCCCGCCCGACCGGACGGCTGGCCTGGGTACACGCCGTCAGCGTCGGCGAGACGGTGGCGGCGCTGCCGCTGATCGCCCGCCTGACCGCCGCCGGCGTCAAAGTACTGGTCACCTCGGTGACGACGACATCGGCGACGCTGGCCGGGGCTCAGGGCAGCGAAGCCTTTCGCCACCAGTTCGCGCCGCTCGATATCGCACCGGCCGTCGAGCGCTTCCTCGACCATTGGCGCCCTGACGTGGCGGTGTTCGTGGAAAGCGAGCTGTGGCCGGTAACCATCGACGGCCTGCACCGGCGTGGCATCCCGCTGATCGTCTCCAACGGTCGCATGTCGCCGCGCTCGGCCCGGCGCTGGCAAATGTTCCCAACCGTCGCTCGTGCCGTCTTTTCGCGCCTGCCGCTGGTGCTGGCCCAGTCGGAAGGCGACGCCGACCGCTTCAAGGCGCTGGGCGCGCCGTCGGTGCGGTCGGTGGGCAACATCAAGTTCGATGCCGAAGTGCCGGAAGCACCGGCCGAGGTGGCGGCGGCCCTCGGCGTCGCCATTGGCGAACGGCCGGTGTTCCTGGCCGCCTCGACCCATCCGGGCGAGGACGAAGTGGTGCTGGAAGCCTTTGCCCGCCTCAAGGTCCAGCATCCGGAAACGCTGCTCATCATCCTGCCGCGCCATCCCGATCGCGGCGGCGCCATTGCCGCCCAGGCGGCCGGCGCCGGCTTTGAGGTCGTCCGCCGTTCGCTCGACGCGGCGCTGCCGACGCCGACGACGGCGGTCTACGTCGCCGATACCGTGGGCGAGTCCGGCAGTTTCTATCGTGCCGCCACCGTGGCACTGATCGGCGGCTCGCTGGTCGATGGCATTGGCGGCCACAACCCCATCGAACCGGCCCGGCTCGGAGCCGCCGCCGTGTCGGGGCCCTATTTCGCCAACTGGCTCGACGTCTACGCCGCCTTCCTCGATGCCGATGGGCTGGTGCTGGCCCGTACCGCCGAGGAACTGGCCGAGGCGGCGGCCCGCCTGATCGCCGATCCGGCGCGGCGCGCCTGCCAGAGCGCGGCGGCGGCGACGGTGGTCGAGCGTCTCGCCGGCGCCGTCGGCCGCACGGCCCGGGCGGTGCTCGACCGGCTCGGCCCGGCGGAGCGACAGCCATGAAGGCTCCGGCCTTCTGGTGGCGCCGGCCCGGTGTCGCAGCGCTGCTTCTCTCCCCCTTCGCCGCCATCTATGGCCATTTCGCCGGGCGACGGATGCGTCGGTCGGGCGTGCGGCCACCGCTGCCGGTCATCTGCGTCGGCAACTTCGTTGTCGGCGGAGCCGGCAAGACGCCGACGGCGCTGGCGCTGGCCCGTCTCGCCATCGACATGGGGCTGAAGCCGGCCTTCCTGACGCGTGGCCACGGCGGCGCCCTCAAGGGGCCGGTGCAGGTTGATCCCAAGTTGCACACCGCCCAGGACGTCGGCGACGAAGCGCTGCTGCTGGTCACGCTGGCCCCGGTGGTCAAGGCGCTCGACCGGACCGCCGGCCTCGCCCGGCTCACCGACATCGGCGCCAACCTCTGCATCATGGACGACGGCTTCCAGAACCCGTCGATCGACAAGACGTTATCGCTGGTGGTGGTCGATGGCGGCGTCGGCGTCGGCAACGGCCTGACGCTGCCGGCCGGTCCGCTCCGGGCGCCGCTTTCCATCCAGATGGCGGCAGCCGACGCGGTGCTGGTGCTGGGCGCCGGTCCGCACAGCGCCCGCGTCATCGCCGCGGCGGCGCGGGCCGGCAAGGCGGTACTCGACGCCCGCACCGTGCCGTGCGGTCCGCGACTGGCGGACGACCGGCCGCTCTTCGCCTTCGCCGGCATCGGCCGGCCGCAGAAGTTCTTCGATCAGCTGGTCGCCGACGGCTATCGTCTGGCCGGCACGCGCGCCTTCGCCGACCACCACGCCTTCAGCGAGGCCGACGCCGCCGAGGTGCTGGAAGCGGCGGCCATCGCCGATGCCGCTCTCGTCACCACCAGCAAGGACGCGGCGCGCCTGGCCGGCAGCGGCGGCCGGCTGGCCGAACTGCTGGCAACGACGCTGGTCTACGAGGTGGAAACGCGCTTTGCCTCGCCGACGGCCGTGCGCGAGCTCATCGCCGCCACGCGCGATCGCTGGCTGCGCGACACGTTCTGTCGCGGCAGCACCTGACGGACGAGAAACAGACGATCAGCGGGCGCCGGTATGGCGCCGATAGGCTTCGAGCGCCGCCGCCGCATCGACGTAGGGTTCCTGGTGCTCGGCGCTCCAGTACATCAGATCCTGCAGCAGGATCGGCCGGCCGGTGATGGCACACCGGACGAAATTGCCGTTACGGACGATCTGGTAATCGCCGTCGAGATAGCGGATCTGGGCTTCGCCGCCGCTGAAAGGCATGTCCACGCGGTTCATGATGGCTGGAATATCCCGGCTGGGCGGTCCGATCAAGGGCCGATGATCGCCGCCTTGACGTCCGACAGGACGGACAGGTCGCAGGTATCGCCGACGACGCCGGCACAAACCTCCATCGACCCCCGGTGCACCATCTCGACGGCGACGTAGAGAATGATCACCAGGCCGATCCAGGCGATCCAGCGGAAGCGGTGCAGCAGGCGGGCAATCATGGTGGCGGCGGCGCCCATCAGGGCCACCGACAGCATCAGACCGACGACCAGAATGCCGAGGTGATCGCGGGCAGCCCCGGCGACGGCCAGCACGTTGTCGAGCGACATCGACAGGTCGGCAACGATGATCTGGGTGATGGCCTGACGGAAGGTCTTGCCTCCGCGCGCCGGTGTCACGTCACAGACGCCGGTGTCCATGGCGAGCTCCGTCGCCTCGACGCCGCCGGCCAGTTCCTCGTGGCTCTGGCGGATTTCGCGGAACATCTTCCAGCACACCCAGAGCAGCAGGATGCCGCCGGCCAGCGTCAGACCGACGATCTGCAGCAGTTGCGTGGCGGCAACGGCAAAGGCGATGCGCAGCAGCACAGCGCCGGTAATGCCGAGAAAGATCACCTTGCGGCGGATGCGGGCGTCGACGCCGGCGGCGGCCATGCCGACCACGATGGCGTTGTCGCCAGCCAGAACGATATCGATGAAAACGACCTGCGCCAGCGCGGTCAGCTCCATCGAGATAAAATCAGCGGATAACAAGGCGCCCATCCTGACATGCCCGTCCGACGCCGTACCCGGAGGCGCTCTGTCGGATGACCGCTGACATGGGGAGCGAAGCGATCGTTTTCAACCGTCGGCGGACGGATTTTCCGAATGAAATCCGCTTATCCCCAGGTGATGACGGCAGCCTTCCTCAGGCGAGCCCCAGCGCGGCAAAATAGTCGGCCAGGCCTGCCGGTGTCCGGAAAACGTGGCCGCGCAGGCCGGCCGCTTCGGCGCCGGCAACATTCTCGGCGAGATCGTCGATGAACACCGTCTCCTCGGGGCGGAAGCCGAGGCGGTCGAGGGCCAGGCGATAGATGTCGGGTGCCGGCTTGGCCATGCCGAAAACGTAGGAAACGAGGAAGCGCTCGCCGACCCGCTCGGCCAGGGCCGGCGCCAGCCGGTGGCGGTGGCGCTCGATGAGCGGGCCGTTGTTGGTGAGCACGGCGACGGTGACGCCGGCGGCCATCAGGCGATCGATCAGCGCCAGCGTGCCGGCGATCGGCGTCATACCGGCGCCGCGCGCCCTGACCCACGTCTCCTCGCTGATCGCCTGGCCGAGCTGCGCGCTCCAGGCGGCAAGGTAGCGCTCGGCATCGGCGAAGGCGCCGCCGTCGGCGGTGAACTCCAGCCCTTCGAGCCAGATGCGGCGCTCGATGAAATCGCGGTCGAGACCGGTGGCCTCGGCCAGCACGGCGATGCGATCGGCACGACAATAGGCATAGACGACGTCGTCCATGTCGAACAGCGCCAGACGGAACGAGGGAGACGACGCCATGGCTCAGGTCGCCGTGCCGCCGACGGTCATGCCGTCGATGCGCAGCGATGGCTGGCCGACGCCGACCGGCACGCTCTGGCCGCCCTTGCCACAGGTGCCGATGCCGCGATCGAGCGCCAGATCGTCGCCGATCATCGAGACGCGCTTCAGCGCTTCCGGCCCCGAGCCGATGAGCGTGGCGCCCTTGATCGGCTCCTCGACCTTGCCGTTGCGTACCCGGTAGGCCTCGACGCAGTCGAAGACGAACTTGCCGGAGGTGATGTCGACCTGACCGCCGGAGAACGAGGCGGCGTAGATGCCATCCTTGACCGAGGCCAGGATCTCCTCGCGAGGCTTGTCGCCGGCCAGCATATAGGTGTTGGTCATGCGCGGCATGGGCACGTGGGCATAGGACTGGCGACGACCGTTGCCGGTCGATTGCGTGCCCATCAGGCGGGCGTTCTGGCGGTCCTGCATGTAGCCGACCAGCCGGCCGTCCTCGATCAGCGTCGTGCGCGAACTCGGCGTGCCCTCATCGTCGACGGTCAGCGAGCCACGGGCAGCGGCAATGGTGCCGTCATCGACGATGGTGACACCGGGCGCGGCGATGCGCTCGCCCATCAGCCCGGCGAAGGCCGAGGTCTTCTTGCGGTTGAAGTCCCCCTCAAGGCCGTGGCCCACCGCCTCGTGCAGCAGCACACCGGTCCAGCCGGAGCCGAGCACGACGTCGAAGGTGCCGGCCGGAGCCGGCTTCGATTGCAGATTGACCAGCGCCTGCCGCACCGCTTCGTCGACGGCGGCGCGCCAGCGATCAGGGGCTATGAAGCCGTCGAGCATCAGCCGGCCACCCTCGCCGAACGAGCCGCTTTCCTGGCGGTCGCCGGCACCGACGATCACCGAGACGTTGAGGCGCACCAGCGGCCGGACGTCGCGGACGCGCGTGCCGTCGGCACGCAATATCTCCACCACCTTGTGCGAGCAGACGATGGAGGCGGTAACCTGACGGACGCGCGCCTCGCTCGATCGGGCGTAGGCGTCGATCTCCGAAAGCAGCGCCACCTTGTCGGCGAACACCGGCGCGAGCAGCGGGTTGTCGTCACCGTAGAGCTTGCGGTTGGTGGGGCGCGGCGGCGGCGCCATGACGCCGGCATAGCCCGTCGCCACCGCCCGCACCGCCTCGGCGGCCCGGCGCAGCGCCGCTTCCGAGATGTCATCGGCGTGGGCGAAGCCGACGGCCTCGCCGGCGACGGCGCGCAGGCCGAAACCCTGCGTCACGTCGTAGTTGGCGCTCTTGAGGCGACCGTTGTCGAACAGCAGCGAGTCGGTCTGGGCCCGCTCGATGTAAAGTTCGCCGTCGTCGGCATGCTCGAGAGCGCTGGCGACGATGCGCGCGGCGGCGGCCGGATCAAGGCCGGAGAAAGCGAAAAGGTCCAGGGTATCGGTTGTCATGCGGCCTCGGTGTCCGTCGGTCAGGGAAGCGCGTCGAAGCCTTCCTTGAAGCCCTTGAGCGAGATCGGGATGCCGATGCCGTCGTCGGGCGAGTCGTAGATGATGAACAGGGCCTTGGAGCCGGTGGTCATCTGGTTGACCAGGTCGTCCTGCAAGATGACCTCGGCGTAGCAGCCACGGGCGCGGCAGCGGACGAAGCCGACGCGGCCGATGTCCTTGTCGTCGATCCTGAGGCCGAGACCGGCCATCAGATAGACGCCAAGCGGGGCCAGCACGCGCATGATGCGCGCCTTCTTGTCGACCGTCTTCACGATCAGCACCGACAGGCCGATGTTGTCGCGATCCTCGGCCGTGACGTTCTGCACCATGGCGCATTGCTTGTCGCGCGCCCCGACCGGCTGGTCGCAGCGGATCTGCCAGTCGCCGTGCACCGATTCCACCTTGCCGTCGACAAACTCCTGCGCGGCGGCGCCGCCGGCGGTGAGCGGGATCGAGGTGACCGCCAGCGCGGCCGACAGCAAGGCAGACAAAATGAACTTGGTTGTTGTCATGGTGCTCTCGTCAACTAGCCTCTGCGGCGCCGGCACGAGCCTGTCCGACTCGTCCGTTGTGCCCGTTATACAAACCTTTTCCAGCGGACGTCGAGGTTTACCCCGGTTCCGCCGGCGCCGCGGTGTCCGCCGTCGCCGTTTCGGCAGCGGCAGGGACCGGCCGCTCGAGGTCGGCGCTGACCACCGGCGAAACCTTGGGCATGGATTTCTTGGCCTTTTCCATCAGCTTGCGCACCTCGTCGGCGCTCATCGGCGTACCGAACAGGAAGCCCTGGATATAGTCGACGCCGAGCTGGGTCAGGTCCTCGAGATCGGTCGTCGTCTCGGCGCCCTCGGCCACCACCTCCAGTCCGAGATCGTGAGCCAGCGAGGTGATGGCGCGCAGCATCACCATGCGGTTCTTGTTCGGGGCCTTGAGGAAGCTCTGGTCGATCTTGAGCGTATCCGCCGGCAGGCGCTGCAGGTAGGAGAGCGAGGAGAAGCCGGTGCCGAAATCGTCGAGCGACAGGCCAGCGCCCAATTCCTTGAGCTTGTAGAGCATCTGCGTCGAGAACTCGGGGTTCTCCATCAGCAGGCTCTCGGTGAGTTCCAGCTTCAGCGCCCCCTTGGGCAGGCCGGTGCGCGACAGCACGGCCTTGACGTCGGCGAGCAGGTCGTGGCGCAGCAGCTGTCGACTCGAAACGTTGACGCTCATGGTCAGGCGCTCGCCGAACGGCAGGTGATCGCGCCACTCGGCCAACTGGCGGGCGGCCTTGTCGAGCACGAACAGGCCGATGGGGATGATGGCGCCGGAGCGCTCGGCGATGGGAATGAACTCGGATGGCGAGATCGAACCGCGACGCGGATGGTTCCAGCGCAGCAGCGCCTCGAAGCCGGCCACCGACCGGTCCTCGACGCGAACGATCGGCTGGTAGAGCACCTGCAGCTCTTCCCGCTCGATGGCCCGCCCGAGGTCCTGCTCGAAGGAGGCCATGTCGCCCGACAGGATGCGCAGGGCCGAGCGAAAGGTCTCGATGCGGTCGCCGCCCAGACGCTTAGCGTAGGTGAGCGCGATCTCGGCGTCCTGCAGCAGCGTCGCCGGCTCGCGCAGCTCACCGTCGGACACGGCGATGCCGATGGAGGCGGTGAGGAAGATTTCGCGTTCGCCGACGGCGATGGGCGAACGCACCGCCCGCTTGATCGAATCGGCGAAGGCGGCCAGCCGGTCCGACGCCTGTTCGGACACCAGCACGACGCCGAACTTGTCACCCTCGAGGCGTGACAGCGTGTCGACGGGCTTGATGAGGCGGCCGAGACGACGGGCCACCGACAGCAGGATGGAATCGCCGGTCGACAGGCCGAGCGACTCGTTGACCTGACGGAAGCGGTCGAGGTCGATGATGAACAGCGACGGCCGGCTCTGGCCGTCGGCCTGGGTGCGGGCCAGGGCCGTGCCGAGGCGATCGAGAAACAGTTCGCGGTTGGGCAGCGAGGTAAGATTGTCGTGGACGGCGTCGTGCAGCAGCCGCTCCTGCGCCGTCTTGCTGTCGGTGATGTCGAGCAGCGTGCCGATGCAGCGGATGACCTCGCCGTCGGCGCCGAGGATCGGCCGGGCCCGCAGGCGGAACCAGAGATAGTTGCCATCCTTGGCCTTGAGGCGGAAGGTCTGGCTGAGCCGACCCTTGCGGGCCTCGACCACGGCGTCGAGCGTCGTCTTGAACTTGTCGCGATCCTGGGGATGTAGCACGTCGAGCCAGGCCAGCGCCGGGCCGGCCAGCTGGCCGCGTTTGAAGCCGAGGCTTTCCTCGGCTTCCACCGACGTGGTGATCAGGTCGCGCGTCACGTCCCAATCCCAGATCATGTCGCCGGCGCCGGTGAGCGCCAGCGCCTTGCGCTCGCTGTCGTCGACCTGGCCCTCGGTGATGGAGCCGCCGGCAAAGGCGTGCTGCATGACGGTGAAGCCGAGCAGCAACACCACCAGCACCAGACCACCCGACAGCGCCGGCTGGGCCAGATCGTTGACGAGGCGGCCGGAGACGGCAAGGCCGGTACCGGCCAGCCAGGCGATCAACACCAGCCAGGTGGGGATGAGCATGATGGCGCGGTCGTAGCCGCGGATGGCCAGCGCCAGGATCAGCACAAAGCCAAGGGCGCCGAGGATGGCCATGGACATGCGGGCGATGCCGGCGGCGATCGACGGATCGTAGAGGGCGAGCGCGAACAGGCCGGCCAGGGCGATCAGCGTGATCAGCATGACGTGGCTATAGCGCACGTGCCAGCGGTTGAGGTTGAGATAGGCGTAGAGGAAGATCACCAAGGTGACGGCGATCATCACCTCGGAGCCGGCGCGGTAGAGCTGCTCGGCACCGGAGCCAACGCCGAACACCTTGTTCCAGAAACCGAAATCGATGCAGAGATAGGCAAGAACGGCCCAGGCCAGTGCCGCCGTGGCCGGGAACATCATCGAGCCCTTGACGACGAACAGGATGGTCAGGAACAGCGCCAGCAGGCCGGCGACGCCGAGCACGATGCCGCGATAGAAGGTGTAGGCGTTGACGCTGTCCTTGTAGGCGTTGGGTTCCCACAGGCCGATCTGCGGCAGATCGTGCGTCCTGAGTTCGACAACGAAGGTGACGATGGTGCCGGGATCGAGCGTCACCAGGAAGACGTCGGCATCCTGGCTCGACTGGCGCTCGGGGGCAAAGCCGGAGCTGGGCGTGATGGCGGCGATGCGCGAGGCGCCGAGATCGGGCGAAAAGAC
This sequence comes from uncultured Pleomorphomonas sp., assembly GCA_937868725.1. Lineage (GTDB taxonomy): Bacteria > Pseudomonadota > Alphaproteobacteria > Rhizobiales > Pleomorphomonadaceae > Pleomorphomonas. The sequence goes on from CALMMQ010000002.1 coordinate 40,551, forward strand.
GCGCGAGCCGACGAGGCGGAAATGCGGGGCGACGATCAGCCGGTCGAGCTGCAGGTCCGACTGGTTGGACAGGGCGAACACCACCCACGTGGGGTTGGAATCGGTGCCCTTGGCCCGGACCTCGATGCGACGGACGACGCCGTCGGCGCCGGGCGCCGTCGAAACCTGGATGGCACTGCCGGCATCGCGGCGGAATTCGACGGCGTGCGTCAGGTCGAGTGCCTTGACGTCCGGCTGCACCAGAATCGGTTCGCCGGCGAGCGAAGCCACGACCGACGACAGGATGAGCAGGAGCGCCGTTATGGCTACGCGAACAACAACCAAGGACACTACCCCCAGAGCGCGGGGCGCTCTTGCTGTTTGCGGCGGGCGAAGCCGCCGCCGGCTCGACGCGGGTTCGGCTGGCCATGCGTTGGCGCCGGATGAAGCTGGAATCCTATAGCTGAGCCAAGGACCGGTGAAAACCGATTGCACGTAATCAAGGCGGGATCACGCCGGTAAATGGCCCTCGTCCCCACAATTGTCGTCAGTCGGCCGGGTTGACGCGGGCAAACCGCAGGTGATCCTGCCAGCGGCCGTCGATCAGCAGGTAGGCGTGCGACAGCCCTTCCTCGACGAAGCCGGCGTTGCGCAGCAGGCGGATCGAGCGTTCGTTGTCGACGAGCGTGCTGGCCTCGACCCGGTGCAGGCCGAGTTCGTCGAAGGCGAAGGCCAACGCCGCCACCACCGCCTCGGGCATGTAGCCCTGGCCAGCGTGTCGCCGGGCCATCCAGTAGCCGAGGAAGCAGCTGCGGGCGACGCCGAAGCGGACGTTGGAGAGTGTCAGGCCGCCGAGCAGTTCGCTGTCGCCGGCCCGAAACAGCAGGAAGGCGAAGGCGCTCTTGTCGCGGGCTTCGCGGGCATTGCGCCGCACGCGCTGGCGGAAGGCGCTGCGGGTCAGATCATCAGCCGGCCACGTCGGTTCGTAGGGCCGGAGAAAATCGGCACTGTCGGTGCGCGCCGCCGCCCAGACGGCAAAATCGGTCATCGTCGGCAATCGCATCAACACGCGCCCATTGGCCAGTACCGGCAAATCGTCCGACGCTGAACCAAACAGGATCATGCCGCGCTGGCCTCGGTCGCGCCAAAGTAGCCTTCAAGCTCGGACACCGGCGGCACCGAGGCGATCGGGCCAACGGCCGACAGCGTCGGCTGGCCGGACCGGACCATGCGCTGCAGGAAGTCGCAGACGTCGGAGGTCTTGACGGCGTCGATGCGGGCGACCAGTTCGTCGAGCGGCAGGATGCGGCCGTGGAACATCATGTGGCGGGCAATCTGGCCGGCGCGGGCCACCGGGCTTTCGAGGGCCATCAGCAGACCGGCGCGCAACTGCGCCTGTGCCCGCTTGACCTCGATTTCGGTGACTTCGTGGGCAGCCTTGCCGATCTCGGCCAGCGTCTGCTCGACGAGGTTGCCGGCGTCGCGTTGGCCGGTGGCGGCGGAGATGCCGAAGATACCGGTATCTTCGAAGCCCCAATGGAAGGCGTAGATGGAGTAGCAGAGGCCCATCTTTTCCCGCACTTCCTGGAAGAGGCGCGACGACATGCCACCGCCGAGGATCGAGGAGGCGATCTGCGCCGTCATGTACTCTTCGGAGCGGTAGCTGAGGCCGGGATAGCCGAGCACCACCTGCGCTTCCATCAGGTCGCGCTCCTGACGCGCTTCGCCGCCGACGTACTTGGCGCGTTCCGGCGCGATGCTGGCGCCGGCGCCGAAGTTCTTGAACTTCTTGCGGCAGAGACGGACGAGTTCGCGGTGGCCGAGCTTGCCGGCGGCGGCGATCACCGTGCGACCGCCGGTGTAGTGGCGGCCGAGGTAGCTGCGCAGATCGGCATCGGAAAAGCCGCCGACGGTATCGACCGACCCCAGAATGGGCCGGCCGATCGCCTGATCGGGGAAGGCCGCCTGCTGGAACAGGTCGAAGACGTAGTCTTCCGGCGCGTCGAGGGCGGCGCCGATCTCCTGGCCGATGACGTGCTTTTCGCGGTCGAGCTCTTCGGGATCGAAGGCCGAGTCCTGCAGGATGTCGGCGAGAATGTCGAGGGCGAGCGGCACGTCGCTGGCCAGCACGCGGGCGTAATAGCTGGTGCTCTCGATCGAGGTGGCGGCGTTGACCTCGCCGCCGACGTTCTCGATCTCCTCGGCGATGTCCCTGGCCGAGCGCCGCTTGGTGCCCTTGAAGGCCATATGCTCCAGAAGGTGCGAAATGCCGTTTTCCGACGCCGTTTCCGAGCGCGATCCGGCCGCCACCCAGACGCCAAGCGCCGTCGAGGCAAGGTGCGGCATGCCGTGCGTCACGACGGTGATGCCGTTTTCCAACTCAGTCACTTCAACGGCCATGCGATCCAGCCCTCCCACGGCGGCCCGCGCAGCGAACACGCCCTTTCCATTATCCGGCGGAAACCTCTCCCTCGCGCCGCGAGCCTCCCCTCAGAGGGCGGCCCTTGTCAATCCCAGCACGAAAGCCTCCACCGCTGCAAGATCATTGGCCATCACGTTCTGTCGTTCGGGCCGGCTCATCAGATCGCCCAGCCAGGACGGCAGCGCCGGACGGACACCGCTCGCCGCGGCCACCGCATCCGGGAACTTGGCCGGGTGGGCGGTGGCGAGCGTCACCATCGGACTTTTCACATTACCCAGCCGCTCGGCCACCGCAACCCCGTTGGCGCTGTGCGGATCGAGGAGATAGCCGGCGTTGTTCCAGAGCCGGCCGATGGCCGCCGCCGTCGAGGCCTCGTCGGAACGGTCGGCGCCGAACTCGGCCCGGATGGCGGCGTGGACCGGTGCCGGCAGCGTGAAGGCACCGGACTGGCCGAGCGTCGCCATCAGGGCGCGGACGGCGGCGGCGTCACGGCCGGCAGCCTCGAAGATCAGCCGCTCGAAGTTGGACGACACCTGGATGTCCATTGACGGCGACATGGTGGGGCTGACGCCGGTCACCTCATAGCGACCGGTTTCCAGCGTGCGGGCCAGAATGTCGTTGCGGTTGGTGGCGATCACCAGCCGGTCGATGGGCAGGCCCATCTTCTTGGCGACGTAACCGGCGAAAATGTCGCCGAAGTTGCCGGTCGGCACCGTGAACGACACCGGACGGTAGGGGGCGCCGAGGGCGACGGCGGCAACGAAGTAATAGACCACCTGGGCGGCGATGCGGCCCCAGTTGATGGAGTTGACCCCCGACAGACGCACGCGATCGCGGAAGGCAAAGTGGTTGAACATGCCTTTGACGAGGCCCTGGGCGTCGTCGAAGGTGCCGTCGAGGGCGATGCAGTGGACATTGCCGTCGGCCACTGTCGTCATCTGCCGGCGCTGCACGTCGGACACGCGGCCATGCGGGAACAGGATGAAGATGTCGGTGTTGTCGCGGCCCTTGAAGGCTTCGATGGCAGCCGAACCGGTGTCGCCGGAGGTGGCGCCGACGATGGTGGCGCGCGTGCCGCGCTGGCCGAGCACGTGGTCCATCAGCCGGGCCAGGAGCTGCATGGCCACGTCCTTGAAGGCCAGCGTCGGGCCGTGGAACAGCTCCAGCAGGAAGTGGTTGGGGGCGATCTGCACCAGCGGCGTCACGGCCGGATGGCGGAAGGTACCGGTGTAGGCGGCGTCGATCATCGCCTTGAGATCATTGTCGCTGATGTCGCCGTCGACAAACGGGGCGATCACCTCGAAGGCGACATCGGCATAGGACCCGCCGGCGAAGGAGGCGATCTTGGCCGCCGACAGCGTCGGCCAGCGCTCGGGAACATAGAGGCCGCCATCACGCGCCAGACCGGCGAGAACGACATCGGAAAACGACAGGACGGGCGCATCGCCCCTGGTGCTGACATATCTCACGGCCAAATCCCAGACTTCACGGCAACTTCAGTCCGGATACGCTCTAACTTCGGCATCAAGCCGGCGCAAGGACAATCCGGGGCAAAGCTGTCTTGCCCTGGCCGCGAGCCGTGCCCACATCCGACTATAGAACCGTCACGCCCGGCGGATAGAGCAGTCGCCGAACCGCCAAACCCAGCCGAGGACCGCCGCATGATCGCCCTCTCTCCCGCCGCCACCGGTCCGCGCATCGGCCTTGCCCTCGGCGGCGGCGGCGCGCGCGGCCTGTCGCACATCCACGTGCTTGAAGCGCTCGACGATCTCGGCCTCAGGCCGGCGGCCATCGCCGGCACGTCGATCGGCGCCATCTTCGGCGCAGCAGCCGCCGCCGGGCTGTCCGGTCACGAGGTCCGGGAGCTGTCGCTCGCCGCCCTCGGCCGGCCGGGCGATGTCTGGGGCCGCCTGTGGAACCTCAGGCCGCGCTCGTTCTCCGACCTCGTCGGCGGCATCCCGCTGTTCGATCCCGAGGCGGTGCTGCGCGAGTTCCTGCCGCCGGAGGTGCCGGACGACTTCGCCGACCTCGCCGTGCCGTTCGCCGCCGTCGCGACGGACTTCTACGGCGTCGCCGAGATCGAGATCACGGCGGGCACGCTGCGCACGGCGATTGCCGCCTCGGTCGCCCTGCCGGTGATCTTCCGGCCGGTGGAACGCGACGGCATGACGCTGGTCGACGGCGGCATCGTCAACCCGCTGCCCTTCGACAAGCTGCCCGACAACGTCGACATCGTCGTCGCCGTCGACGTCATCGGCACGCCGGTGCGGCCGGCCAAGCGCTCGGCCCCCAACGCCAGCGAAGCGCTGTTCGGCGCCAGTCAGGTGCTGATGCATGCGCTGGTGGCCGAAAAGCTCAAGTCGCGCCAGCCCGACCTGCTGTTCCGGCCGCCGGTCGACCATTTCCGCGTGCTCGACTTCCTCAAGGTCAAGGAAATCCTCAAGGTGACGGCGTCGGTGCGCGAGGACGTCAAGCGCCAGCTCGACGCCCTCGTGCGGCGGCAGACGTCAGCGCCGCTGGCGGAAGAATGACATCAGGAGGTCGGCGGCCTCGCACTCGCCGATGCCGGAATAGACCTCCGGCGCATGATGACAGCCGCTCGAGGCGAAGAAGCGGACGTTGTGCTCCACCGCGCCGCCCTTGGCATCGGCGGCGCCATAATAGAGCCGGCGCAGGCGGGCGAACGAGATGGCGCCGGCACACATAGCGCAGGGTTCGAGGCTGACGTAGAGATCGCAATCGACGAGCCGTTCCGAACCGATAGCCGCCGCCGCCGCCCGGATGGCCAGCACTTCGGCGTGGGCCGTGGGATCGGAAAGCTCAAGCGTGCGGTTGCCGGCGCGGGCCAGAACGACGCCGTCGCGAACCACCACGGCGCCCACCGGCACCTCGCCGCGCGCCGCCGCCGCCCGCGCTTCGGCGAGCGCGCTGTTCATAAAGCTGCCGTTGGCCTGCCGACCGTCCATCGATGCCGTTTCCGTATATGGAAATCCCTGATAATAGGCTTGCCATGAAAAAGACAACCCCATCCCCGCAAGAGCCGTCGGCCGACCGCATTGCCAAGGTAATCGCCCGCGCCGGTCTGTGCTCGCGCCGCGACGCCGAAGCCTGGATCGCCGAAGGCCGCGTCAAGCTCAACGGCAAAGAGCTCACCTCGCCGGCGATTACCGTCGGCCCCGAGGACATCATCGAGGTTGACGGTCAGCCGCTGCCCAGCCGCGAGCGCACGCGCCTGTGGCTGTTCCACAAGCCCAAGGGCACGGTTACCACCACCTTCGACCCCGAAGGGCGGCAGACGGTGTTCGAGGTGCTGCCCGACGATCTGCCGCGCGTCATGACCATCGGCCGGCTCGACATCAACACCGAAGGCCTGCTGCTGCTGACCAACGACGGCGGTCTCGCCCGCATTCTCGAACTGCCGACCACCGGCTGGCTGCGCCGCTATCGCGTGCGCGCCCACGGCGAGATCGACCAGGCCCGTCTCGACGCGCTCAAGGACGGCGTGGCCATCGATGGCATCCTCTATGGCTCGGTGGAAGCGACGCTCGACCGCAAGAAGGGCGACAACGTCTGGCTGACGGTCGGTCTCAGGGAAGGCAAGAACCGCGAGGTCAAGACCATCCTCGCCCACCTCGGCCTCGAGGTGAACCGGCTGATCCGCGTCTCCTTCGGTCCGTTCCAGCTCGGCGAACTCGCCGTCGGCACCGTGGACGAAGTGCCGCGCCGCGTGCTGCGCGACCAGTTGGGCGAGCGCCTGGCCACCGAGGCCGGCGCCGACTTCGAATTGCGCGAGGGCGATCGGGCACCGGTACAGCTGACCATGAACCGGGGCGAGCGCGCGCCGGCCGGCAGGACCGCCAAGGCCGCCGCCGACCGCGCCGACAAGCCGCAGCGCACCGCCGACCGCGGCGGTCCGCGCACCAAAGCGATGGGCGACGTGCCGCCGCGCCGGCCAACCGGCGAGACCGCGCCATCACGCCGCCACGGCCGCGATTTCGCGCCGACGGGCGAAACACGCCCGCCGCGACAGTCGCGCGACAAGCTGATCCTCAAGACGGCGGCCGATCCCGCCGCCCGCCGTGGCCGCCTGTCGCGACAGCCGGCCGAGGGCGAGAGCGAGGCTCCGGCCCGCGCCTATCGCACCGGCAAGTCGTTCGAGGTTGACCGCAAGCCGCGAGAAGGCACGGCCCCGGCGCGGGTTCGCGGCGACCGGCGCCCGACCGAAACGCCCGAGGCGCCAGGTCGTACCGCCCATGCCAAGCCGGCGGGCAAGCGGCCGCCGTCAGGTGATCGTCCGACCGGTGGCCCCAAGGGTGGCCCGGCCGGCAAGCCGCGAGGTCGCGATGCGGATCGTCGCCGGTAAGTTCCGCGGCGCCGCCCTCACCGGCCCGACCGATGGCAGTCTGGCCATCCGGCCGACGTCGGACCGGCTGCGCGAGAGCGTCTTCAACATTCTCGAACACGCCTTCGACGGCGTGCTTCGGGACGCCCGCGTCATGGACGTTTTCGCTGGCACCGGCGCCCTTGGCCTCGAGGCGATGAGTCGCGGCGCCAAGACCTGCCTATTCGTCGAGGAGGCGGCGGAAGCACGCGGCCTCATCCGCCGCAATCAGGAAGCCCTGGGGCTGATGGGGACCACCCGCATCTTTCGTCGTGATGCCACCGCCATGGGCTCGATCGGGCCGGCGGAACCCTATGGCCTGATCTTCCTCGATCCGCCCTACGGCAAGGGGCTCGGCGAGCGGGCGCTCGCCTCGCTGCTCACCGGTGGCTGGCTTGCCGCCAACGCTCTGGTTGTATTCGAGGAAGCGGTCAAGGCCGAGATCGCCTGGCCCGCCGGCATCGAACCGGTCGACCGCCGGACGTGGGGCGAGACGGCCGTCGCCTTCGCCCGCCGTCTCTGAGCCTTCGGCGTTCAGGATCCGTATCGCTTCGTATGACTCCGCTGCTACGCGGGCCTGCTACGGATTTTCAATTGGCCGAAGGAACGAGTCGGACGGCGCTTTCGCCGTCCAATGTTGTATTGCCCGGAACAGGCCCTACGGTTTAGTGCCTACGTCGACTGGGGCGATAACCGCCGATCGGAAATGCACGGGAAATTTGCTCTGTTTTTCGCTGAAATGCGCCATGTACATAGCGCATGGCAGCTATTCTGAGCACGTTTTGTTCTTGCACTGCGAGCAAGTCGCAGAACCGGTCGTACGGTCTTACAACGATTGATCCACTTCCGCTGCGTGGGTATTGTCCCGGCCAGGAACGCTGATCCGGCCCTTCGGGTTCCGGGTGTCGGGCGTTGGGTGCAACTTGAAAAGATCCCTGCCCTTGCTGCCGGGTTCCCGCGTTGATGCCGATCGGGCATCGAAGCGACCCCTTCAGTTCAGGGCATGTCTGATCCGGTCGCTTCCTGCTTCCGGCGGCGAGCCTTAGAGATCCCTACCGTCACTCCCCCCCTTACCTCCCTCCTCCAGCTCGAGGATCGGACCAGGGCGAGACACGGTCACTGGAGAAGCTGTGATGACTGAAGCCCCGACCAAGAATGCCAAGCTGATCGCCTGGGTTGAAGAGGTTGCCAAGCTGACGACGCCGGACAAGATCTACTGGTGCGACGGCTCGCAGGAAGAATACGATCGCCTCTGCCAGGAACTGGTCGACGGCGGCACGTTCACGCGCCTCAACCCGGCCAAGCGCCCGAACAGCTTCCTCGCCCGTTCGAACCCGTCGGACGTCGCCCGCGTCGAGAGCCGTACCTACATCTGCTCGAAGACCAAGGACGAAGCCGGCCCGACCAACAACTGGGCTGATCCCACCGAGATGCGCGGCACCCTCAACGGCCTCTACAAGGGCTGCATGAAGGGCCGTACGATGTACGTCATCCCCTTCTCCATGGGTCCGCTCGGTTCTGACATCGCCCAGATCGGCGTTGAACTCTCCGACAGCGCCTACGTCGCCGTCCACATGAAGATCATGACCCGTATGGGCAAGAAGGTCCTCGACGTGCTCGGCGACAAGGACTTCGTGCATTGCATCCACTCGGTCGGCGCTCCGCTCGAGCCCGGTCAGAAGGACGTCGCCTGGCCCTGCAGCGACACCAAGTACATCGTCCACTTCCCCGACACCCGCGAGATCATGTCGTATGGCTCGGGTTACGGTGGCAACGCCCTGCTCGGCAAGAAGTGTCTGGCTCTCCGCATCGCCTCGGTCATGGCCCGCGATGAGGGCTGGCTGGCCGAGCACATGCTCATCCTCGGCGTCAAGAACCCCAAGGGCGAGAAGTCCTACGTCGCCGCCGCCTTCCCGTCGGCCTGCGGCAAGACCAACTTCGCCATGATCATCCCGCCGAAGGCCTACAAGGGCTGGGAAGTCACCACCATCGGTGACGACATCGCCTGGATCAAGCCGAACGCCAAGGGCGAACTGCGCGCCATCAACCCCGAGAACGGTCTGTTCGGCGTTGCCCCCGGCACCAACGAAGTGTCGAACCCGAACGCGCTTGCCACGCTGCGCGCCAACTGCATCTTCACCAACGTCGCCCTGACGGACGACGGTGACGTGTGGTGGGAAGGTCTCGACGGCGACAAGCCGGCGCACCTCATCGACTGGACCGGCCAGGACTGGACCCCGGATTGCGGCCGTAACGCTGCCCATCCGAACAGCCGCTTCACCGCTCCGGCCAGCCAGGTGCCGTCGATCGACGCCGCTTGGGAAGACCCCGCTGGCGTGCCGATCTCGGCCTTCATCGTCGGCGGCCGTGTCGCCACCGCCTTCCCGCTGGTGATGCAGTCGTTCTCCTGGAGCCACGGCGTCTATCTCGCCGCCACTATGGGCTCCGAGCAGACCGCTGCCGCCGAAGGTACCGGCATGCGTCGCGACCCGTTCGCCATGCTGCCGTTCTGCGGCTACAACATGGGCGACTACTGGGCGCACTGGCTCAGCGTCGGCCGCAACCTGCCGAAGGCCCCGGGCATCTTCCGCGTCAACTGGTTCCGCAAGGACGACAACGGCAAGTTCATCTGGCCGGGCTACGGCGAGAACATGCGCGCCCTCGAATGGATCGTTGGTCGCGTCAAGGGCGAGGCCGAGGCCGTCGAGTGCCCGTACGGCATGGTGCCGCGTTACGCCGACCTCAACATGGAAGGCCTCGAGTCCTTCACCAAGGCCAAGTACGACGCCATCCTCAAGGTCACCAAGACCAAGGCGGTCGCCGAAGCTGAAGACCAGGGCAAGTACTTCGCCCAGTTCGGCGCCCACCTGCCGAAGGAAGTCGAGCTCGAGCGTCAGCTGTTCGCGGCCCGCATGGAGCGTTCGCCGGAAGTGTGGGAAATCAAGGACTGAGCCATCGGTTCGTGATTGACTGATTGAGGACGGCCCCGTGGCAACGCGGGGCCGTTCCGTTTTCAAGCCGCTGCGGAGATTGACGATGGCCAAGATCAATGCCGACTGGCATCGCGCCAATCCGATGCCGGCCAACGCCAAGCCGGACCAGCGCCTCGCCTGGCATCTGGCTCACGCCGAAGCCTGCGCCTGCCGCGCCATTCCCGACGGTGTCCGCAAGCTGATGATCGAGCGCGGCGTCGCCGTGCCCGTGCCGAAGCCGGATGACAGCCAGCGCTGACGGTCGCGTCAGCCGGCGTGCGTGGCGGCAATCAGCGCCTCGAGTTCGGCCACCAGCAGCTGCGGCGAGGCGAGACGGGCCCGGAATGGCAAGCGCAGCACCACGTCGTTCCTGAGGTCGAGGCCATCGGCATCGATGGCCACCGCCCGCCACGGTCCCGGCGCCCGGCCGAGCCGCCGCGTCGCCAAGCCCGACAGATACGCTGCCATGGCATTGTTGAGATGGTCGAGCACGTCGGCGGAGGCTTCGACGAAGGCCTGGGCGCGAGCGGGCTCGACGATCAGCCGGCTGGCCGGCAGCCGCGAGATGCGGCCGAAGCCGCCAACGAAATGGCCGACGTCGAGGACCAGGCGATAGAGGGCGAAATCGGTGAAGGCGGCGTAGTCGACCGCTTCGGGATGGCGGGCGAGGAAGCGCTCCATGGCCGCCGGCCGGCCAGGATCGTCCTCGTCGAGGCGGACGAACCGGCCACTCAGCGTCAGGCGGGCGCCGGCAAGCGCATCGTCGTCGCCGGCCGTCGGGGCGACCAGCAGCGAGGCGCGGGCATCGCGGTGGATGTTGGCGGTATGAACGGCAAGGCGCGACAGCAGCGCCAGCGGGGCACCGTCGTGATCGGTGGCCATGGTGACGAGGGTGGCGAAAGGGGCGCCGTCGGCGTCCAGCGTGGCGAGAGAAGCGGTCGACGCCGATCGCAACAACCGGCGCGCCACCTCCACGGTCTCGATCGAATCTCCGGTCATGCCACCTCCGGCTTGCCACGTTCAGGCGGAGCGATCATAGCCGGCCGGCCAGCGGCGGACCAGCCGACCGATTAGCCAATTGCCGGGTATCGGCCCCAATTTCCTTGCTTTTTCTGCATTATCGCCCACATTCCGCTCAACTCGGCGGCAAGAAGATGAAATCAGGGATAGGCTTCACCGACGCGCGCCTATATGAGTGATTTTGACTTATGGGGACTGGGCATGCCGACCATTGCTCTCGTTGATGACGATCGCAACATTCTGACCTCGGTTTCAATCGCACTCGAAGCCGAAGGCTATCGCGTCGAGACCTACACCGACGGCGCCTCGGCGCTCGACGGCCTGACGAAGTCGGCTCCCGACCTCGCCATTCTCGACATCAAGATGCCGCGCATGGACGGCATGGAGCTCTTGCGCCGGCTGCGCCAGAAGACCGATCTGCCGGTGATCTTTCTCACCTCCAAGGATGACGAGATCGACGAGCTGTTCGGCCTCAAGATGGGCGCCGACGACTTCATCCACAAGCCGTTCTCGCAGCGCCTCCTGGTCGAGCGCGTCAAGGCGGTGCTGCGCCGCGTGGCGCCGCGCGATGCCGCCGCCGCCGCCAAGCCGACCGACGCCAACCGCAACATCGAGCGCGGCTTCCTGGTGATGGACCAGGAACGGCACACCTGCACCTGGAAGGGGCAGAACGTCGTGCTGACCGTCACCGAGTTTCTGATCCTGTTCGCGCTGGCCCAGCGGCCCGGCGTCGTCAAGAGCCGCAACGCGCTGATGGACGCGGCCTATGATGATCAGGTTTACGTCGACGACCGGACCATCGACAGCCACATCAAGCGGCTGCGCAAGAAGTTCAAGGTCATCGACGACGACTTCGACATGATCGAGACGCTGTACGGCGTCGGCTATCGGTTCAGAGAGGTCTGACAGCGCGCGGAACGTCGCCATGGAGACCAGCCGACCTCAGGATGCCGATCGGCGCGACGGCGGGCGCATCCAGGCGCTACGCCGTCTCTTGCGCGTCTGGGTGCGGCGCGTTACCCGGCGCGGCTTGCCGGCTTGGCTGTTTTCCAGCCTGGCCCGCCGCATCATGGTGGTCAACCTGATCGCGCTGGTGGCGCTGGTGTCGGGCATCCTCGTGCTCAACCAGTTCCGCGCCGGCCTCATCGACGCCCGCGTCGAAAGCCTGCTCACCCAGGGCGAGATCATGGCCGGCGCCATCGCCGCCTCGGCGACGGTCGGACAGAACTCGATCAACATCGATCCGGAAAAGCTGCTGAAAATGCAGGCCGGCGAGCCGCCGCCGCCCTCCACCGACCTCGACAGCCTCGACTTCCCGATTTCGCCCGAACGCGTGGCGCCCTTGCTGCGTCGCCTCATCACGCCGACCAAGACGCGGGCGCGCATCTACGACCGCGACGGCTCGCTGATCCTCGATTCGCGCTTCCTCTATTCGCGCGGCCAAGTGCTGCGGTTCGATCTGCCGCCAGTCAAGCCGACGGCGCCGTCGGTGGTCGAGCAGGCGGTGGACGCGGTGACGTTCTGGATGCGCCGCGCCGACCTGCCGGTCTACAAGGAGCTGGGCGGCTCCAATGGGCGCGGCTACCCGGAAGTCGATACCGCCCTGTCGGGTTCGCCGGGCACGGTGGTCCGCGTCAACGAGGACGGCGAGATGGTCGTCTCGGTGGCCGTGCCGGTGCTGCGCTACGGCATCGTCGTCGGCAGCCTGCTGCTGTCGACCGAGGGTGGCGACATCGACGCCATCGTCTCGGCCGAGCGCTGGGGCATCGTGCGCGTCTTCCTGGTGGCGGCGCTGGTGACGCTGATGATGTCGCTGATGCTGGCCGGCACCATCGCCCGGCCGCTGCAGCGCCTTGCCGCCGCGGCCGACCGCATCCGCCGCGGGGTGCGCCAGCGCGAGGAGATCCCCTCCTTCGACCGCCAGGACGAGATCGGCGCCCTGGCCCGGTCGTTCCGCGACATGACCAACGCGCTCTACATGCGCATGGACGCCACCGAAAGCTTCGCCGCCGACGTCGCCCACGAGCTCAAGAACCCGTTGACCTCGCTGCGTTCGGCCGTCGAGACGTTGCCGCTCGCCAAGTCCGACAACAGCCGTGCCCGGCTGCTGGAAATCATCCAGCACGATGTCAAGCGCCTCGACCGGCTGATCACCGACATCTCCGACGCCTCGCGCCTCGACGCCGAACTGGCGCGCGAGGACACCGACCTCATCGACGTCGCCCGCCTGCTCGACAGCGTGGTGACGCTGTCGCGTGAAGCGGGGCGGCATCAGGAGGTCGGCATCACGCTCAAGATCGACTTGGCCGGTGATCCCCGGCCGTTGGTGGTCTACGGCCACGACAGCCGCCTCGGCCAGGTGATCAACAACCTCGTCGACAATGCCAAGTCGTTCTCGCCGGCCGGTGCCGTGGTCAACGTCGTGGCGCGGCGGGCGGAAAACAGCGTCGAGATCATCGTCGACGACCATGGTCCGGGCATCCGGGCTGAGAACATCGAGCGCATCTTCGAGCGCTTCTACACCGACCGGCCCGACAGCGAGGGTTTCGGCAACAATTCCGGCCTCGGCCTGTCGATCTCGCGCCAGATCGTCGAGGCCCATCGCGGCACGCTGGTGGCCTGCAACCGCAAGGACGACCCCGCCGATCCCGAGCACATCTCCGGCGCCCGCTTCGTGGTGACGCTGCCGGCAGACGCGCCATGACAGCGCCCACCGTTCACGCCACCGCCATCGTCATCGGCGAGACCGGCGTGCTGATCCGTGGCCGCTCGGGCAGCGGCAAGTCGTCGCTGGCGCTGGCGTTGGTGGCGCGGGTGCGCCTCGCCGGTGGCTTCGCCGCCTTCGTCGCCGACGACCGCGTCGCCCTCGCACCGGCCGGTGGCCGGCTGATCGGACGGGCCCCCGCTACCATCGCCGGGCTGGCGGAACGGTACGGCCGTGGCATCGAAGCGGTCGACCACGTGCCGGCGGCGGTGATCGGCCTTGTCGTCGACCTGGTCGAGGAAGCGGCGCTGGAGCGCCTGCCGGACCCCGAATCGTTGCGCATCGATATCGACGGCGTGGTGCTGGCGCGGCAGCCGGTACCAGCGCGGCGACCAGAACAGGCGATGGGCCTCATACTGTCGGCTTTGGCGTCGGCGGCGGCGAAACTCGCCTGAGGACAAGCCCCGACCCGAACGCGCCCGGCTGGAAATGCGGGATTCCCTCGGCTATATTATGGCCGAAATGCGGCCTCACCTGACCGCGTTTCGCCTCGCCGACACCGGCCCGACGGCGCGCTGGTTGGTGAATCGTTGCGTTTTTCTCTTGAATCCTTGTAACTTCTGGTGAAGATGTGGCCGGCCCGGCGTGGAGCTCGACGAACATGGATGACGGTATTTTGCGCGCAAATATGTGGGATCGGGCTCACTCATGATCGGGCTGGTTCTGGTGACCCATGGCCGATTGGCCGACGAGTTTCGCGCAGCGCTGGAACATGTCGTCGGGCCGCAGTCGGATTTTGAGACCATTTGCATCGGCCCCGACGACGACATGGAACAGCGGCGGTCCGACATCATTGCGGCCGTCGGCCGGGTCAACACTGGCAGCGGCGTCATCCTTCTGACCGACATGTTCGGTGGCACGCCGTCCAATCTCGCCATCTCGGTGATGGACATCGGCGACGTCGAGGTCATCGCCGGCGTCAACCTGCCCATGCTCGTCAAGCTCGCCACCGTCCGCAAGGACGACCACAGCCTCGCCGAAACGGTCACCGAGGCACGCGATGCCGGGCGCAAATACATTTCGGTGGCCAGTCAGGTACTTGCCGGATCATGACAGACGAAAGCGGCGCCGATTCCTTCGTTCGCGACATCAAGATCCTCAACAAGAAGGGTTTGCACGCACGGGCATCGGCCAAGTTCGTCCAGTGCGTCGAACGGTTCGACGCCGAGGTCTGGGTGAGCAAGGACGGCCAGTCGGTCAACGGCACGTCGATCATGGGGCTGATGATGCTGGCCGCCGGCATCGGTTCGTTCATCGAGGTGCGCACTTCCGGCGCCGAAGCCGGCACCGTGCTGGAGGCCCTGGCGGCGCTGATCAACGATCGCTTCGGCGAAGGCGAATGACGCCGGACGCGCCGGTGCTGACGGTCGTTCCGGCCAGTGCCGAACTCTGCGCCGATCTGCCCAACTGGTTCGCCGATGCCGTGGAGCTGGCGACCTGGGGCGGCCCTGGTCTCGACTTTCCCCTGACGCCGACGGCCATCGCCGCCATGCTGGCCGAAGCCGCCTGCCAACCGCCCGCACGGTTGTCGTTCTGCGGTGTCGTGGCTGGCGAGGTCGTCGCCCACGCCCAGCTGGCCCTCGACTGGACCAATGGCGTCGCCCGGCTCGGGCGTGTGGCCCTCAAGCCGGCGGCGCGCCGCCACGGCCTCGCCCGGCCGTTCCTGCGGCAGGTCATGGCCCGTCTGGCGCCGCTCGGCGACTTCCCCCGCCTCGAACTCAACGTCTACACCTTCAACCACCGCGCCATGGCGCTCTACGAAAGCCTGGGGTTCGAACGCGAAGGGGTGCGGCGCTCCTCGGCCCGGGTCGGTCAGGCACGCTGGGACACGGCCATCTACGCCATCATCACCGGCTGAGCGTTCGCGCCTCAGCGGCGGCCGAACAGCCGCTCGATATCGGCGAGGCGCAGCTCGACGAAGGTCGGCCGGCCGTGGTTGCACTGGCCGGAGGAGGGCACCGCCTCCATCTCGCGCAGCAAGGCGTCCATTTCCTCAAGCTTGAGGCGGCGCCCGGCCCGCACCGAGCCGTGGCAAGCCATGGTGGCGGCGATGTGGTCGAGCTTTTCCCTGAGCCGGGTAGCCTGATCCCATTCGGCCAGGTCGTCGGCGATGTCGCGCACCAACGCCGTCACGTCGGACTTGCCGATCAGTGCCGGCACTTCCCGCACGGCGACGGCGCCCGGCCCGAAGCTCTCGACCACCAGACCGAACTCGGCCAGTTCGCCGGCCCGTTCCACCAGCCGGTCGACGTCGGCCTCGGCCATGTCGATGATCTCGGGAATGAGCAGCAGCTGCCGCTCGACACCGCGGGCGATGGTCGCCTTGAGCCGCTCGTAGACAAGGCGCTCATGGGCGGCGTGCTGATCGACGATGACCAGCCCGGCCTCGGTCTGGGCGACGATGTAGGTCTCGTGAATCTGGGCGCGCGGCGCGCCGAGCGGCCGCGCCTGCCGTTCCGGCTCGACGGACGCGGCTCCGGGGCGGGCATCGGCGGCCACCGCCTCGCGCACCACGTCAAAGCGGGCCTGGGCCGGCTCGGCAAAGCCGGCGCCATAGCCGTCGGCCGCCTCAGTGGGCGCATCGGCGAAGTCGCGGCTTTCGGCAAGCGCGGCGTCGGCGAGCGGACGCTCCGGCGCCGTCCGCCAGTCGAAGGCAGCTGGCCGGCTGCTGCCGCCATAGACCGAGCCGCTGCCGCCCGGACGCGGCCGGGCCGACAGCGCCAGGGCGTCAAGCGTGGCGGCGTTGTTGGTGGTGGCGGCGCGCGGACCAGCCTCGGCCAGCGCCCGGCGCAGGGCGCCGACGATCAGGCCGCGCACCAGACCGGGGTCGCGAAAGCGGACGTCGGCCTTGGTCGGATGGACGTTGACGTCCACCTCGTGCGGATCGAGATCGACGAACAGCACGGCAGCCGGAAAGCGGTCGCGGGCCATGACGTCGGCATAGCCGGCCCGGATGGCGCCGATCAGCAGCTTGTCGCGCACCGGCCGGCCGTTGACGAACAGGAACTGATATTGGGCGTTGGCCTTCTGGTAGGTGCCGAGCCCGGCGAGACCGGAGAGGCGGACACCCTCGCGGCCGACATCGACGGGAATCGAGTTCTCGGCGAAATCGCGGCCCATGACCTGCAGCGCGCGGGCGCGGAAATCGCCGGCCGCCAGACCGGGATAGTCGAGCGGCGAACGGTCGGCGCCGTTGATCGAGAAACGGATTTCCGGGTGGGCCAGAGCGAGACGCTTGACCACGTCGGTGACGGCGCCCGCCTCCGCCCGTTCGGTCTTGAGGAACTTGAGGCGGGCCGGCGTCGAGAAGAACAGGTTGCGCACCTCGACGCGCGTGCCGGCGGAGAGCCCCACCGGTTCGATGTCGCCGCGCGCCCCGCCACTCACCGTCAGCGACCAGCCGTGCGCCTCGGAGGCGTGGCGCGTCTCGATGCGAAGTTCGGCCACAGAACCGATGGAGGGCAGCGCTTCGCCACGGAAGCCGAGCGTGCGGATATCGAACAGATCGTTTTCATCGAGCTTTGAGGTGCAATGGCGCTCGACGGCCAGTTCGAGATCGGCGGCCGTCATGCCGGCGCCGTCATCGCTGACACGCAGCAGCGTCTTGCCGCCACCGGCCGTCACCACCTCGATGCGGCCGGCGCCGGCGTCGATGGCGTTCTCGATCAGCTCCTTGGCGACACTGGCCGGCCGTTCGATCACCTCGCCGGCGGCGATGCGGTTGATGGTGACGGGAGAAAGCTGACGGATGATCGGCATGGCCAGGACAAGAATCGCGCGCGCTATTGAGGGTCAAGGGCTGATCATCACCCGAAACGGCCGGCCTCGCCAGCCCCCAGCGCGGCGCTGCGCACAGGCGCGCGTGCGATTGGACCGGCCTGCGGCTTGACCGGCATACGACGTTCGGCCTATTGCTGCGCCGCTGGCGCCGTGGGCGCCGGTCCCGCCCGCTGGCTTCCGACGCACCGAGCTCCCATGCAGACGATCGACCTGATAGACGGCCTGTCGGCGCTCGCCGATGACTACGACGGCATCATTTCCGATGTCTGGGGCGTGCTCTATGACGGTGTCGAGGGCATACCCGACGCCATCGCGGCGCTGGCCAAGGCGCGGGCGGCCGGCCTCAAGGTGGTGCTGATCACCAACGCGCCGCGCCGGTCGGCGGCCATTCTCGGCGAGCTCAAGCGCTTCGGCGTCGACGACAGCATGACCGACGCCATCGTCACCTCCGGCGACGTCTGCCGCGGCCTGCTGGCCGGCGAGCGGCGCAGGCGCGCCCTGCACATCGGCATCGCCGGCAATCTTGAAGTGCTGGACGGTCTCGACGTCGAGCTCGTCGACGAGGCGACGGCCGAATACGTCATCTGCACCTCGCTCATCGACGACGAGCACGAGACGCCTGACGACTACCGGTCGCGCTTCGCCCGGCTGATCGCCCGGGGTCTGCCACTCTACTGCTTCAATCCCGACATCGTCGTCGAGCGCGGCGACCGGCTGGTCTACTGCGCCGGCGCGCTGGCCGCCGTCTACGCCGAACTCGGCGGTGAAGTGATCTATGGCGGCAAGCCGCACAGGCCGATCTACGACGCTGCCCTCGCCGCCCTGTCGGCCAAGTTCGGTGGCGCCATCGACCGGCGGCGCGTGCTGGCCATCGGCGACGGCCTGCCGACCGACATCCGCGGCGCGTACGCCCAGAACCTCGATGTGCTGATGGTGACGAGCGGCATCCACGCCGCCGATTTCGGCGACGTCGACCGTCCAGACCTCGGGCGCGTGACGGCCCGCCTCGCCGCCGAGGGGCTGGCGGCCCGGGCCGCCATCGTCAGCTTGCGCTGGTGACGCAAAAGCCTCCGCCGGGGCGGAGGCCGTGCCGAATTCCGTTATCGGGAGGGCTCAGAACAGGGCGTCGATATCGTCCTGGCTGACGCCTTCGCCCTTGAACTGCGGGCCGTGCAGCATGAGATCGCGCGCCCGCTTCTCGGCCTCGGACTCCTCGGCCGGCAGATCGGCGATCTTCATGATCTTGAGCTTGTCGACGAGGGTGGTGATGCGCTTGTCGAGGGCGTTCAGCGTCGTCACGACCTTGGAGATGCGCTGACCGGTGATGTCCTGGAACGAGCAGGCCTGGAAGATTTCCGTCACCTTCTCGCCAACCAGCACCTGGAAGGCGTCGATCTCGTTGGGATCGGCCCCCATGATCTCCTCGGCCGCCGACATGATGGTGTTGGTGGCTTCCTCGGTGGCTTCGACGATGGCGTCGAGTTCACGACCGGCCATCGGAATGTGCTCGTTGCGCATGTCCGTCAGGTTGAGACGGCACAACTCGTCCTTCATGTTGGCGATCTCGCGCGCCATGGCGCCGAGCTCGGAGTAGACCGACAGGTCCATCGACTTGAAGAACTGCTGGAAGCCCTCGGCCATCAGCTCGGCGAGCTGCATGACGTCTTCAAGCGAGACGTCCTCAGGCTTGCGTTCGTTGCGCAGGAAGGCAATGACCTTGGCCACGTGATCGGCGGACATGTTCGACATGGTGTAAGACCTCGATGTCCAAGCCGAACGTTCGGACCGCTGGCGGCAACCGTCATCGATCGCCGTTTCCCCGTCGGCATTTTGTCCGGCGACCGAATGTGCGGCTGTTGTCCGCGCCGGAGGCGGCGCTCCCTTTGGGAACGCGCCGGCCGGAACTCCTCCTCCGGTCCGATGGACCCGGAGGAGCCTTGCGGTCGGTCCCGAGCGTCAGTCGCCGAAGACCGCCTCGATCTTGCTCTTCAGCGTCGGAGCGTTGAAGGGCTTGACGATGTAGTTGTTCACGCCGGCCTTCTTGGCGGCGATGACGTTCTCGGTCTTGGACTCGGCCGTCACCATGATGAACGGCGTCTTGGCCAGCGACGAGTCGGAGCGAACCTGCTTGAGCAGTTCGTAGCCGGTCATCGGCTCCATGTTCCAGTCGGAGATGACGAGACCGTAGCGACGGTCCTTCATCTTGCCGAGCGCTTCGGTGCCGTCGGACGCCTCGTCGACGTCCTCGAAGCCGAGCTGCTTCAGAAGGTTCCTGATGATGCGGATCATGGTCTTGTAATCGTCGACCACCAGGACCGGAATCGATGTATCCAGTGCCATCGCTTACTCCAAACTGCCGCGGCGCCACCCGCGCCTCGATGACCAGCCATGTCACACGGGAGGGTGATGCCTCCCCGTAGGGCAACCCGTGCATATGTCTGAACATACAGGATGGACCTGAAAAGTCGGTTAATTCAGCGCCTATGGCCGGATCGGCAGAGACCGCGATTCACGAAACAATTGATTTACCATGAGATTTCTGAATGAATCGATTTTTCGGCACAAACCCGGATGTTTTTCAGAAAATTGATGTTCCGCGGACGCCTCGTCCGTTTACGCTCCGCCAACCATGCCGGCAGGTCGAGGGGCGGCGCGTCCGGTTTTCGGCAGAAGTGAGCCTGCGGGCCGACACTCGCCGTGCGTGCGCCGGCGCAGCCACCCTTGACCGGCGGACCGCGTCGGGGCACGGTCGCGCCGACAAACCGCGGCCCCATGCGTCGTTGGCCGCGCCGGCTCCACCTGGAAAGCTCCGCCCACCACCATGCCTTCTTCCTTCATCGCCGCCAGACACCTCTCCGTTCCGTCCTCGCTCAAGGGCGGCGCCATCGCCATCGGCAACTTCGACGGCATGCACCGCGGGCACCAGACCGTGATCGGCGCGGCGGTGGACGCGGCGGCGGCGCGCGGCGAACCGGCGCTCGCCCTCACCTTCGAGCCGCACCCGCGCGACATCTTCCGCCCCGAGAACCCGGTGTTCCGGCTGACGCCGCCCAAGATCAAGACACGGCTTGCCGAAGCGCTGGGGCTCGACGGCTTCGTCACCGTCGACTTCAACGCCGATTTCGCCCGCCTCGATCCGGAAACCTTCGTCAAGACCGTGCTGGTCGACGAACTGGCCATCCGCCATGTCGCCGTCGGCTGGAACTTCCACTTCGGTGCCGGCCGCCACGGCACCACGGCGCGGCTGGCCGAGCTCGGCGCCAAGTACGGCTTTTCCGTCGAGATCCTGCCGCCCTTCGAGACCGAGGACGGCTTCACGGTGTCCTCGAGCGCCGTGCGCGACCGGCTCGCCGAAGGCAATCTCGCCGAGGCCACCGGCCTGATGGGCTGGCACTGGTATTTCGACGGCGTGGTGATCGATGGCGACAAGCGCGGCCGCACCATCGGCTTCCCCACCGCCAACATCCGTCTGCCCGATCAGGTCCGGCTCGCCCACGGCGTCTACGCCGTCTATGCCGACATCGACGGCGTCCGCCACATCGGCGCCGCCAACTGGGGCCGGCGGCCGATGTTCGACAACGGCAAGGCGGTGTTCGAGACCTACGTGCTCGACTACACCGGCGATCTCTACCGCAAGACCATCACCGTGACGCCCATCGCCTACCTCCGGCCGGAGCTGCGGTTCAACGGCGTCAACGCCCTCATCGCCCAGATGCACCAGGACGTGGCCGAGACGCGGGCGCTGCTGCAGAGCTTCGACGGCTTCACCGCCCTCGACCGGGCCCTCGCCGCCACAACTGTCGCCTAGCCGACAGTGCATGTGCGACCAATAACCGTGATGCGCCGTCTTTATTTCGATGCGCTTTGCCGGTAGAACTCCGGCCATGTCGACGTACCCGGAGCGCGGCCGCCCGCGCAGGCTCAGACAACGAATTACCGGCCCGGCCCCGATCGTCCGTCGTTTGCCGACGGCGTCGAGGGACCGGGAGCCGCCTTATGCCGGCTGAATGCTGTGAACTCGGCAAGGTGCCCGTCTGCCCCCTGCCCGCTGCTCAAATCCTGCCTTTCAAGAGACTGCCATGACCGACCAATCCGCACCGACGTCCGAGACGGCGCCGACCCGCGACTATTCCGATACGCTCAACCTGCCCGAAACCCAGTTTCCGATGCGCGCCGGCCTGCCGCAGAAGGAACCGCAGCTCATCGCCCGCTGGGACGAGATGAGGCTCTACGAAAAGCTGCGCCAGACGGCCAAGGGCCGCGACAAGTTCGTGCTGCACGACGGCCCGCCGTACGCCAACGGCCACCTGCACATCGGCCACGCCCTCAACAAGATCCTGAAGGACATCATCACCCGCTCGCGGCAGATGATGGGCTACGATTCCAACTACGTTCCCGGCTGGGACTGCCACGGCCTGCCGATCGAGTGGAAGATCGAGGAAGAGTACCGCGCCAAGGGCAAGAACAAGGACGAGGTGCCGATCAACGACTTCCGCGCCGAGTGTCGCGCCTACGCCGAGAACTGGGTCAAGATCCAGGGCGAAGAGTTCCGCCGGCTGGGCGTCGAGGGCGATTTCGCCCATCCCTACACCACCATGGCCTATGCTTCGGAAGCGGTGATCGCCACCGAGCTCCTGAAGTTCGCCGTGTCCGGCCAGCTCTACCGCGGTTCCAAGCCGGTGATGTGGTCGGTGGTCGAGAAGACGGCGCTGGCCGAAGCCGAAGTCGAGTATCAGGACTACCAGTCCGACACCATCTGGGTGAAGTTCCCGGTGACGCGCGAATACGGCGGCACCACCACCTGGTGGAAGCGCCTCGAGGAGCGGTCGCGCAAGCTGTCGTCCATGGAAGTCGACGCGCCGATGGAACACAACGAGTCGCTGATCGGCGCGGCCGTGGTCATCTGGACCACGACGCCGTGGACCATCCCGGGCAACCGCGCCATCGCCTTCTCGTCCAAGATCACCTACGGCCTCTACGCCGTGACCGAGGCGCCGGACGGCAACTGGGCCAAGGTCGGCGATCGGCTGATCCTCGCCGATGCGCTGGCTGAAAGCGTGTTCAAGCAGGCCAAGGTCAGCGGCTATGCCCGCCGTCGCGCCGTCACCACCGAGGAGCTGTCCAGCCTGCGCTGCGCCCACCCGCTCAAGGGGCTCGAGGGCGGCTACGGCTTCGAAGTGCCGCTGCTCTCCGGCGATCACGTCACCGACGATACCGGCACCGGCTTCGTCCACACCGCTCCCGGCCACGGCCGCGAGGACTTCGAGGTGTGGATGGACAACGCCCGATACCTGACCGAGCGCGGCATCGACACGGCCATCCCGTTCACCGTCGATGACGACGGCTATCTCACCAAGGACGCGCCGGGCCTGGTCGGCCGCCGCGTCATCACCGACAAGGGCGAGAAGGGCGACGCCAACGGCGCCGTCATCGAGGCGCTGGCCAACGCCGGCGCCATGGTGGCGCGCGGCCGTCTCAAGCACACCTACCCGCACTCCTGGCGCTCCAAGAAGCCGGTGATCTTCCGCAACACGCCGCAGTGGTTCGTCTACATGGACCGGGCCATCGGTGGCGGCGCCAACAACGACACGCTGCGCGCCCGCGCCCTCAACGCCATCGACGCGACGAAGTTCTATCCGCCGGCCGGCCAGACGCGCCTGCGTTCGATGATCGAAAATCGCCCCGACTGGGTGCTGTCGCGCCAGCGCGCCTGGGGCGTGCCGATCGCCGTGTTCCGTCACAAGGACAGCGGCAAGCTCATCCCCGGCCCGGATTTCGCCCAGAACGACGCCTACGCCGCCCGTATCCGCGAGGCCTTCCTCACCGAAGGCGCCGACGCCTGGTTCGCCGACGGCGCCAAGGAGCGCTTCCTCGGCGGCTTCGTCGACAATCTCGACGCCTGGACGCAGGTGCGCGACATCCTCGACGTCTGGTTCGATTCGGGATCGACGCACGAGTTCGTGCTCCGGGCCCGCCCCGACCTCCAGTGGCCGGCCGACGTCTACCTCGAAGGCTCGGACCAGCATCGCGGCTGGTTCCACTCCTCGCTGCTCGAAAGCTGCGGCGTCAACGGCGTTGCGCCCTACAAGGCGGTGGTGACGCACGGCTTCACCATGGCCGAGGACGGCCGCAAGATGTCGAAGTCGCTCGGCAACCAGGTGCTGCCGCAGGACGTCATCAAGCAATCGGGCGCCGACATCCTGCGCCTGTGGGTCGCCTCGACCGACTACTGGGAAGACCAGCGCATCGGCAAGAAGATCCTCGACGCCAACTCCGACGCCTACCGCAAGATCCGCAACACCCTCCGCTGGATGCTCGGCACCCTCGCCCATTATGACGGCGAGAAGATCGCCTACGCCGATCTGCCCGAGCTTGAAAAGGCCATGCTGCACAAGCTGGCCGAAGTCGGCGAGGCGGTGGTGCGCGGCTATTCCGACTACGACTTCAAGGCCGTGTTCTCGTCGGTGCTCAACTACATGAACATCGAGCTGTCGGCGTTCTACTTCGACGTCCGCAAGGACGCGCTCTATTGCGATCCGAAGTCGAGCCTCAAGCGCCGGGCGGCGCTCTACGTCGTGGCCGAACTGTTCGACCATCTGGTCAAGTGGCTGGCGCCGCTGATCCCGTTCACCGCCGAGGAAGCCTGGCTCGATCGCCATCCTGGCGACGACGTGTCGGTGCATCTCGAACTGTTCCCGGCGGTGCCGGCGGACTGGGTCAACGCCGAGCTCGACGCCAAGTGGGACAAGATCAAGAAGGTGCGCCGGGCCGTCACCGGCGCGCTCGAGATCGAGCGCCGCGAGAAGCGCATCGGTTCGTCGCTGGAAGCGGCGCCGGTGGTGCACGTCGAGGACAAGGACCTCATCGCCGCCCTCGACGGGCTCGATTTCGCCGAGGTCTGCATCACCTCGCAGATCACCGTCACCGACCGCCCGGCGCCTGAAGCGGCCTTCCGCCTCGACGACGGCACGCCGGTGGCCGTGGTGCCGCAGCTGGCCGCGGGCAAGAAGTGCGCCCGTTCGTGGAAGATTCTGCCGGAAGTCGGCAGCGATCCCGACTATCCGGACGTGACGCTGCGCGACGCCGCAGCGCTGCGCGAACTCGGCATCGGCCGGACGGCTTCATGAAGCCTGCCCCTGCCCTCAACCGGGCGCGCCTCGGCGCGCTCGGCCTCATGCTCGCGACGGCGATCGTCGATCAGGCCAGCAAGTACTGGGTGCTGAACCTGACCGACCTGCCGTTCGGCGACCGCATCGCCGTCATGCCGACGCTCGATCTGGTGCTGACCTGGAATCAGGGCATCTCCTATGGCCTGTTCCGCCAGGACGGGCCGCTCGGGCGCTGGCTGCTGGTGGGCGCAACCGTCGTCGCCATCGTGCTGCTGGCGGCCTGGCTGCTGCGCGCCGAGCGCCGGCTGGTCCAGGCCGGTCTGGCGCTGATCGTCGGCGGCGCCATCGGCAATCTCGTCGACCGCGTTGCTCACGGCGCCGTCGTCGACTTCGTCTATTTCCACGTCCTCGATTTTTCCTGGTATGTCTTCAATCTGGCCGATTGCGCCATCGTTGCAGGCGTGGCAGCTCTCCTGTATGACTCATTCCGACCGGGTCATACTGATGCCTCAAAGGCGGGGTAGCGGAACGTTTAGGCTTTTCCGTATCCGGGCGGCGAGACGGCCCGATCCTGGCCGGACAAGTACGAGTGACTGAACTGATGATGATCTTCGCATCCGGCAAGCGGCTTGCCACTCTCGCGGTGCTCGGCGCTTGTCTTACTGCCTGCTCGTCCATGGGGACGACGGTCGCCGGGGACGACACGGAAACGGAAGTGCCCAACGCTTCCATGGGCCGGGCCATCATGGAAGGCCTCGGCGCGGTTTCGACGCGCAAGACGCCCATCGACTATTCGCCGCGTGCGCCGCTGGTGATGCCGCCCGCCACCAAGACCCTGGCGCCGCCGGAAGACGCCAGCAAGGTGGCGCAGATGCCCAACTGGCCCAACGATCCCGACGTGGCGCGCGCCAAGATGCTGCGCGAAGCGGCGGCGCGCGATGCCGGCCGCGACCGCAACGACACCGTTCCCTCGGGAGAGCTGACCGCCGTTCGCCTGCCCGATGACAACAGCGGCCCGGTCACGCGTGGACCGCTGGTCAACAACAACGAGCGCCACGTGCTGCGGCCGAGCGAGATCGGCAAGATCTCCGGCGTCAGTTCCGATGGTCTCTACGACGCCAATGGCAAGCCGCAGCGCAAGGCGCTGGTCGAACCGCCGGTTGCCTATCTGCAGCCGGCGCCCGGTGTGCCGGTGACCACCGACGATCCAAACAAGGAACAGCCGTCGTTCTGGAAGCGCCTCAAGCTCTGGTAAGGCGTGCCTGTCTCGACAGCATCGATCGACGGCCGGGGCCTTCAAGCCGCCGGCCGTTTGCTTGTCCGGGCGAAAGGTGAAGCGAGCGTCAACGGCCGCTGACCGCTTCCGAGCGGCCGACGCCGCCAGTCTGGCTGCCAGCGGCCAGCACTTCCGGGCGGACCTGACGCGGGGCGGAGAACAGGAAGCCCTGGGCGAAGTGGACGTCGTAGTCGAGCAGATCGACCACCTGCGCCTCGCTCTCGACGTGATCGGCGATCAGCGTCATGCCCTGGCGCACCAGATGGCCGGCCAGGTCCTCGAGATGAATGTCGCCGATGGCGATGGCCTGACGGCCGAGCAGACGGTCGGCCGTCACCTTGGCGGTGCGGAACCCCATGTCGGCGAGACGGCGGAAGTCGCCTCTGAGGTCGGTGACGTTGTCGACCGAGAAGCGATAGCCAAGGTCGGCCACGGCCTTGAGGCTTTCCGCTTCCAGCGGTCCGATGTCGCGCAACGCCTCCTGGCGGAACTCGAACTGGACCAGATCGGCCATGGCCTTGTTCTGGGTCAGGAAAGCCTGGAAGTCGCGGAAGAAGGCGTTGGAACCAAGGCTTTCGAGCGACAGGTTGATGAACAGGCCCATGTCGCCGTTGCGCTGGGTCAGCCGCTTCAGCACCTGGAAGGCGCGGATGACCTGGAAGGTGTCGAGCTTGGCGATGAGGCGACGGTCTTCGGCCACCGGCACGAACTTTCCCGCTTCGATGAGACCGTCGCGACCCTTGAGCCGGGTCAGCACCTCGTAATAGCGCACCTTGCGCTGCGGCAGCGTCACGATCGGCTGCAGATGGATCTCGATGGCTTCCTGGCGGATCAACTGCTCGATCTCGCGGGCCAACGGCGCCGGCATGTCGTTGGCTTCGCCGACGAACAGGGCGCTGGCGTCGGCGGCCTCGCTGGCGGCTGCCGGTTCCGGCCGAGCGCTCCGGCCGGTCTCGCCGGTCAGCGCCGAGGTGGCGCGCGACACCATGGCAACGGTGCGGCTATCGAAATCGGAGAAGCGGCGGTCTACCCGGCTTTCGAGTTCAGCCAGCGTCTCGGCCACCTGCTTCAGCAACTGCCCCACGACCTCGACCTCGGCGGCCAGCGGTTCGCTTTCCTCACGCACCCGCTGCGGCAAGGACTGCTCGATGCGGCTCAGCCGGTTGGAGAGCCGGGACAGCTCGCTCTGCCCATCGCCGACCACGGCGGCGATCTCGTCGATGCGCGCTTCGAGCCAGTCGCGATCGCGGCGACGCTCAAGAAACTGCTGCACCAGCACCAGCACCAGCAGCAGGCCGAGGCCGAGCACCATGGCCTGGCCCAGCGGCAGACCGAAGCGCATGTCCAGCACGGTCGCCACCGAACCGGCGGTGACGACCATGGCAATGAGGATCAGTAACGAGGACATGCGGCTCATCGGCCGACGGACTCCTGGCGCGAGACGAATCGCCGGCGATTGTGCGCGGTTTTTCCCAGAACCGCGACAGGGCGGCGGCAATTTATCCAGATGAATCTGACCACTTCGGTCATGGCGAGGCGCTGTCGCGCGGCTGTGACTTGACCGGGCGGCGGCGACCGGCGATGGTCGGGTTCACGGCGGTCTGCCGCCCTTTTGCCAACGCGAGGAAACGCTATGTACGATCTCAAGGTCGAAGGCATGATGTGCGGCGGTTGCGCCGGCAACGTCGAGAAGGCGATCAAGCGGCTCGACCCGGCGGCCGAGGTCAAGATCGATCTGGCCACCGGCAAGGTCAGCGTGGTGACGACCACCGACAAGGCGGCCGTGAGCGAGGCGATCGCCGCCGCCGGCTACGACGTCGTGCCCTGATCGGGCAACGGTTTGTCCGTCTGTGTCGGCGGCCCCAATGGCAACGTCGCCGACACACAAAACGCTTCCCCGCCAGGCATCGGTCAACCAATTGTTTACCATGCTTCGCGCAAAGTCGGCGCATCGCGGAAGAATCCGCGCCCCTTCCTGCAAGGAATGCGTTCCGATGGGCGTCCCCCAGCGCAACTCTTCGTCCGTACGGTTATTGATTGTCGATCGCGATCAGGGCGCCCGGAAAACCATCAGAACCTCGCTGGAAGCGCGCATTGCCCGGCCACTGATGATCATGGAGACCGCCGACTTCGACGCGGCCCGTGCCCTGCTGTCCGACCGCAGCTTCGACGTCGTCGTTGTCGATCTCGATACCGCCGGCGGCCTTGCCGGCTTCTCCGAACTGAGCGGTCGCGCGCCCACCGTCACCACCTACGCCATCGGCGCCGCCAACGACGTGCAGGCTGCCGTCGGCAGCGTCCGGGCCGGGGCGGCCGACTTCATCGAAAAGCCGCTCGACGGCGTTGCCTTTGCCCGCCGCATCGAGCGCCAGTTCATCGAACCGCACAAGCTCGGCGCCGACGAGTTCGAAGGCCTGATCGGCCAGTCCGCCGCCATGCGGGCGCTGTTCGACCAGATCCAGCGCGTCGCCCCTTCCCTCGGCCCGGTGTTCGTCTGCGGCGCCGCCGGCACCGGCAAGTCGCTGGTGGCGCGCGCCGTGCACGCCCGGTCACGGCGCAAGGAGGGGCCGTGGGTGACGCTCGACTGTTCCGGCACCTGCCCCGACGCACTGTTGCGCGAGCTGACGAGCGCTGACGGTGCGTTGCTGCGCGCCGACGGCGGCACGCTGTTTCTCGACGAAGTCGGCTTCCTGCCCGACGCGGCACAGGCGATCCTGGCCCGCTTCCTCGGCACCAGCGAGGTGTCGACGCTCGAAGGCGTACGCAAGCCGTCGGTGCGGATCATCGCCTCGTCGAACCGTAGCCTCGACGAGCTGCGCGGCCCGACCGGCCTCAGGCAGGATCTGTTCTTCCGCCTCAACGTGCTGACGCTCGAAGTGCCGGCCCTCGCCAACCGGGCCGAGGACGTGCCGGCGCTGATCGACGTGCTGATCCGCGAGGCCAACCGCAGCGTCGGCGGCCGCTTCACCCGCTTCAACACCGGCGCCATCGAGGCCCTGGCCGCTCACGTCTGGCCCGGCAACGTCCGCGAGTTGCGCCACGTCATTGAACTCCTGGTAACGCAGAACAAGGGCGATCTCGTCACCGCCAGCCTGGTGGCGCCGCTGTTGCGCAGCACGCCCGCCGCCAGCGACGAGGGGCGCGGGGCCAAGACCGCTGCCGACGTGCGGCCACTGTGGATGGAAGAAGCACGCATCATCGAGGAAGCCATCGCCGCCTTTGGCGGCAACATCGCCCGGGCGGCGGCGGCGCTGGAAATCAGCCCGTCGACCATCTACCGCAAGCGACGCGATATCGACGAGGCAGCGGCGAACGTCGCCTAAAAAAGCGGCGAGCAACCGGCGCGGAGGCTTGGAAAGGCGACGCGTTTCAGTAAGATGGGCCAATCTCGCCGACGCGGACGTGTCAGCGGCGGTTCGTGGTCGCCGCATCAAGACGAACCAACGTCCTGGCCGTGTTTCCAAGAGGGTTTGGCGCAAAATGACTGGGGCGCGTTATCTTCCCGCTGGCCTGCTGGCGTTCGCAGTGGCGTTTCCCTCCGTTGGCCTGGCCGGGCAGATTCTGGATGACGCCACCACCGCCGAGAGCCTGTTGGCCACCGGCAAACCGGTGCAAGCGCTGGCCGCCGTCGAAGACGCCTTCAACATTGCCTGGGATGCCGCCCCGCTCGGCTTTTCCGAAGCCAGCTTCGTCACCGGCAAGCCGGAAGGCTTCGGCATCTACAACGCCCGACCCACCTCGGTGTTCATGCCCGACGAACAGATGCTCGTCTACGCCGAGCCCTTCGGCTACGGCTTCGGCAAGGACGGCGACTTCTTCAAGATCGACTTTACCGCCGATTTCGAGCTCAGGACGGCCAAGGGCCAGATCCTGCACGCCCAGAGCGATTTTGCCACGCTCGACATGAAGTCACGTCGGCGCAACAAGGAATTTCAGGTGTTCATCGTATATGCGTTCAAAGGACTGAAGCCCGGTGACTACGTGCTGGAAACCAAGCTGCACGACGTCAACTCGCCGAAGACGGGCAGCTTCGAGCTGCCGTTCACCATCGCCGCTGCCACAGCACCGCAGAAGTAAGGCCCGGCCTCGTCGATGACTTTGCTCACACTTCCCGGCCGGCCATGAGGTCGCCGCGCGCGCTCGCCATCGGCCTGGTGCTCCTGGCCATCGCCTTCATGTCGGCCATGGACGCGGCGGCCAAGACGGCCAATGCCGCCCTGCCGGTGCTGTTCGTCGTCTTCATGCGCTACGTCAACGGCTTCATCTCGGCGGCGGTCATCGCCCGGGCCATCGGCACGCCCTGGCCGAGCCGGCAGGCGATCGGACGGGCGCTGCTGCGCTCGGTGTTCATGCTGGCCACCGTGACGCTGTTCTTCTTCTCACTGAAGCTGTTGCCGCTGGCCCAGGCGGTGGCGCTTACCTTCACCTCGCCGTTTTTCCTGGTGTTCGGAGCGGCGCTGATTTTGGGCGAGCGCATCAGCAGCCGGGCGGTGGTGGCGACGCTGATCGGCTTTTCCGGCATTCTGGTCATGCTGTCCGGACGCCTGACTGGCAGCGATCACGGCGCACCGCTCGGCTACATCACCGCCCTCGCCTCATCGGTCACCTATGCCATCTCGACCAACCTGACGCGCCGCGACACCGCCCGCGATCCGGTGCCGACGATGATCCTGGCCCAGAACCTGGCGCTGATGGTGTTTTCCGTGCCGTTGGGCATCTACGCCTTCACGCCGCTCAGCCTCAACCAGCTGCTGCTGCTCGGCGCGCTCGGCACGCTCGGCACGCTCGGCCAGTACCTGTTCGCCCATGCCTATGCGCTGGCCGGCGCCAACGTGCTGGCGCCGCTCGAATTCTCGGCCTTTCTCTGGGCGGTGGCCATCGGCATCCTGGTCTTCGGCGAACAGCCGACGCTGGCCACGCTGGCCGGCACGGTGCTGATCGTCGCCGGCTGCCTCACGGTGATCCGGGCCAGCCGGGGATCAACATCCGATTCATGAAAATACGCACCCGCCCTTGACAGCGGCGGACGCCGGACCTATCTCGCTGCTGCCTGGCACTCACCAGACGTGAGTGCTAACAGACTTTGTAGAAGCCGCCCCGCTCATCCCGGACAGTCGTTCTGGAAACGCCGGCGGCATAAACATTTGAGGAGCAGAACCCATGAAGTTCCGTCCCCTGCACGACCGTGTCGTTGTTCGTCGCCTCGAGTCCGAGGAACGCACGGCCGGCGGCATCATCATCCCCGACACCGCCAAGGAAAAGCCCCAGCAGGGCGAAGTCGTGGCCGTTGGCCCCGGCGCCCGCAACGAGAAGGGCGAACTGGTCGCCCTCGACGTCAAGGCTGGCGACAAGGTGCTGTTCGGCAAGTGGTCCGGCACGGAAATCAAGCTCGACGGTCAGGACCTCCTGATCATGAAGGAATCCGACGTCATGGGCATCGTCGGCTGATCAGCCGCCTGTCCCTTCGTCCCTTTCCCAATCTCTTCAAGGAGCAATTCACATGGCTGCCAAGGAAGTCAAATTCGGCGCTGATGCCCGCGACAAGATGCTGCGCGGCGTCGACATCCTCGCCGATGCCGTCAAGGTCACCCTCGGTCCCAAGGGCCGCAACGTCGTCATCGAAAAGTCGTTCGGCGCTCCCCGCATCACCAAGGACGGCGTGACCGTCGCCAAGGAGATCGAGCTCGCCGACAAGTTCGAGAACATGGGCGCCCAGATGGTGCGCGAAGTGGCCTCGAAGACCAACGACATCGCCGGTGACGGCACCACCACCGCCACCGTGCTGGCCCAGGCCATCGTCCGCGAAGGCGCCAAGGCCGTTGCCGCCGGCATGAACCCGATGGACCTCAAGCGCGGCATCGACCTCGCCGTCGCCGAGGCCGTCAAGGATCTGAACGCCCGCTCGAAGAAGATCTCGACCTCGGCCGAAGTCGCCCAGGTTGGCACCATCTCCGCCAACGGCGAGACCGAAGTCGGCCAGATGATCGCCGAGGCGATGCAGAAGGTCGGCAACGAGGGTGTCATCACCGTCGAGGAAGCCAAGACCGCCGAGACCGAGCTCGAAGTCGTCGAAGGCATGCAGTTCGACCGTGGCTACCTCAGCCCGTACTTCGTGACCAACGCCGAGAAGATGGTCGCCGATCTCGAGGATCCGTACATCCTCATCCACGAGAAGAAGCTGTCCAACCTGCAGGCCATGCTGCCGGTGCTCGAGGCTGTCGTCCAGTCGTCGCGTCCGCTGCTGATCGTCGCCGAAGACGTCGAGGGCGAGGCCCTGGCCACGCTCGTCGTCAACAAGCTGCGTGGCGGCCTGAAGATCGCTGCCGTCAAGGCGCCGGGCTTCGGTGATCGCCGCAAGGCCATGCTCGAGGACATCGCCATCCTGACCGGTGGCCAGGTCATCTCGGAAGACCTCGGCATCAAGCTCGAGAACGTGACGCTCGCCATGCTCGGTCGCGCCAAGAAGGTGACGGTCGCCAAGGAGAACACCACGATCGTCGACGGCGCCGGCGCCAAGGCCGACATCGAGGGCCGCGTTGCCCAGATCAAGGCCCAGATCGAAGAGACGACCTCGGACTACGACCGCGAGAAGCTGCAGGAGCGTCTGGCCAAGCTCGCCGGTGGCGTTGCCGTCATCCGCGTCGGCGGTTCGACCGAAGTCGAAGTCAAGGAAAAGAAGGACCGCGTTGACGACGCTCTGAACGCCACGCGCGCCGCTGTCGAAGCCGGCATCGTTCCGGGTGGTGGCACCGCGCTGCTGCGCGCCAAGGCCGCCGTCAGCGCCCTCAGCTCCGACAACCTCGACATCGAGCGCGGCATCAAGATCGTTCTCGCCGCCCTCGAGTCCCCGATCCGTCAGATCGCCGCCAACGCCGGCGTCGAGGGTTCGGTCGTCGTCTCGAAGGTGCTCGACATGGGCAGCACCTTCGGCTTCGACGCTCAGAACGAGAAGTACGTCGACATGATCCAGGCCGGCATCATCGACCCGACCAAGGTCGTGCGCACGGCTCTGCAGGACGCCGCTTCGGTGGCTGGCCTGCTCATCACCACCGAGGCGATGGTTGCCGAGCTTCCCAAGAAGGAAGCTGCTCCGGCCATGCCGGGCGGTGGCATGGGCGGCATGGACTTCTGATCGAAGAGAAGAACGTCCAGTCAAGCCGCCCATCACTAAAGGTGGTCCAAGTCGGTCAAGCCGGCTTGGACGGGCGGCATGGACTTCTGATCGAAGAGAAGAACGTCCAGTCAAGCCGCCCA
>CALMMQ010000003.1 GCA_937868725.1 uncultured Pleomorphomonas sp.
ACGTCGACGGCGGCATTCTCGCTTCCATCGGCAAGCAGCCCTGACGGACGGGCGCCGCCAGCGACAGGCGCGTCGGGCAACCGCTCGGCGCGCCTTGCCGTTTCTGCCGTTGCCTACGATTCCTTGGGCGCCTTCATGCCGGTGGCCATGCGCTCGGCGGCACCCCGCAGGGTCATCCGCACCTGGCTGACGCCATCGTTGAGCGCGACATCGCCGAGCTGGGCCCCGATGCGCTTGCAGGCAACGCGCAGCGCCGCCAGCACCAGGTTGGCATCCACCGAGCACGGCCGCTGCGTGCCGGCACCGCCCGGCCGCGCGACCACTTCGAGCCCCACCGTCTCGAAGTTGATGCCGCGTAGGTCGAACGTCAGGTCCACCGGCGTCACGCCACAGCGGGCCGTGGCCGCCAACATCGACAGCCGGACGACGCTGCGCAGGTCGTCCTGGGCGCCGGCTACTTGCGGCCCCTCGTCGGAACTTTCGGCGTGGGCGACAAGACCGATCTGCAACGCCGGCTCCAGCCATTCGCGGGCGAACGGCGCCGCGTCGATGTGCACTTCTTCCGCCTTGCCACTGCCGAGCAGCGTCAGGCAGCTTTCCAGCATCAGCTTGAGTTCGAGTTCCTTGAGCCCGGCCATCCGGACCTGCGCCTGCAGATCGCGCGCGATGCCCTCCGCCCCAAGCCGGGCTTCCTGCAGCGGCGTGACGTCGGCCATCAGCCCCACGGTGTAGGCCGACCGGGTATCCTTGCCGACCACCAGACTGCCGAGCATGGCGTAGCGGCCGGGCTGACCGTTGCCGACCTCGATCAGCCGCAGGTCCTTGTGGCTGTCGATCTCGAACTTCAGGTTATTGCGCGACTGCGCCTCGACGTCGCGCACCACCAGCGGCGACGTGCCGAACGAATGGATGACGTCGCGGCCGAACAACGTCGTCGAGGCCGGATTGGCGAAGATCGGCGTGCCCTCCGCCGTCATCTGGACGATGGCAAACGGCGACGTCTCCAGAATGGCCTCGGCCACCAGCACCTTGGTGCGCCAGATGTCGGCCAGCGTCGAGCGCAGGAAATCGAGGGAGTGATTGAGAGCCCCGATCTCCGACCCGCCGGACTTGAGACGCACCGCCTCCTCGATCATGGCCGGATCGTTAACGATCTGGCGGGCGGCCCGGGCCAGCCGGCGCGCCGGCAGACTGACCCAGAACAGTGTGAACAGCGTCGCCGCCAGCGCCCCCGCCAGACCGGCGGCCAGCGAAATCAGCACGGCACGCAGCTCGCCGATGGCTTCAAGCTCCGGCAGTTCGTCGAAGGCGGCACGCACGACGATGAAGAACGGCGTGTGGCTGTGCTCGGGCGGATAGTAGAACTCGATGCGGTTGGCGTCGCGCGTCAGGAAAATCTGCCGGCCCGTCTGCATCACCGCCTGGAAGTCGGTCAGTGGCCGTTCGCCGAACACCTGCAGGGCATGGCCGCTTTCATCGAACAGCGCACCGCCCTTGATCGCCTCGATGACGACAAGACGTTCGGCGACGCGGGCGATCTCTTCGGCCTTGGTCTGAAAGCGCGGATCGATGGCCGCCTGCAGCACCATCTCGACTTCGGCATAGCGCCGTTCCTCGAACCGGCGAACGTCGTCGCGGCGATTGACCACGATGGCGGCGTAGGTGGCCAGCGACACGGCCAGGGCCGAAATGGCTGCCGCCTTGATGACAATCGACTTGTGCCAGCTGAAACGCGACAAGCCCGCGGACCTTCCCACCCTGTGGCGGCATCCGGTTGGCCCGGTCCGCAACGTATCGTCAAACTAGTCTCGTTGTCTTTCTTTCGCGTTAAGATGACGAGACGCTGTTGTTAACCCGACCGGGGTTTCATGTAGAAAATATGGTTCAAATTGTAGATGTCATGTCCGGTCAATGACATGAGTACCGACGAAACGGGCGAAGTATACGTGTACTGCACCCGACCGATGATTGCTTGACCACTGGTTGCAACGGAAGTGGGAACCGTCAGCGGCGAAATTGCGCCAACATTGGCACAAACATCGTTGCGCGTCGTACATTTGACCACCGTCTGCCTGGTCGGGCTGTCGATGGTGACGACCAGCAGCAGCAGCTTGGCTGTCGTGGTCGGATAGGGCTCGAAGATCGCCGTCACCGCGTCGAAGATGGCAGTGACCTCGGCGGCGTAGACGGCGTCGGTACCGGCCAGCAGCGTCGGCGCGTCCTGGGCCAGCAGGTCGACCAGCGTCGAGGCGGCCCGGCTGGTCTTGCGGTCGAGCGCCATCGCCGTGGTCAGTTCGATGCATCCGGCATAAAGCAGCAGCAGCACCGGCAGCAGCAGCGCGAATTCCACGGCAGCCAGCCCCTCGGCGGCCCGACCGAAGGCTCGGAGGCGGGTCATGACACGGCCGCATCGGCCCCGCGCCCCGATCATCGCTTCGCCCCTCATGGGAAATACTCGGTTCTGAACGCCTGCACCGAGCTCAACAGCACTTCGCCCGCCGCCGTCCGCACGCCCGGGTGCGGCAGCAGCGCGAAGAACACCGGCCAGCTATAGAAGGCGCGGACGACGATGATGAGCTTCTGCTTCGGCGCCCCGGCGGTAAACGGCTCGGCGACGACGTTGCCGTCCGCATCGACGGGGCTGGTGGCCTGGTAGTCGGCAAACGCCGAATAGGTCTGGACATCGATGTGCAAATGGCTCTGGCAATCGACGAGGGCCACCATGTTGGCGCAGATTCTGGCCTTGAACGTATCGCCGGTCATGCCGGCGTGATAGGCCTCGCCGGTGCGGATCAGCCGTGCCGCCTGGCTGGTCGCCGTATCGAGGATTTCGGCGACGAAGAACTGCAACGCCACTTCGATGATGGCGAAGACCAGCAGAAAGAACGGAATGGCCAGAATGCCGAACTCGACGGCGGCGCTGCCCCGTCGATCGTCGATGAAGCACCGTCCCCACCAAACCCTGGCCCGGCCTTCGCCGCACGCGGCCGCCATGCCCAACTCCCCCTGACGTCGGCTGATGTCCGCTTCAGTCTACGGGGAACAATCGTTACCGGATTGCCTACGTCCTCGGCCGAAGCGGCAGGGGACGAACGCAAGGGTAAACCGCCGATAAGGGTCTCGGCTAAAAATGTAAGGTCTTCAGTGGGCCGGCACCGACGTCGGCGTGTCCGAGCCGCCGGTGGTACCCGTTGGCTGCGTCGCCGCGCCCCGGCCGGAGCCGGCGCCGTCGTGCACCGACACCTGGCCGATGACGCCGGAGAAGTAGGCCTGTTGGTCGCCGGGAACCGCCGTCGGCTGGCAATCGGGCAGACAGGAATAGGAGAAGCGGTCCTTGCCTTTGAACACCGTCACCAGCTTGTCGGTCGGCGCACCGACGTGCAGCTGGCTTTCCGAGATGGTCTCGCCCTCGCTGTCGAGCACGATCAGGTTGGTCTGGCCGTAGGTATGGCCGGTGATGATCAGCGTCTGCGCATCCTGCAGCGTCGCGTCGGCGATCGAGGGATTGCCGATGATGATCGTGCCCGCCGGAGCGGCCAGGCGGAAGACGGTGGCGT
The DNA here is from genome assembly GCA_937868725.1 of uncultured Pleomorphomonas sp. GTDB lineage: Bacteria > Pseudomonadota > Alphaproteobacteria > Rhizobiales > Pleomorphomonadaceae > Pleomorphomonas. Next base: position 3,558 of record CALMMQ010000003.1, read on the forward strand.
GATCGATCTCCACGGAGACGACGTCGTTTTCGGCGGCTTGAGCGTTGCCGGCAGCCAGAACGAACAGGATGCCTCCCAGAAGCCACGGGAGATTGGGACGGGCGCGCAGCATTGACCACTCCGGTAACTCGGTGTTTACGATGAACTGTGGCCCGTTTTGGTAAAGGAATGGAAAACGTCCTGGCGATTTGCGGCAAACCGGCCATCACAGGCGGAAAATGACCGTTCCGAGCCCGACCTCCAGCGGCCGGCGGCCGGCGGTCATTAAGCGTCTCTCTGGCCGTTTCAGGCCACCCCCGGACAAGGCCGCCAACAACACAGCAACTTACATGATTAATAAAGAACTACCTGGACACAGGTTCAGTTAACTTTAACCAAAGGGCGAATTCCTTCCAATAGCCCGCGTTTCATCGATCGAGTTAACTCCACAGCAATAGGTAGCATCTACATTGGTCTTCGGTTCAGACGGGTCAGACACACAGAAAACGACCTCGAACCTGTGCTGTCAAAGAGTGAGTTAGGAGATTAACATGCAGGCTCTCGTTTCGCGTTTCGTCAAGGACGAATCTGGCGCCACCGCCATCGAATATGGCCTCATCGCGTCGCTGATCGCCGTGGCCATCATCACCGCCGCCACGCTGCTCGGCTCGCGCATCGGCTACACGTTCAACAACGTCGCCTCCAAGCTGCAGTCGACCAACAGCTGATGCAGTCGACCAGTTGATCTGGTCCTGCGTTCATCTCAGCCTCGTCGAGATGAACAGCAAAGACACGAACAGGCGGCAGGTTTCCTGCCGCCTTTTTTTTGACTGTCAGCGCCGACCGGGGCATTGATTCACCTGCCGGACCGGCATCTTCGCGCCAGCTTGGGATCTGCGACCGTGTATTCGCTCATGCTCTTCATCGCCGTTGCCAGTTTCCCGGTCATCGTCGTGCTCGCGGCCTGCTACGACCTGATCACCATGACCATCCCCAACCTCATTTCGCTGGCGCTTGTGGCAAGCTTCGCCGTGCTGGCGCTGGTGCTGACACCGGGCTGGGGCATCATCGGTTGGCACTTCGCCGTCGGCTTCGGCGTGCTGGTGCTGACGTTCGCGCTGTTCGCCTTCCGCCTGCTCGGCGGCGGCGATGCCAAGCTGGCCGCCGCCATCGCCCTGTGGATCGGGCCGGCCGACCTCCTGCCGTTTCTGCTCTATACGGCCATCGCCGGTGGCGGTCTGGCCATCGCCATCCTGCTGTTCCGTACCTTCCCGTTGCCGCTCTTTGCCCTGCGGCAGGACTGGATCGTCCGCCTGCACACCCCCAAGGGCGACATTCCCTACGGCATCGCCCTCGCCGCTGGCGCCATGCTGGTCTATCCCGACAGCGCCTGGTTTGCCGCGCTGGCGCAATGACCGGGGCCGTACCCGCCGGGGTTGACGACAAAGGCGCCGCTGGCCGGCCAATTCCTGCGGAAGTTTGAACGGGCGGCGCGTAACGAGACAGTTTCGTACCAACTGTTAACCGTAAATTCAGAGCTTGCGCCCTTCACTGCAAGACAGGGAAGCGGGATCCGATGCCCGTTTTCCATTCGCAGCTAGGGGCCTCGTCATGCGTCCGATCCAATTGGTCATACTTCTGGTGGCACTCGGCGCAGCCGGTGGAGCCGGTCTGCTGGCCATGAAGATTGGCACCACGCCACCGCCCCAGCCGGTCGCCGCCGCGCCGGTGCCGTCCATCGAGACCGAACAGGTGCTGGTGGCCGCCAAGGACATCGGCATCGGCGCCTCCATCCTGCCCGACACCGTTGGCTGGAAGGACTGGCCCAAGAGCGGCATGAGCAACGGCTACATCCTGCGCTCGGCCCAGCCGGACGCGGTGACCGATCTCAAGGGCATGCTGGCGCGCGGTCCCATCATGAGCGGCGAGCCAGTGCGGCTGGCCAAGCTCGTCCGCTCCGACCGCGGCTTCCTGTCGGCCGTACTGCCCCAGGGCATGCGGGCGGTGGCCGTCCGCGTCAACGCCGCCTCGACGGCCGGCGGCTTCATCCTGCCCGAGGACCGCGTCGACATCATGCTGGTGCAGGACAAGGAAGGCTCGACCGCCGTGGCCGAGACCATCCTGACCAACGTCCGCATCCTGGCCATCGACCAGAACTTCGAGCAGAGCGGCGAGCAGAAGGGCGCCATGGTGGCGCAGAACACGGCAACGCTGGAGCTGACGCCCGAGCAGGCCGAGATGATCGTCCAGGCTCAGCAGGTCGGGTCCATCTCGCTGTCGCTGCGGCCGCTGGTCGAAGCCAACACACCGACCGAAAAGCAGGCCAGACCGACGGGTATCGCCGTGGTCAAGTACGGTGTCGTTTCGCGCGTCACCGCGCAGCAGGCCAAGTGATGTCGTCCGGACTTGCCTACCCGATTGTCAGGGACACGAAGGTCATGAACCGCAAACTGTCGAGCCTTTTGGTCTTCCTGTCGCTGCTGGCGGCCGCTGCCGGACTGGCGCTGCCGGCCGTTGCCGCCGACGCCGCCGCCCCCATCCGCTCGGTCGACGACATCCAGGGCCAGGTCGTCAATCTCGGCCTCAACAAGTCGATGATCGTCGATCTGCCCGAAGACGTCCGCGACGTGCTGGTGTCCAACCCGGCCATCGCCGACGCCGTCGTGCGCTCGAACCGCAAGGTCTACCTGATCGGCATGACCGTCGGCGAAGCCAACGTCTTCCTGTTCGGCGCCGGCAACCGCCAGATCGCCCATTTCGAACTGGTGGTCGGCCGCGATACCGTCGGCCTCGAGAACACCATCGCCAGCGTCATTCCCAACTCCAAGGTTCACGCCCAGTCGCTGGGTGATTCGATCGTGCTATCGGGCACGGTGACCTCGGCCGAAGGCGCCAGCCTGGCCGCCGACATCGCCGGCAAGTTCATCGGAACGCCGGACAAGGTGGTCAACACCATTACCATCTCCGGCTCCGACCAGGTCAACCTGCGTGTCGTCATCGCCGAGGTCGAGAAGAACACCACCAAGCAGCTCGGCATCGATCTCGCCGCCGCCGCCGGCAACGTCGCCATGGCGTCGATTCCCTCGACGACCATGACCTACAACCTGGCCGGCCTGTCGAGCGACGCCACCAAGCTGTTCGGCGTCGCCGACAACACCTCGACCGGCGGCATCGCCTACAGGGGCTCCAATTTCGAGGGCATGATCAACGCTCTCAAGAACGAGGGCGTGCTGCGCTCGCTGGCCGAGCCGAACCTGACGGCCATCTCCGGTCAGGCCGCCAAGTTCGTCGTCGGTGGCGAAATCCCCTACTGGACCACCAACAGCGACGGCACCACGGTCAACTTCAAGGAATACGGCATCCAGCTGGCCTTCACGCCGGTGGTGCTGTCGTCCGGGCGCATCAACCTCAAGATCAACACCATCATCAGCGACATCGATTCGACGCACTCGACGACGTCGGTGCTGGCGCTGACCAAGCGATCGGCCGAGACCACCGTCGAGCTGCCGTCGGGCGGCGCCATCGCCCTCGGCGGCCTGCTCAAGGACAACACCAACAAGTCCGTCTCCGGCCTGCCCGGCCTGTCGGATGTGCCGATCCTCGGCACGCTGTTCCGCAGCCAGGCCTACAAGCGCCAGCAGACGGAACTGGTGATCTTCGTGACGCCCTATCTCGTCAAGCCGGTCGCCACGGCGCAGTTGCAGCGACCTGACCAGAACCTCAACATGCAGCAGGACGCGCAGTCGTATTTCCTCAGCCAGATCAACAAGATCTACAATGCCAACGGTGTCGGGGCCAAGGGAAGCTACCAAGGCCGCTACGGGTTCTCCTACGAATGAGGGGCCAGGGGAGTGAGGTCATGAAGACGATAGTCCCAACAGCGGCAACGACGCGCCAAGGCGCCGGCATCGTGCTGGCGCTCGTCGTCGCTGGCCTCGTCGGTGCCTGCGACATGCACAACGCCCGCATCTCCGACGGTCTGCCCAGCGACGGCTACCGCAGCCGCTACCCGATCACCGTCCAGGAAGCGCCCGAAGTGCTCGACCTGCCCGTCGGTTCCGGCTCGGCCGGCTTGCCGCCGGACCTCAGGGCCGTGGTGCGCTCGTTCGGCGGCGACGCCGCCCGCAACGCCACCAGCGGCGTCGCCGTCATGGTGCCGCAGGGCTCGGCCAACGAGGCGACCGCCAGCTATCTCGCCCGCGACATCGCCCGCACGCTGAAGTCCTCTGGCCTCGCCGCCGCGCTGGTCGAAGAGCGGCGCTATCACGTCGCCGACGCCAGTGCCAACGCGCCGATCCGGCTGACCTTCAACCGCATCAAGGCCGTGAGCCCGCCGTGCGGCCAGTGGACGGAGAACATCATCGCCGACGACAACAAGGGTGGCGACGGCGCCGAGTTCGGCTGCTCGACCCAGGCCAACCTGGCCGCCATGGTCGAAAATCCCAACGATCTCATCATCCCGCGCGCCGCTACACCTATTCCGGCCTGGCAGCGCTGGAAGGCCATGCAGACCTTCGGTGCCGGCTCGTCTGGCGGCAGTTCCACCAGTTCGTCGGCCAACTGAGCGGCGCGCCGCGCCGACGTCAGGGCATAACCGAGCTATCAGGGTTGAGGACAAGATGACCACCTACGATTCGACCTCCGACGACGGGCCCAGCCGGGCCGAGGAGAATCTCGGCCTGCGACCCGTTCCGCGCATCGCCATCCAGGCCTTCTGCGAGACGCCCGACGTGGCAACCGTGCTGGAGAAGGCCGCCGCCGATCGCCGTATGAACAAGGCGCACGTCAAGATCCACATGGGTGGCTCCGCCGCCGCGCTCGACTTCTACGCCTCGGCGCCGACGCCCAACCTGCTGTTCGTCGAAACCCGGGAAAAGCGCGATGCCGTCATCGAGCAGCTCGAACAGCTGGCCGCCGTCTGCGATGCCGGCACCAAAGTCGTCCTGATCGGTCACGCCAACGACGTCGGGCTCTATCGCGAGCTGCTGCGCCGCGGCGTGTCGGACTACCTGGTCTTTCCCTTCGACCTTTTCGACGTCATTCACGTCATCGGCGACATCTTCCTCGGCCAGGGATCGCGTCCCATCGGCCGCACCATCGCCTTCATCGGCGCCCGTGGCGGCGTCGGCTCGTCGACCATCGCCCACAATGTCGGCTTCTCGCTATCGCGCCAGTTCGAGTCGGACGTGGTCATCGCCGACTTCGACCTGCCGTTCGGCACCGCCGGCCTCGACTTCAACCAGGACCCGCCGCAGGGCATCGCCGATGCCCTGAGTTCGCCCGATCGCATCGACGACGTCTTCCTCGACCGCATTCTCACCAAGTGCGCCAGCAACCTCAACCTGCTGGCCGCGCCGGCGACACTCGAGCGGGCCTACGATCATGGCGAGTACGACTTCGACACCATCGTCGAAGGCGTGCGCACCGGTGTACCAGCCGTGGTGCTCGACCTGCCGCATCAGTGGACCGGCTGGGTCCGCCACCTCATCAATACCACCGACGAAGTGGTGGTGACGGCCGGGCCGGACCTTGCCTCGCTGCGCAACGCCAAGAACCTGTTCGACCAGATCCGGCTGATGCGTCCCAACGACCTGACGCCCAAGCTGGTCATCAATCAGGTCGGCATGCCCAAGCGCCCGGAGATCAAGCCCGAGGACTTCCGCAAGGCCCTGGACCTGCAGCCGACCATCGTCGTCGGCTTCGACGCCCAGCTGTTCGGCAACGCCACCAACAACGGCCAGATGATCGCGGAAATCAACGCCAAGAGTCCGGTCGCCACCCAGTTCGACCATCTGGCCGCCGCCGTCGCCGGCCGCACGGTGCCGAAGGCGGCGCGCAAAACCTCGCTCGCCCCCTTGCTGGCGCGTCTGCCACGCCTCGGCCGCAAGGCCGGTTGAGCCGGAGATGAATGATGTTTGGTAAGCGCGAGGCATTCGGAAACGCTGGCCCGAAGACGGTTGCACCGCCATCGTCGCGGCCGCCCGAACGGCCGTCGGCGCCTGCCACGCCGGCGCCGCGCGCGGCCACGCCGCCGCCCCCGGTCGAAGCGCCGCAGGAGCGGCGCAAGTCCGAGGAATACTACGACACCAAGTCGTCGATCTTCTCGGCCCTCATCGAGACGATCGACCTCAGCCAGCTGTCCAAGCTCGACCTCGAGACGGCGCGCGAGGAAATCCGCGACATCGTCAACGACATCATCTCGCTCAAGGCGGTGGTGCTGTCGATCGCCGAGCAGGAAGAGCTGCTCGACGACATCTGCAACGACGTGCTCGGCTATGGTCCGCTCGAGCCGCTGCTGGCCCGCGACGACATCGCCGACATCATGGTCAACGGCGCCGATGCGACCTTCATCGAAGTCGGCGGCAAGATGATCAAGACCAACGTCCGCTTCCGCGACAACCTGCAGCTGATGAACATCTGCCAGCGCATTGTCAGCCAGGTTGGCCGCCGCGTCGACGAAGCCTCGCCGATCTGCGACGCCCGCCTGCCCGACGGCAGCCGCGTCAACGTCATCGCCCCGCCGCTGGCCATCGACGGCCCGTCGCTGACCATCCGCAAGTTCAAGAAGGACAAGCTGACGCTGCCGCAGCTGGTCAGGTTCGGCACCATCACGCCGGAAGGCGCCACCATCCTTGAGATCATCGGCCGCTGCCGCTGCAACGTCATCGTCTCAGGCGGTACCGGTTCGGGCAAGACGACGCTGCTCAACTGTCTCACCGCCTACATCGAGCCGACCGAACGCATCATCACCTGCGAAGACGCCGCCGAACTGCAGCTGCAGCAGCCACACGTGGTCCGCCTCGAAACCCGCCCGCCGAACCTCGAGGGCGAGGGGCAGATCACCATGCGTGATCTGGTCAAGAACTGTCTGCGCATGCGCCCCGAACGCATCATCGTCGGCGAAGTGCGCGGCCCGGAGGCCTTCGACCTCCTCCAGGCCATGAACACCGGTCACGACGGCTCCATGGGCACGCTGCACGCCAACAGCCCGCGCGAGGCCATCGGCCGTATCGAATCGATGATCTCCATGGGCGGCTTCACCCTGCCGGCCAAAACGGTGCGCGAGATGATCGTCGCCTCGGTCGACGTCATCGTCCAGGCGGCACGCCTGCGCGACGGCTCGCGCCGCATCACCCACATCACCGAGGTGGTCGGCCTCGAAGGCGACGTCGTCATCACCCAGGACCTGTTCGTCTACGACATCGTCGGCGAAGACGCCGACGGCAAGCTGATCGGCCGGCACCGCTCGACCGGTATCGGCCGGCCGAAATTCTGGGACCGTGCCCGCTATTACGGCGACGACCAGCGCCTTGCCGCCGCGCTCGACGCCGCCGAAATGCCGGCGACCAGCTGATTCGCCGGCCCCTGAGAGGACGACATGCTGTTCGGGATGAATGCGACGATACTGGCGATGATCGGGCTGATCGGCTTCTCGGTGGCCGCCCTGCTCTATGCCCTGCTCTATAGCCGCGTCTCGCTGCAGGCCCAGACCGAAAAGCGCATCGGCCGCGCCAGCGCCGCCAAGGAAACCGTCAAGACCGAAGCCAAGACGCCGACGTCGGCCCGCCGCCGCACCGTGCAGGACACGCTCAAGGAAATCGAGGTCAAGCAGAAGCACAAGGCCTCGAAGTCGACCAACCCGCCGATGTCGCTGCGCCTGCAGCAGGCCGGCATGACGATTTCGCTGCAGAAGTTCTATCTGCTGAGTGCCGCCAGCGGCATCATGCTGTTGCTGCTGACGCTGCTGTTCGGCATGAACCTTATTCTGGCCTTCGGCTGTGGCTTCGTCGGTGCCGTCAGCCTGCCGCGCTGGGTGATCAACTTCGCCCGCAAGCGGCGGCAGGAAGCCTTCCTCAACGAACTGGCCAACTCCGTCGAAGTGATCGTCCGCGGCGTCAAGGCCGGCCTGCCGCTGCACGACTGCCTGCGCATGATCGCCTCGGAAGCGCAGGAGCCGATCCGGTCGGAGTTCCGCCAGGTCGTCGAAGCGTTGCAGATCGGCGTGCCGCTCGATGAGGCGGTCAGCAAGATGTACGAACACGTGCCGCTGCCGGAAACCAACTTCTTCGCCATCGTGCTGTCGATCCAGAGCAAGGCCGGCGGCAACCTGTCCGAAGCCCTCGGCAACCTTGCCAAGGTGCTGCGCGAACGCCGCAAGATGAAAGCCAAGATCGTTGCCATGAGCACCGAGGCCAAGTCCTCGGCCTCCATCATCGGCGCCCTGCCGATCATCGTCGCCACCCTCGTCTACCTGACCAGCCCCGACTACATCATGGTGCTGTTCACCACGCTGCCCGGCAAGATCGTCCTCGGCGCCTCGGCCTGTGTCATGGCGACCGGCATCTACGTCATGAAGCGCATGATCGCCTTCGATTTCTGAGGTCTGCCATGATCAATGCCTTGGTGGCGCTGACCACCAATCCCAACGTGCTGCTGGCAATCATGGTTTCGGTCGCCATCTTCGCCACCATCGTGTCCGTCAGCCTGCCGCTGTTGTCGGGCGACAAGCTCGAAGCCCGCATGAAGGCAGTGGCGCTCGAACGCGACAAAATCCGGGCGCGCGAGCGGGCCAATCTGCTGGCAGAGGGCCAGCGTGGCTCGTTGCGCAGCAAGGAATCCAAGGCCTACATGCGCTCGCTGGTCGAGCGACTGTCGCTGCGCAACGCCCTGCTCGACAAGAAGGGCGAGGAAATGCTGCGCATGGCCGGCTTCCGCTCGGAAGCGGCGACGACCACCTTCCTGTTCGCCCGCTTCGTGCTGCCGTTCGTCTTCATCGCCGTGGCGTTCTTCTACATCTTCATCGTGCTGGAACTCGACCGGCCGCCACTGTTCAAGATCGGCATCTGCCTCGGCTTCGGCTATCTCGGCTTCTATCTGCCCGTCATCTTCGTCAAGAACACGCTGCAGAAGCGCCAGCAGTCGATCCGCCGGGCCTTCCCCGACTCGCTCGACCTGCTGCTCATCTGCGTCGAGTCGGGCATGTCCATCGAGACCGCCTTCCGCAAGGTGTCGGAGGAGATCGGCCTGCAGTCCATCGAACTGGCCGAGGAACTGAGCCTCGCCACCGCCGAGCTGTCCTATCTGCCCGACCGCAAGCAGGCCTACGAGAACCTGGCCGCCCGCACCGGCCTCGACGGCGTCAAGGCCGTATCGATGGCCCTGGTGCAGGCCGAGCGCTACGGCACGCCGCTCGGCACGACGCTGCGCGTTCTGGCCCAGGAAAACCGCGACATGCGCATGGCCGAGGCCGAGAAGAAGGCCGCCGCCTTGCCGCCCAAGCTGACGGTGCCGATGATCGTCTTCTTCCTGCCGGTGCTGTTCGCCGTCATCATGTCGCCGGCCATCATCAAGATCGTCTCGATGAACTGACGCCGGCCCGGCACGACAAAAAAGCCCCGCTGGCGGCGAGCCGGCGGGGCTGTTCGTCTGGCGATCGGTCAGCGTTGGCCGACCGGCAACCGGATCACTTGGTGCCGTACATGCGATCGCCGGCGTCGCCGAGACCGGGCACGATGTAGCCCTTCTCGTTGAGGTGGCTGTCGATGGCCGCCGTGAACACCGGCACGTCCGGATGCGTCTCGGTGAAGTGCTTGATGCCTTCGGGCGCCGCCAGCAGGCAGACGAAGCGGATGTCGCGGGCGCCGCGTTCCTTGAGCTTGGTGACGGCGGCGATCGACGAGTTGCCGGTAGCCAGCATCGGGTCGACGACGATGACGACGCGATCGCTGAGATCGGCCGGCGCCTTGAAGTAGTACTCGACCGGCTGCAGCGTTTCGTGATCGCGGTAGATGCCGATGTGGGCGACGCGGGCGGCCGGCACCAGATCGAGCATGCCTTCGAGCAGGCCGTTGCCGGCGCGCAGCACCGAGGCGAACACCAGTTTCTTGCCCTCGAGCGTCGGCGCCGTCATGGTCTGCAGCGGCGTCTCGATCTCCACTTCGGTGAGCGCCAGGTTGCGCGTCACTTCGTAGCAGAGCAACGTCGAGATTTCCCGCAGCAGCCGCCGGAAGCTTGCCGTCGAGGTATCCTTGTTGCGCATGATGGTGAGCTTGTGCTGCACCAGCGGATGATCGATGACCTTGACGCTGCTCATAGGGACCTCTCGGACTGGAATTTCGGGCGAACATAGTCGCTGATCCGCCGGACCGAAACAGGCAATTTCCCCGATCTCCACGAAAAATCGCTCAAAGACGTCCGAGCAGCCTTGCCTTGGTCGCCGAATCGCAGAACGCGTCCTCGATTGCCGTGCGCGTGATGGCCCGAAGCGCCTCCGGACCAAGCCCGAACTCGGCCGCCGCCACCTCGTATTCGCGGCCGATCGACGTCCAGAAGAACGGCGGATCGTCGGAGCTGAGCGACAGGCGCACCCCGGCCTCGAGCAACGCCGTCAGCGGATGGGCGGCGAAGCTGTCATAGACGCCGAGCGTGACGTTGGACACCGGGCAGACCTCGAGGTGGATGCCCTCATCGACGAGGCGGGCGACGAGATCGTCACTCTCGATCGAGCGGACGCCATGGCCGATGCGGCGCACCGGCAGGGCGTCGAGGGTGTCGCGCACCCCTTCCCACGACCGCCATTCGCCGGCGTGGCAGGTGAGCGGCAGTCCGGCCTCGGTGGCGATGGCGAAGGCCGGTGCGAACTCGGCCGGCTCGTGCAGCCGTTCTTCGCCGGCCATGCCGAAGCCGACGATCTCCGGTCGCAGGTAACGCGTCGCCGTCTCGGCGGCGACGACCGCGCGCTCCGGCCCGTAGTGGCGTTCGATGAGCGGGATGAGCCGGCCGACGATGCCGACTTCGGCCTCGGCGCGGGCGATGCCCTCGGCGATGCCGTCGATGTAGCTGACGTAGCCGAGACCCGAGCGCTCGGCGAAATCGGGCGAGACGAAGAATTCGGTATAGATGCAGCCGGCTTCCGCCGAGGCGACGAGGTAGCGCTCGGTCAGTTCGGCGAAGTCTTCCGGCGTGCGGAACACCGAGGCAGCATGGTCATAGGCGCCGAGAAAGGTCGAGAAATCGGTCCAGAGATAGCGGCCCTCGGCATCGAACAGGCGCGACACGTCGACGCCGTACCGGCGGGCGTTGGCGCGCACCAGTTCGGGCGAGGCGGCGGCTTCGAGGTGCACGTGCAGTTCGGCCTTGGGCAAGCTCAGCGTCATAGGGGTCCTTTCGTTGCTGGTCACAGCAGGCTGCGCCCGTAGCGCCCCGCCGGTAGTCCCAGATGGGCGGCGATGGTTTCGGCCATGTCGGCGAAGGTCGGCGACAGACCGGCAAAGCCGGTCCTGAGCCCCGGCCCGGAGAACAGCGCCGGCACGCGCTCGCGCGTATGGTCCGATCCTTCCCAGGTCGGGTCGCAGCCGTGGTCGGCGGTGATCAGCAGCAGATCGCCCGGTTGCATCGCCGCCTCGATCTCCGGCAGCCGGCGATCGAAGGCCTCGAGGGCGCCGGCATAGCCCGGCACGTCGCGGCGATGGCCGTAGTTGGAATCGAAGTCGACGAGATTGGTGAACACCAGATCGCCGGCACCGGCCCGGGCCATGACCTCGATGGTCAGGCTGACGTTCTCGTCGTTGGTCTTGCCCTTGACGATTTCGGTGACGTTCTGATGGGCGAAGATGTCGCCGATCTTGCCGACGCCGATCACCTTGCCGCCGGCCGCTTCCACCCGCGCCAGCACGGTCGGTTCCGGTGGCGGCACGGCGTAGTCGCGGCGGTTGGCGGTGCGGGTGAAGGTTGCCGGGCTCTCGCCGACGAACGGGCGGGCGATGACGCGGCCGATGTTGTAGGGATCGACCAGCTTGCGCGCCTTGACGCAATGGTCGAGCAGTCGGGCGAGACCGAAGTGCGTCTCGTGGGCGGCGATCTGCATCACCGAGTCGGCCGAGGTGTAGAGGATCGGCTTGCCGGTGCGGATGTGCTCCTCGCCGAACGTCTCGATGATCTCGGTACCGGAGGCGTGGCAGTTGCCGAGAATGCCGGGCACCCCCGTCTCCCGCACGTAGGCCTCGACCAGCTCGGGCGGGAACGACACGGCGCCGCGGAAATAGCCCCACTCGAACATCACCGGCACGCCGGCGATCTCCCAATGGCCCGACGGCGTGTCCTTGCCCCGCGACAGCTCGGCGGCGGCGGTGTAGAGCCCGGCCGCCGTCGGGCGGACAAAGCCCGGTGCCCGCCGCCCGGTTGCTGCCTCGTGGGCGAGCGCCAGCCCCAGCCGTTCGAGATTGGGCAGGCTGAGCGGCCCGGCCCTGAGGCCGGCCTTGTCGCCCTCGCCGCGCGCGCAGGCATCGGCGATGTGCCCGAAGGTGTCCGAACCGGCGTCACCGAAGGCGGCCGCATCCGGGCCGCCGCCGATGCCGAAGCTGTCGATGACGATGATGATGGCGCGCGCCATGATATGCTTCCCTATGTCCCAACCCGTTCGATGACCGACGGTCCGCGCTGGCCCGCCGCTCCGAGGCTGTAGGCGGCACGCAACGCCGCCGCCGCCGCTTCGGCCGCCGCTTCGTCGCGGGCGTGGACGATGCCGAGCGGTTCGCCGGCGTCCACGGTATCGCCGAGCCCGGCCAGGGTGGTGAAGCCGACGGCCGGATCGATGGGGTCCTGCGGCCGCGTGCGACCGCCGCCGAGACCGACGACGGCAACGCCGATGGCCCGGGTGTCGATGGCCGTCACCGCGCCCGCGACCGTGGCCATGACCGGCCGTACCACCGGTGCCTTGGCCAGATAGCTGCCCGACCGCTCCATGAAGTCGGCCGGACCGCCAAGCGCCGTCACCATGCGGCCGAAGATTTCCGCTGCCGCGCCGGAGCGGAAAGCCGCCTCGATACGGTCGCGGGCCGCGGCGAGATCGGGGGCGAGCTTGCCGATCATCAACAGCTCGGCCGACAGCGCCACCGTCACCTCCCACATGCGCGGGTCGATGCGCCGGCCGGTCAGGAAGTCGACGGCGAGTTCCACCTCGAGGGCGTTGCCGGCGGCGGTACCGAGCGGCTCGTTCATGTCGGTGATGAGGCCGACGGTGGCAAGGCCGGCGCCGTTCGCCACCTTGACCAGGCTGTCGGCGAGCCCGCGCGAAGCGTCGAGGCTGGCCATGAAGGCGCCCGAGCCGGTCTTGACGTCGAGCACCAGGCCGGTGAGGCCGGCGGCCAGCTTCTTGCTGAGGATCGAGGCGGTGATGAGGTCGATGCTCTCCACCGTGCCGGTCACGTCGCGGATGGCGTAGACGCGCTTGTCGGCCGGCGCCAGATCGGCGGTCTGACCGATGATGGCGCACCCCACCTCGCGCACCACCTGACGGAACAGCGCGTTGTCGGGCTGCGTACGGTAGCCCGGCACCGTGTCGAGCTTGTCGAGCGTGCCGCCGGTGTGGCCGAGACCACGACCGGAGATCATCGGCACGTAGCCGCCGCAGGCGACGATGGCCGGCGCCAGCATCAGCGACACGGTGTCGCCGATGCCGCCGGTCGAATGCTTGTCGAGCGCCGGACCCGGCAGGTCGGACCAGTTGAGCACCGTGCCCGAATCGCGCATGGCCAGCGTCAGCGCCACGCGCTCGTCGATGGTCATCTTCTGGAAAAAGACCGCCATGGCGAAGGCCGCGACTTGGCCCTCGGTCACCGTTCCCTTGACGAGACCGTCGACCATGAAGGCGATTTCCTCGCCCGTCAGCGTCGCGCCGTCGCGCTTGCGGCGGATGATTTCCTGCGGCAGGAAGCTCATGACGCGCTCCCGTAGGCGGCAATGACGCGCGGCAGCAGCCGGCGCAGCGTGGCCGCGCCCTTGGGCGCCGCTTCCTTGACTTCCTCGTGGCTGAGTTCGCGGTCCGACAGACCGGCCGCCGGGTTGGTGACGGTGGACACCGCCGCCACCTCGAGGCCCATGTAGCGGGCGAGGATGACTTCCGGCACCGTCGACATGCCGACGGCGTCGCCACCAAGGATCTTGGCGGCGCGGATTTCCGCCGGCGTTTCGAACGACGGACCGGTGAACCAGACGTAGACGCCTTCGTTGAGAGCGATGCCCTCGGCGGTGGCGGCCTCGCGGAACAACGCCAGCAGGCGCTTGTCATAGGCCTGGCTCATGCCGACGAAGCGCTCGTCGCCAAGTTCGCCGACCAGCGGGTTGGAACCGGTGAAGTTGATGTGGTCGGTGATCAGCATCAGTTCGCCCGGCGCCACTTCCGGGTGCAGACCGCCGGCGGCGTTGGTCAGCACGACGGCGCGGCAGCCGAGGAGCTTCAACACCTCGATCGGCGTCTTCATCACCGCCGCCTGACCGTGCTCGTAGTAGTGGGCCCGACCGGACAGCACCACCACCGGCGTACCGGCGATCTTGCCGACGATGAGTTCGCCCTTGTGACTCGACACCGTCGACACCGGGAAGCCCGGCAGTTCGGCGAACGGGAAGCGCACGGCCTCCTTGACGCTGTCGGCAAAGTCGCCGAGCCCGGAGCCCAGCACCATGCCGATCACCGGCTTGAGCGGCGTCTTGGCGGCAATGGCGGCCGCGGCACGGGCGGCGTTGGACAGTTCGGTCATCGTTCAATCCTCCAGAACGAATCCGGCCGGCAGGAGCTCGGCCATGGTGAAGTGCTGGCTCGCCCCTTGCGGATCGGCGGCCCAGATGTCGATCTCCGGCCCGGCCGCGAACTCGCTGAGGCGCTGGCGGCAGCCGCCGCACGGCGTGCAGAAGCGGCCGCCGGCGACGCGATCGCGATCGATGCGCTCGGCTACCACCACCGCCTTGACGATCCGCTTGGCCCCGCCCATCACCAGATGGCCGATGGCCGTCGTCTCGGCGCACCAGCCTTCGGGGAAGGCGGCGTTCTCGATGTTGCAGCCGGCGTAGATCTCACCGTCGTCGGCCAGCAACGCCGCGCCGACGGCATAGTTGGAATAGGGGGCGTGCGCCTTGGCGCGCGCCGCGCTCGCCGCGGCGAACAGCTTGTCGAATTCGCTCAAGATCAGCGCTCCTTGACGTACGGCACGCCGCCGGCCTTGGGCGCATTGGCAACGCCGATGAAGCCGGCCAGCAGCACGCAGGTCAGCACATAGGGCAGCGCCTGGAAGATCTGCACCGGCACTTCGCCGATGCCCGGCAGGGTCTTGCCCTGCATGAAGTTGGCGAAGGCGTCGAGGAAGCCGAACAGCAGGCAGGCCAGCATCACCGGCACCGGCCGCCACTTGGCGAAGATCAGCGCCGCCAGCGCGATGAAGCCCTTGCCGGCCGACATGTCCTTGACGAAACCGGCCGACTGCGCGATGGCGAGGTAGGTGCCCGAGCAGCCGCAGAGAATGCCGGCGCAGATGGTCGCCCGGTAGCGCAGCCAGGTCACCGAGATGCCGGCGGTGTCGACGGCGCCCGGATTCTCGCCCACGGCCCGGAGACGCAGGCCGAAGCGGGTGCGATAGAGCACCCACCAGGAGGCGGGCACGGCCAGGAAGGCCAGGTAGGTCAGGATGTTGTGACCGGAAATGACGTTGGCGTAGAAGCGGCCGAGAAAACCGGTGCCGCGGAGCTCGCTGGCAAACGGGAAGACGATCTCGGTGAAGCGCGCCGACGTGGCCAGCGGCGGCGTTCGCCCGCCCTGGCCGTACCAGGCCTGACCAAGCACAGCCGTCAGACCGGAGGCCAGGAAGTTGATGGCGACGCCCGAGACGATCTGGTTGCCGCGGTTGGTGATGGCCGCGAAACCGTGGATCAGCGAGATCAGCACCGACACGATGATGCCGGCGGCGAGCCCGAGCCAGGGCGACCCGGTCAGGTAGGCGACGACGGCGGCGCCGAAGGCCGAGAACAGCATCTTGCCTTCAAGGCCGATGTCGAACACGCCCGCCCGCTCGGTGAACAGACCGGCCAGCGCCGTGAAGATCAGCGGAATCGACAGACGGATCGTCGAGCCGAGGATCGAGATGAGGTCGAGGTTTTCCATGTCTGTCCTCCTCAGGCCTTGCCGAGCCGTTGCCAGACGCGGACGATCGCCGGGCGATACATGTATTCGAGCGCGCCGGCGAACAGCACGACCAGACCCTGGATGACGACGATCATGTCGCGGGTGATCTTGGGCATGTCGAAGGAGAGCGCGTCGCCGCCCTGGTAGAGGATGCCGAACAGGATGGCCGCCAGGACGATGCCGAGCGGATGGCTGCGGCCCATCAGCGACACGGCGATGCCAACGAAGCCGGCGCCGCCGACGAACTCCACCTGCAGGCGGGCCGAGGCGCCAAGCACCGGGTTGAGCGCCATCATGCCGGCGAGGCCGCCGGAGATCAGCATGGTGATCATCACCGTGCGGACGTAGGGAATGCCGGCGTAGGCGGCGGCCGTCGGATTGGCGCCAAGCGTGCGGATCTCGTAGCCGAGCTTGGTGCGCCAGATCAGCAGCCAGACGGCGAAGCACATGAACAGCGAGATCAGGAACGACATGTTGAACGGCGCCGCGCCGATCTTGCCGCCGAACAGAGCGATCAGCCAGCCGAGCTTGGGCAACTGGCCGCCTTCGAGGAAGACGCGGGTTTCCGGCGCCATCTTGCCCGGCACGATCAGCACGTGCACCAGCAGATAGACCATCAGCGCCGCGCCGATGAAGTTGAACATGATCGTCGTGATGACGATATGGCTGCCGCGCTTGGCCTGCAGCCAGGCCGGGATCAGCGCCCAGAGAGCGCCGAAGGCGGCCGAGCCAAGAACGGCGAACGGCATGGTCACGTACCACGGCACGTAATTGTCGAGCGCCAGCGCCGCCAGCGCCGCGCCGAGACCGCCGAGGTAGGCCTGACCTTCCGAGCCGATATTGAACAGGCCGGCGTGATAGGCCACCGCCACCGACAGGCCGGTGAAGATGAAGTTGGTGGCGTAGTAAAGGGTGAAGCCGATGCCCTCGCCGTTGCCGAGGGCGCCCTGCAACAGCAGCGTCACGGCATCGAGCGGGCTTTCGCCGATGAACCAGACCACGCCCCCCGATATCAGGAAGGCGGTCAGCAGGCTGAGAAACGGCATCAGGCCGTAGGTGATCCAATTGGGCAGCGGGACGGAGGCGGTGCTCATCTCTTCCTCACGCGGCAATGCCGGCCATCATCAGGCCGAGGGTCTGTTCACCGGTCTCCGGCGACTTTTCACCGACGACATGGCCGGCGAACATCACGAGAATGCGGTCGCTGAGCGAGCGGATCTCGTCGAGTTCGACCGACACCAGCAGCACCGCCTTGCCGGCGTCGCGCATGGCGATCAGCCGCCGATGGATGAATTCGATGGCGCCGATGTCGACGCCGCGTGTCGGCTGGCCGACCACCAGCAGCGAGGGATCGTTCTCGATCTCGCGGGCGACGACGATCTTCTGCTGGTTGCCACCGGAGAAGTTGGCCGTCTTGAGCCGGCAGTTGGGTGGTCGGATATCGTACTTCTCGATCTTGCGCTTGGCATCCTCGCGGCAGGCGTTGAGGTCGAGCGCCATGCCCTTGCCGTAAGCCGGCGCGCGGTGATAGCCGAGGACGCTGTTCTCGCTTTCCTCGAACTTCAGGACGAGGCCCATGCGATGGCGGTCTTCGGGAATGTGACCGAGGCCGAGCGTCCTGAGACGGGCCGCGTCGAAGCCGGTGACCGGCTGGCCATGGATGAGAATCTCGCCCGACGTCGGCTTGCGGATGCCGGTGATCGCTTCCAGCAGTTCCGACTGGCCGTTGCCGGCCACGCCGGCGATGCCGACCACTTCGCCGGCCCGGACGTCGAACGACACGCCATCGACCATGGTGACGCCGCGGTTGTCCTTGACCACCAGATCGCGCACCGACAGCACGACGTCGCCAGGGTTGGCCGGGCCCTTGTCGACCCGCAGCAGCACGCGGCGGCCGACCATCAGTTCGGCCAGTTCCTCGACCGTCGTCTCGGCCGTCTTGCGCGTTGCCACCATCTCGCCGCGCCGCATCACCGACACGGTGTCGGTGATAGCCATGATCTCGCGCAGCTTGTGGGTGATGAGCAGGATGGTCTTGCCCTGATCGCGCAGCACGCCAAGGATTTTGAACAGGTGGTCGGCTTCGGCCGGCGTCAGCACGCCGGTGGGCTCGTCGAGGATCAGCACCTCGGCGCCGCGATAGAGCGCCTTGAGGATCTCGACGCGCTGCTGCAGACCGACCGGCAGTTCCTCGATGATGGCATCGGGATCGACCTCAAGGCCGTAATCGGCTTCAAGCCGCTTGAGGGCGCTGCGGGCTTCCGACACGCCCTTGCCGAGCAGGGCCCCGCCTTCGACGCCAAGGATGACGTTCTCGAGCACCGAGAAGTTCTCGACCAGCATGAAGTGCTGATGGACCATGCCGATGCCGGCATTGATGGCGGCCTGACTGTCCGGGATGCGGATGGGGGCGCCGTTGACGCGGATTTCCCCGGCATCGGCGTGATAGAAGCCGTAGAGGATCGACATCAGCGTCGACTTGCCGGCGCCGTTCTCGCCGATGATGCCGTGGATCGAGCCCTTGGCAACGGTGAGATTGATGTTCTTGTTGGCATGAACGGCACCGAACTTCTTCTCGATGCCGATGAGCTGGATGGCGGGTGCGGCTGACGGATTGGAACTCACGGTTCACGGCTCCAGATACGAAACAAGCACCAGTGCAGTTTCGGCCCGAATCGCCAGGGATCCGGGCCGAGGAAAAACCGCACGTGGATATGAATCGGGAACATTTCCAAGCCAGCCGGACGCGGACGCCCGGCTGGGAAATGCTCTAGGCGTACCCAGATGACCGGACACGCCCTACGCTTGCCTTGCGGCGGCGATCACTTCGGGCAGGACTTGTCCGACATGTAGTCGTGAACCTTGACCGCGCCGGAGATGATGTCGGCCTTGGCCTTGTCGACGGCCGCCAGGATCTCGGGGGTGATCAGCGGCTTGTTGTTGTCGTCATAGGCCCAGGCAACGCCGTCTTCCTTGACGCCCAGCGCCTGCACGCCCGGCGAGAACTTGCCGGCCTTGGTGTCGGCGTAGGCGTTGTAGACGGCGAGGTCGACGCGCTTGACCATCGAGGTCAGCACCGAACCCGGATGCAGGTAGTTCTGGTTGGAGTCGACGCCGATCGAGTACTTGCCCTGGTCGGCCGCCGTCTGCAGCACACCGATGCCGCTGGCACCGGCCGCCGCGTAGACGACATCGGCGCCCTGGTCGATCTGGCCCTTGGCCAGCTCGCCGCCGCGCACCGGATCGCTCCAGGCCGCGCCCGTGGTGCCGATCATGTTCTGGTAGACGGTGACGCCCGCCTTGGCCGCCCTAGCGCCCTGCTCGTAGCCGCAGCCGAACTTGCGGATCAGCGGAATATCCATGCCGCCGACGAAGCCGACCTTGCCAGTCTTCGAGAACAGGCCGGCAACCGTACCGACGAGGTAGGAGCCTTCCTCTTCCTTGTAGACGACCGAGCGGACGTTCGGCTTGTCGACGACGGCGTCGACGATGACGAACTTGGTATCAGGGAACTCGGTGGCCACCTTCTCGATGGCCGACGTCCAGGCGAACGACACGGCGACGATCGGGCTGAAGCCCTTGGAGGCGAAGTTGCGAATCGCCTGTTCGCCCTGCGTGTCGCCGGTCGGCTCGAAATCGCGATAGGCGATGCCGGTCTCGGCCTTGAACTTTTCGGCGCCGTTGTAGGCCGCCTCGTTGAACGACTTGTCGAACTTGCCGCCGGTGCCGTAAACGAGCGCCGGCTTGATCTCGGCCGCGTACACCGCAGTCGTCAGCAGCGTCGCCGCGAAAGTTGCGCCGATCAGTTTTGCAATCATTTGAACGCCTCACCCCTGGTGGAAGGTACCCCGTTACAGCCCGTTACGGGTCGCCGCCGGGCGCTCCGCACGCGTCCGGTCAGTTCCGGGTGGCCGTAACTAAGCACGGATTTCATGTCTTTGCATTGCCTTTCTTGTGTTTTTGACCAAATGGACAAATGTACGCCATTCGACTTTTGGCTGAGCCGTGGTCGAGGCGAAAAATGCGGCAGTACGATAAACTTGCAGGCAAACCGGCCCCACTCCCCGCGTCCGGCTCGCCGCCGGCCACGCCCTCGCCACGTCGGGTTGCCGGCGTTGGCCGCGGCCTTGGACCTATTTCTTACGACCCTCAGGGAAAATCGGATATCGCTGCTTGAGGAAAGACGCTAAGACCATGCGGACGCCACTTGCCGGCTGGAGCCCCATGACTGCCAAACTCGCCATCGCCCTCGTCGCGCACGACGCCAAGAAGCCGGAAATGGTCGAATTCGCCCGCAATCATGCCGAGCGGCTGAGTGAGCTTGAGCTCTATGCCACCGGCACCACCGGCGGCCAGATTTCCGAGGCCTGTCCGGCGCTGTCCGTCCACCGCCTGAAGAGTGGCCCACTCGGTGGCGACCAGCAGATCGGCGCCATGATCGCCGAGGGCCGCCTGTCCGGCCTGCTGTTCTTCGTCGACCCGCTGTCGCCCATGCCCCACGACGTCGACGTCAAGGCCCTGACGCGCCTGGCCCTGGTCTACGACATTCCCATGGCGCTCAATCGTTCCACTGCCGAACTGCTGATCCGCTCCGAAACCTTTGCCCGACCCGGCCACGATCTTCCCCAATGAGCGCAACCATGCCGACATCAACCGTTTCCGCTACCATTTCCTTCCCGGTGTTGTTTGCCGACATCGGCGGCACCAACGCCCGTTTCGCCATGCTGACCGACGCCAGCGGCCAGCTCCGGCACTTTGACACCGTCGAGACGCGCCTGTTCGCCACCATTGAGGACGCCATCGAGGCGACCGTCATCGGTGGCGGCGCACCGGTGCCGCGCGCGCTGGTCTTCGCCCTCGCCGGCCCGATCGGCGCCGAGAGCACCCAGCTCACCAATTGCCCCTGGGTGGTGACGCCGACCCGTCTGGTCCAGCGCTTCGGCCTCAGGGAAGTCATCCTGTTCAACGATTTCGAGGCGCTCGGCCTGTGCCTGCCCGGCCTGACGGCGCAGGATCTGGTCGCCGTCGGCGAGGCGCTGCCGCCGGCCGAAGGCACCAAGCTGGTCATCGGACCGGGGACCGGTCTTGGCGCCGCCGGCCTCGTCGACGCCGCCGGCCGCTGGGTGCCCGTGCCTGGCGAGGGCGGGCACATCGACCTCGCCCCCGTCACGCCGCGCGACTACGCCATCTGGCCGAACATCGAACGGCCGACCGACCGCGTCACCGGCGAAACCATCATCTGCGGCTCCGGCCTCTTGCGCCTCTATCGCGCCATCGCCGCCACCGATGGCCGCGAGGCCGCCTGCACCACCCCGGCCGAGGTGACCGCCGCCGCCGAAGCCGGCGAGGCCATGGCCGTCGAGGCCGTGACGGTGTTCGCCGAGCATCTCGGCCGCATCGCCGGCAATCTCGCCCTGACCTTCCTCGCCCACGGCGGCGTCTATCTGGCCGGTGGCATCGCCCCCCGCATCATTTCGGTGCTGCAGTCGGGCGGTTTCCGCGCCGGCTTCGAGGACAAGGTGCCGCACCAGAGCCTGATGAAGACCATGCCGACGGCGATCATCGTCCACGAGCGCCCGGCCCTGGCCGGCCTCGTCGACTTCGCCCGCAATCCCGATCGCTTCGCCGTCCGCCTGGCCGGTCGTTACTGGACCGCCTGACCGGCGGTCCGCAATCGCAGCGACAGCGCCTCGCAGGCCGAGAAATAGGCCGCCGTGAGGCGCGTCGTCGTGTCGCGCCGCTGCGGCAGATCTATGGTCTCGAGACTGGCGATGCGCCCCGGTCCCGGCGTCATGACAGCGACGCGATCGGACAGGAACGTTGCCTCGCTGACGGCGTGGGTGACGAAGATCACCGTGAAGCCGAGACGCTGGCGCAGCTCAAGCAGTTCAGCGTTGAGGCGCTCGCGGCTGATCTCGTCGAGAGCGGCGAACGGCTCGTCCATCAGCAGCAGTTCCGGCTCGCCGACCAGAGCGCGGGCGATGGACACGCGCATGCGCATGCCCCCCGACAGCTGGCGCGGCAACCGCTCTTCCACCTTGTCGAGCCCGACCAGACGCAGCGCCGACCGCACCGCCTCGGCGGCGTCGCCGCGCCGGACGCCGGCAAAACGCAGCGGCAGCCAGACATTGTCGAAGACGTTGGCCCACGGCAGCAGCGTCGGGTCCTGAAACACGTAGCCGAGGCGCGGCTGGCCGGTCGGCCAGACGATGGCGCCACCGCTCGGCTGATCCAGACCGGCGATCAGCCGCAAGGCCGTCGACTTGCCGCAGCCCGAAGCGCCGATGATACTGAGGATCTCGCCGCGCTCGACGGCGAGATCAAGTCCGTCCAGCACCGCCTCGCCGGAGAAGTCCCGGCGGAGACCCTTGAGTTCCAGCAACACCGACATCACTTGAGGCTCCGATTGCCACGCCGTGGTTCACAGACCACAATCCGTCCGTCGAGGCAACGCCGGCCAACGCGATCGTGAACGGAGCGCCGGGTGCGGCCGCCAGCTTTCTGCTAAGCTTGCCGTCCGACCGCCCAGTGGAGCCTGTCATGGCCAACGATGCCCCCCCTCTCGCCCCCTCGCCCGAGGCGCGCAGCTTCGACATTCGCGGCATGACCTGCGCCGCCTGTTCGGCCCGCCTCGAACGGGTGCTGAAGCGCACGCCCGGCATTGCCGACGCCCGCGTCAACCTGGCCCTCGAACGCGCCGACGTGGCGCTTGCCCCCGGCACCGACGCCGGCACCGTGCTCGCCGCCGTCGATCGCGCCGGCTTTGCCGCCGAACTGCGCGCCGATGACCCGGTGCTGGCGCGGCTGCAGCGCGAAGCCCGCGAGCGCGAAGCCGCCGACCGCCGCCGTCGTTCGCAGCGCCTGCTCGCCGTCTGCCTCGTCCTGGTGCTGCCCTTCCTCGCCGCCATGGCCATGATGATGGTCACCGGCCAACATGTTTTGCCGGCTTATGTTCAGCTGGTGCTGGCCGGTGCCGTCCAGATCATCGCCGGTCCGCGCTTCTATCGCGGCGCCTTCAACGCCCTGCGCGGCGGTGGCGCCAACATGGACGTGCTCGTCGCCCTCGGCACCACCGCCGCCTTCGGCTTCTCGCTCTACGAGATGGCCACCGTCCACCACATGGTCGAAGACCACCTCTATTTCGAAGCCTCGGCGGTGGTACTGACGCTGGTCATGCTCGGCAAGGTCATGGAGGAGCGGGCCAAGGCCTCGACGACGCGCGCCGTGCGCGCCCTGATGGCGCTGCGTCCCGAAACCGCCCGCCGCATCGCCGGCGACGGCACGCTGGCCGATGTGCCCATCGGCGCCGTGCTGCCCGGCGACCGCGTGCTCGTCCGCCCCGGCGAGCGTGTGCCGGTGGACGGCGTCATCGCCTCGGGCTGCAGCCAGTTCGACGAAAGCGTCATCACCGGCGAGAGCCTGCCGGTGACCCGGGGGCCGGGCGAACGCATCGTCACCGGCGCCATCAACGGCGATGGCGCCATCGAGGCGACGGTCGACGCCGTCGGCGAGGATTCGACGCTCGGGCGCATCACCCGCCTCGTCGAGAACGCCCAGAGCGGCAAGGCACCGGTGCAGCGCCTCGTCGACCGCATCAGCGCCGTGTTCGTGCCGACGGTGGTCGGCGTCGCCGTGCTGGTGCTCGGTCTGTGGCTGGCCAGCGGCGCCAGCCTCGAAACGGCGCTGGCCCCGGCCATTGCCGTGCTGGTCATCGCCTGCCCCTGCGCCCTCGGTCTCGCCACGCCGACGGCGCTGGTGGCCGGCACCGGCGCCGCCGCCCGCGCCGGCATCCTGATCAAGGACATCGAAGTGCTGGAACAGGCGGCCGGCGTCGACGCCGTGCTGTTCGACAAGACCGGCACGCTGACCGTCGGCCGTCCCGACGTCGTCGCCACGCTGCCGGTGGCCGGTGTCACCGCCGACGAACTGCTGGCCGTGGCCGGTGGCGTGCAGGCGGCGAGCGAACACCCGCTGGCCCGGGCAACGCAGCAGCACCTCGAGCGCCAGGGCATCGGCGCGGCGCCTGCCAGCGACATCGTCGCCATCCCCGGCAAGGGCGTGCGGGCCCGTGTCGGGGCGACCGACGTGGTCATCGGCAGCCGGGCACTGATCGAAGAAACCGGGCTCGACGCCGGCGCCTTCCCGCCGGTCGCCGGCAAGGCCTGGACGCTCGCCTACGTCAGCCGGGCCGGCCAGCCGTTCGGCTTGCTCGCCTACGCCGACGCGCTGCGGCCGGAAACGCCGGCGGCGTTGGCCGAACTGAAGCGGCGCGGCCTGACGACGCTGATGCTGACCGGCGACAACGCCGACGTGGCCGCCGCCATCGCCGGCGAGGCCGGCCTCGACGACTGGCGGGCCGGCGTCCTGCCCGACGGCAAGGCCGACGCCGTGGCAGCGCTGCGCGCCGACAGGCACCGCGTCGCCATGATCGGCGACGGCGTCAACGACGCGCCGGCACTGGCCGCCGCCGACGTCGGCATCGCCATGGGCTCGGGCACCGACGTCGCCATGGAGACGGCCGGCATCACCCTGATGCGCCCCGATCCGCGCCTCGTCGCCGCCGCCCTCGACATCTCCCGCGCCACCATCGCCAAGATCCGTCAGAACCTGTTCTGGGCCTTTGCCTACAACGTCGTCGGCATTCCACTCGCCGCCTTCGGTCTCTTGACGCCGGCGCTGGCCGGCGCCGCCATGGCCATGAGTTCGGTTTCGGTGGTGACCAACGCCGGCCTGCTGACGCGCTGGAAGCCGCGACTGCCCGACATCGATGGCCACCAGTCCTGATCGCGCCGGTCTGGCCGGCTACGGCGCCGCGCCGACGCAGGCGCCCTTGGCATCGGTGACGCAGGGCGGCGGCAGCACCCGCCCCTCGACGGCCCCACCGGTCACCGCCGCCGGCGCGTCACGTGCCGGCTTGATCGGCATCAGCACCATCGGCCCACCGGCGTCAGGGCCAGTGACGACCGTCTCGCCGAGCCCGGCCGGCCGCCGTCGCGGCAAGGGCGGCGGCGGAGCGGCAGGCGCGGCGGAGGTCTCGGGCTTGGCCGAAACGGTCGGCTCGTTGGTCCCTGCCGGTTTGTCGACCACCACGGGTGGCGTCCCGAACGCCTGATCGGCCTCGGCGCTGGTGCTGGCCGGTGGCCTGGCGGCAACGGGTGGCGCATCCTTGGCGGCGGCAGGCGCCTTCGGCGTATCCTTGGCGACGGCAGGCTCCTTGGGCGCGTCCTTGGTGGCCGGATCGGCCGTGAGGCGCGAGATCGCCGCCCCGAGCGGATCGGTACCCGGCGGCACCAGCGGCTTCTCGGCCAGAACGCCGGACGTCACCACCGGCGACAGCCAGTTGCCGGCCAACACGATTTCCGACGGCTTGCCGCCCGCGTGCTTCAGCCGCAGATCGACCGAGCGCGCCGAAAGATCATAGCTGCCGCTCCCGGTGAAAGCGCCGTGCGCCGTCGCCACGCTGAGGTCGGTCGTCTTGGCAGCGCCGTCGGTCAGCGCGAAGTTCGCCGTGAGAGCGTCGAGCGCCTCGGCGCCGTTGCCGGGCGTCCCGAGGCCACTGGCCTTCTCCGACAGCAGACCCTTGAGATAGTCGCTGAGGGCGAAGTGACCGATGGTCCCCCGGCCGACCGTCACCGACGCCTGACCGGCGAGACTGGCGATGGCCTTGGCCAGCGAACCGCCGCGGCCCGTCAGGTCGGCTTCGAGACTGAGCGGCGCGTCGAGACGGTCGCTGCCGCCGAGGGCCTTGAGGAACGGGCCGGCGGCGACGGTCTCGAGCTTGAGCTTGGCCGTCATGTCGCCACTGCCATTGACGCCGAGCGTGCCAGACGCCTTGCCAGCGAGCAGAGGCACCGCGTCGACTTTGACGTTGCAATGATCGTTGCCGAGTCGCAACAGCGCCTGCCCCGGCCCGCCGCTGAGCGCACCGAGGCGCAGGAGCTTGGCGTCGATGACGGCGTCGAGGTTGACGGCGCCGTAGCGCGCAAGATCGATGGCCTCGCCCGGCCAGACGCCGCCGGCCGGCAGATCGGTCCCGAGCACGCCGCCAAGCAGCCCGCCGAGGTCGAGATCGTCGGCCTGCAGCCGCAGGCTGATCGCCGGCTTGTCATCGTCGGTGGCAACGTCGAGTGTACCGGTGGCGCGGCTGGTACCGACCGTCAGCGTTTCGGCGTTGAAGCGCGTGTGGCCATCGGCCGCCTCGATGTCGCCGTTGAGCGTCACGGCGCCGGCCGGCAGACCGGCGCTCGGCCAGCCAAACAGCCCGGCGACCTCGGCGAGCGACGGGGCTTCGAGCGTCAGCGCGCCGGCCACCGTCGGCAGCGCGCGATTGACGCGGCCGGTATACGAACTGGTGACGCCGCCGGCCGTGACCTTGGCCGTCACCGGCAGCTCTTCGCCGTTGATGACGCGGCGGAGCGGCAGCGACAGATGAAAGTCGACCGGACGGTCGCCGATCAGGCCGCTGCCCTGCAACTCGCTGGCCGAATCAAGATCATCGAAACGCAGGCTGGCGGCGACCTGACGCAGTTGCGACGGCGCAGCGCTGGCCCCGTCCGACCACGGCAGTTGCACGGTGCCGTTGGTCATCGCGAGCCGACCCTTGAGGGCAAGCGAGTTCATCACGTCCCGCGGCGCCTCGCCGACGGCGGCGAATTCCACTTCCGCTCCGAACTGGCCGGCGAGCGCCGGCGCCAGCCCGGCGATGGCGGCCATGTCCATCTTGTCGATGGTCAACTTGCCTGTGGTCGACAGGCCGTTGGCGCCCGGCACCAGTCTGGTCTCGCCCTTGAACTGGCCGAGACCGGCCAGACTGGCCTGATCCACCGTCAGCCCGACGCCGTCGGCGGTCCAATTAGCCCGCGCCTTGACGGCGGTGATGGCCGGCCAGACCGGCCAGTCCGAATCGGCGAGCGTGCCGATGTCGATGTCGAGCTTGCCGTCGAAAAGATCGAGCCAGCCGATATCGAACAGCCGGGGCGCCGACGACTCCAGCGGCCCGGTGGAAAGATCGAGCGCATCGAGCGCCAGCTTGGCCTCGACCATCGGTCGCGCCGCCGTCATGTCGACGGCCACCGTGCCCTTGGCCGTCAGGCTGTTGAGCGTGTAGCTCGCCTCCGACACCGTCAGGCGGTCCGGGCTCGCCGCCACCTCGCCCTCGACCGACACGACGTTGATCGGCGTCTTGGCGAGATAGCCAAGCGAACTGGCCAGCCGGGGCAGCGCCTGCGTCGAGGCGAACAGGTGTCCCTTGAGCGAGCGATTGGCAAGGTCGATGGCGCCGGACAGTCGCAGGGCGCCGTCACGCACGTGCACGGTAGCGGCGACGTCCGACTGCCCCTTGCCGGCGAGATCGCGAAGCGAAGCGATGTCGAGGGTGATCACCGGCGTCAGGCCGTCGCGGCGGATCTGGCCGTTGAACGTCAGGTGGCTCGTCTCCGGATCAAGCGTGGCGCTGACGCCGATGTCCTCGTAGTCCTCGGTCCGGCCGCCAGAGACGTCGACGCGACTGACGCGGCCGTTGAGCACCGTCAGCTGGCGCAGCGGCAGGGCGGTCACCCAGGGCGCCAGCAAGCGGGCAGCGTCGAAGGCGCCGAGGGCATAGTTGTTGCTGCCGTCGGCTTCCGTGCGCAACTCGACGGTCGGCCGGATGATCGACAGCGATGTGGCATTGACCGAGCCGCCGAGCAGCGACAGCGGCGACAGGCCGGCGCGCAGCGCCACCGCCTGAGCGAACGGCGGGTGATCGGTCACCGCCAGCGTCGCACCGTCGAGTTCAAGCGATGGCAGCGGCAAAATCGACAGCGCCGCCTGGCTGTAGGCCAGACGATAGCCGGTGGCCTTTTCGATTTCGGCAGCGACCTGCGCGGCAATCGACCTGGCCGGCAGGAAAAGCGGTACGATCACGCTCAAGGCCACGATGATCGCCAGCAGCGCGATCAGGCCAGCGAGGATTCCAATCACGACCTTCTTCAAGGCGGTTCCCCAGAACAACTGCCATGCCCGACGCAATCGGAACGACGAATTCGATGAATGCGGCTTGAACATAGCAGAATTTGTTCACCTTGGCACCCTGCCTTCCGTGCCGGACCGCCCGGGGGCCGGTCGCCGCCTGCTGCAGCGCAGCGTAGGCTCCGCCGCACCCGCGAAAAAGCGTTTGGCGCCGCCGCGCCGATACGCTTAGGATGCTGGCAAGCCGGCGTGCGCCGGGCCGCTGTCCGATCGCGACACCGGCCCCGAAGACTGGCAGGGATGGAAGCAACGCGGGAACGTCATGGCCAAGGCGAACGAACCGACAGTCATCAAGAAATATGCCAATCGGCGGCTCTACAACACCGGCACCAGCACCTACGTGACGCTCGATGACCTCGCCGCCATGATCAAGGCCGGCGAGGACTTCGTTGTCGTCGACGCCCGCAGCGATGACGACATCAGCCATCAGGTGCTGACGCAGATCGTGCTCGAACTGGAAGGCCGGGCGCACCGGCTGTTGCCGCCCACCGTGCTGCGCCAGCTGATCGCCCTCAACGGCGACGGCTTCGAGGCGGCGGTGCCAGGCTTTCTGGAACGCGCCCTCGGCGCGCTGATGGCCGAGCGCCAGCGCGTCCGTGACGACGTGGAGCGTGACCTCGGCACCTCCGGCTCGGCCGCCGGCATCGACGACCACATTCGCCGCCACCCCGATCTCGTTGCCCGCGCCGTGTCGCGCCTGTTGCCCGCCGCGGCCGCCGGGGATCAGGCGCCGCCGCGCGCCGTCGAACGCCATTCGGAAGAATTCGACCTGCTGCGCACCCAGATCGAAGCCATGCAACGCCGCCTCGACCGGCTGGCCCCGGACGGCGACGCCCCGCCGCAGCCGAGCTGAGGCTCAGGCGACCGGCGGATCGACGCCGATCATGCCCTCAAGGAAGCCGGCGGTGACGCAGTAGCCGTCGGCCTCCCGCATCTCGCGGGCGTTGGCGCCGCTGCCGCCGAGCGCCGCCAGCGCCTCGGCGCCCCAGCGCAGCTTTGGCTCGCCGACATGCCGCCCCTGCAGGGCGGTGATGCCGAGACCGGTCAGGATGGCCGCCGACCGTTCGTCCTGAACGTATTCGGCCACCGTGCCGATGCCGAAATGCCCGGCCAGATCGGCCAGCACCTTGACGAAGACGACGGCGTCGGGATCGACGGCGATCGAGCGGACGTAGGCGCCGTCGATCTTGACCCAGTCGGGCTTGAGGTCGCGCAGCACCTTGAGCGAGGTGTGGCCGGAACCGAAATCGTCGATGGCGATGCGGCAGCCGGCCTGGCGCAACAGCGCCACGATCGACACGATTTCGTCGATCGATGACATGGCCGCCGTCTCGGTGATTTCCACCGTCAGGCGGCTCAGCAGCTCCCGGGCGCCGCCGTCGGCCGACAGCAGCGTCGACAGCCACACCGGATCGACCACCGTTTCCGCCGACACGTTGACGCCGAGGCGCAACTGCGGGCAGGCCTGCAGATCGGCCAGCGCCAGCGTCAGCGAGCGCAGATCGATCCGGCGCACCAAGCCGAGGCGTTCGGCTGCCTCGACGTAGGGCCCGCCGGAGACGATGCGACCGTCGGCCAGCACCAGCCGGCTCAGCGCCTCGTAGGACAGCACCGTCCGACTCTGGGCATCGACCACCGGTTGATAGGCGAGAACGAACCGCCCCTCGTCGAGGCCGATGCGGATCATCTCGGCGCTTTCGACGTTGCGCCGCCGCTCCGCTTCGCGCGCCGGCGAGGGGCGAAACACGGCAAAACGCAGATCGGCGTCGAGCCGCGCCTCGGCCAGCGCTTCCTCGGCCCGGATGGCGGCGCTCGAACCGGTGGCGGCGCTGGCCGGCAGCAGCACGGCGCCGATGTCGACATCGCAGCGAATCGAGGTGCCCTCGATTTCGAGCGGCTGCTCGCGCACCGCTTCGCGGAACCGCCGGGCGGCGGTGCCGCCGGCCACTTCGTCGCAGTCGAACAGGATGGCGCCGAACTTGGGGCCGGAAAGGTGGCCGAGAATGTCGCCCTGCCGCATGCGCTTGGCGATGCGCTGGCGCACCAGTTCGATGGAGCGGTCGCCGGTTTCGTAGCCATAGTTGGCGTTGATGCGGCCGATCTCGGCCACGGCGATCAGCATGAACGTCGCCGGCCGGGCCGGCTCGCGCGACAGCGTCCGCGCCGTGCCATCCAGCACCGCCAAAAGATCCTCGCGCGGCAGCACGCCATCAAGGCGGCGGCCGGCCGGCTTGTCCGGCGCGGCCAGCGGCTCGATCAGGCGTTCGATGGCCCGTACCGCCGCAAAGCAACCGGTGACGCGGCCGTCGTCGTCGGCCGTCCAGCGTCCCTCTTCCTCGACCTCGATGCCGAAGGCACGCCCGGGGCTCGGCCGCAACTCGTAACGGACGCGGTAGTGCGGCCCGAGCTTGTCGGCCGGCAAGCGTTCCGGCGGCGAGGCGGCGAGACGCAAGCCCGCCGCCTGCGGCGCCAGCATGCGCTCGAATGCCCGCCCCGACAGCGGCAGTTCGAAGCGATTGAGCCCGAGCACCGTCTCGGCTTCGGCCGACCAGTGGATGCGATCGTTGACGTAGTCGTGCCGGAACACCGCCAGACCAAGCGCCATGGCCGCGTCAGCCAGATCGGGTTCCGCGTCTCGGGCGCTGGAAGCGCCGGTCGCTCCATTCATGGACGAAACTCTTCGCTACGGGGGACGGACGCCCGAACCGTATCCGAAATCCTTGTCGACGTGAATCTCCAAACTTTGGGCATCAGGCCACTACGAGGCGGACAAGTCGCCTTGGGACAACGGAATTTCCATTGTCCCCGCTTGCGCGTTAACGGTTTGTTAACCATATTCTGCCGGTGGCCCGCCGTTTGCGATTTGTTAGCCATGTGACGGCGCGCCGTCCCGAAACGGCACATCGAACGTGGAACCGGCGATGATCGAGGTGAACGGGACCAGAGGCTATGGCGGAGAACGGGACGGACGCTTCCGCGGCCGGACCATCGAAGCCGTTGCACGCCCGTCCGGCCACCGCGACGACGCCTCCGGCCGTTTTGCCGACGAGATGAACGAGGCCGAAGCCGTCTATTTCGCCCGCCTCGCTTCCGCCCCGTTCATGGCGCAGCTGGCGGCGCTCTATCTCGGCGACGCCCATACCGGCGAACGCCGCGTCGAGCGCGATCCTGGCCTGGTGCGGGCCCGCGCCAACGGCGCCTACCGCGCCGCCGGCCGTCTGACTAGCACCCTTGAGGCCGGCTTCATGGACGAGGTCAGCTACTGACCGCTCAGCCCTTGGCGGCGGCCCGGTGCAGCATGCCGAGCAGGTCGCGCGGTTCGTCCGGATCGGCCAGAAGGTCGAGATTGTCGTGGAAGTCGCCGCCGGCCAGCTTGGAGCGCACGTAGCGCAGCGCCGAGAAGTCCTCGACGGCAAAGCCCACCGAATCGAACAGCGTGATGTCGTCGGCCGAGCGCCGGCCGGGCGCCGTGCCGGCGATCACCTGCCAGAGCTCGGTCACCGGATGGTCGGCGGCAAGCTGCTGGATCTCGCCCTCGACCCGCGTCTGCGGCGGATATTCGACGAAAATCTGCGACCGCGTCAGGATGTCGCGGTGCAGTTCGGTCTTGCCCGGACAATCACCGCCGACAGCATTGAGATGCATGCCGGCCCCGACGAGATTGTCGGTCAGGATAGTGGCGTATTGCTTGTCGGCCGTCACCGTCGTGACGATGTCCGCCCCCTCCACCGCCGCCGCCGTGCTGCCGGCGATGGTGATGTCGAAGCCGTAGCGCTCGAGATTGCCGGCGCATTTGCGGCTCGCCTTGCCGTCGATGTCGTAGAGGCGCAACCGGTCGATGCCGAGCAGCGCCTTGAAGGCCAGCGCCTGAAACTCCGACTGGGCGCCGTTGCCGATGATGGCCATGGTGCGGGCGCCGGGGCGGGCAAGGTGCCGCGCCGCCACCGCCGAGGTGGCCGCCGTCCGCAGCGCCGTCAGGATGGTCATCTCGCACAGCAGCACCGGATAGCCGGTGCCGACGTCGGCCAAGAGGCCGAAGGCCGTCACCGTCTGCAAGCCCGCCCGCATGTTTTTGGGGTGGCCGTTGACGTACTTGAAGCCGTAGGTGACGCCGTCGCTGGTCGGCATCAGCTCGATGACGCCGTCAACCGAATGCGACGCCAGCCGCGGCGTCTTGTCGAACTCTGGCCAGCGGCGGAAATCGGCCTCGACGAAGCCGGCGAGCTCGGTCAGCACCCGCTCGACGCCGATGGCGTTGACGAGGCGCATCATGTTGTGGACGCTGACGAAGGGCACGATGTTGAGGGCGGGGGCGTTCATGACCAGCTCCGGGTGGGACGATCGAGGATGCGCCGGCCCATCAGGCTGGCGACGAGATCGACCAGCAGCAGCGCCGTGCGGCCGCGCTCGTCGAGGAAGGGGTTGAGTTCGACGACGTCGAGGCTGCGCACCAGGCCGCTGTCGTGCAGGATTTCCATGACGAGATGCGCCTCGCGGAAGGTGGCGCCGCCCGGCACCGTCGTGCCGACGCCAGGCGCGATCGACGGGTCGAGGAAATCGACGTCGAGGCTGACGTGCAGCCGGCCGTTGCGCGCCTGCACCTGCTCGAGGAAGCCCTTGAGCAGCGGCGCGATGCCACGTTCGTCGATGGCGCGCATGTCGTGGACGGTGATGCGGCTCCCCTTGAGCGCCTCGCGTTCGGCCGGATCGACCGAGCGGATGCCGAGCATGCAGACGTTTTCCGGTCGCACCGGCGCGGCCAGCGGCGGGAACCAGCCGTCAAAGCCCGGCCGCCCCGTGACGTAGGCCATCGGCACGCCGTGCAGGTTGCCGCTCTCGGAACTGTCGAGCGTGTGATAGTCGGAATGGGCGTCGAGCCAGAGCACGAACAGCTCCCGCCCCTCCTCTACCGCCCGCCGGTTGAGGCCGGCGATCGACCCGGCAGCGATCGAGTGGTCGCCGCCGAGAAAGATCGGCATGCCCTCGCCAGCGGCCGCGTAGGCCGCGGCCGCGATGACCTCGGTCCAGGCGGCGATATCGCCGAGGTCGCCGATCGCCGCGTTGGTGTGGTGAAGCGGCGCCGCCGGGCCAATGGCGAGCGCGCCGCGCTCCAGCACCTTGAGGCCGAGCTCGCGTAACGTTTCGGCCAGTCCGGCCGCTCGGAAGGCCAGCGCGCCCATGTTGGCGCCACGCCGGCCCGTGCCGGCTTCGACCGGCGCGCCGATCAGGATGCAGGTATCGACCATCAAGTCCTCGTCGCTTCGTCAGAGGCCTGAGACTACCGGCCTCGTATGGCAGTTTGAACAGGACAGATCGACAAAATGCGCGGAGTGTGCTTTCGTTTTGGCAGCTTCACTTGACCGGATTGTCGAGCATGGACGAAACAGACCAGCGCCTGATTTCCATCCTGCGTCACGACGCCCGCAAGAGCATCTCCGATCTGGCGCTGGAAATCGGCGTTTCGCGCGGCACCGTGCGGGCGCGCCTCGAACGGCTGGAGCGCGAGGGCACGATCATCGGCTATACGGTGGTGCTGCGGGCCGACGCCGTCGCCCTGCCGGTGCGCGGGCTGACGATGATCGAAGTGGAAGGGCGCATGCTCGATCGCGTCACCGACGCCCTCGTCGGCTTTCCCGAGATCGAGGCCCTCCACACCACCAACGGCCGCTGGGACATCGTCGTCGAACTGTCGGCGCAAAGCCTCGCCGATCTCGACGCCGTCCTGCGGCGTCTGCGCCTCGTGCCGGGCATCACCGCCTCGGAAACGACCCTGCTGCTGGCGACGCCCCGTTCGACGCGAGCCCGCCTCTGAAGGTTCAGGGCGCTTTCCGACCTGGCGGAAGGGTCAGGTCGACAAGAAATCGCTCCAGAGTCAAAGGTTGGAGCAGCCGCTTATCGATCAGGTTGGTGCAACCTGATCGGCGGGTGCTTCAGGGCCCCCAGCCGACGTCGCGGCGAGCACCGCGGATGGTGATCGAGAAGCCGGCCACCACGTCGACAAAGGCCAGCACCAGCAGGATGGCGAACACCGAATGCGCCGCCGCCGGCACCACCAGGAACTCGACGAGATAGCCGACGAAGGTCAGCATCGACAGCGTGTGGTCGGCGAGCGAGGCGTTGCCGGTGCGCGTCGCCTTGAGGATTTCGAAGAACAGCAGCACGATGCCGAGCACGACGAGGCCGTCGCCCAGCGTCGCCGTGAACAGCGCCCCCGACAGCATCGGCACGGCGAACAGCGGTTCGGCCCAGAGGGTCGCCGGCGCCCCGCCGGGCAGCACGAACACGGCCACATTGTAGAGAACGAGCGACAAGAGCGTCAGCGGCAGACTGGTCAGCACGGCAACCTCCAGAATCTGGGCCAGCCTCGGCGGCCAGCTCGGCCGCGGTGCGGCGACGACAAAAAAGCCGGCGCCAAGGCACCGGCTCTTGCCGTCATCGAAAATCCGTCGTCAACGCGACGCTCGGCGCGAGCGGCCGCTGGCCGCCCGGCGTCAGACCGTTTCCTTGGCAGCCAGGATCTGGCGACCGCGGTACATGCCGGTCTTGAGGTCGACGTGATGCGGGCGACGCAGCTCGCCGGAGGTCTTGTCCTCGACGTAGGTCGGCTGCTTGAGCGCATCGGCGGAGCGACGCATGCCGCGCTTGGACGGCGTGGTCTTTCGCTTGGGAACTGCCATTTCTCACACACTCCATGGCCCGCATCGAGTGGGTCGCATCGGCGGCGAACTGCAGGGTTCCACCATGATCGACCAGCCGGGCGCGCGGGCGCTCGTTCCAAAAGATGCGGCCTTATACAGAGGACGGAGAGATTTTGCCAGAGGTATCGGCCAAAAATCTTGCGATCGCGTTCCTTCGTAGCGACGATTGCTGAGGCGGACGCCGTTCGGCCTCAGCGATCGAGGCATTTCACGTAGGGTCCCGACTGGGCGACGCGCATCTCGATGACGTGGGCATAGAGTTTCTGCACCCGACTCGGCTTGCGCGGATTGCGTAGCGCCGGGTTGGGCAGCGCCGCGGCGATCAGCGCCGCCTCGTGACGCGTCAACCTGGAGGCCGGCTTGTTGAAATAGGCCCGCGCCGCCGCCTCGACGCCGTAGAGGTTGGGGCCGAGCTCGGCGATGTTGAGGTAGATCTCCATCGTCCGGCGCTTGGACCAGACGAGGTCGGTGTAGAGCGCCAGCGGGATCTCCAGCGCTTTGCGCACGTAGGAGCGGGAATTCCACAGGAAGACGTTCTTGACTGTCTGCATGGGAATGGTGCTGGCCCCACGCGACGGGCCGTCCTTGCCGGCCCGGCTCAGCACGTCGCCAAGGCTGTCCCAATCGACGCCGTCGTGGGAGCAGAAGCGGCCGTCCTCGCCCATGATCACCGCCCGCGCCATGTCCGGGGCGATGTCGTCGAGCGCCACCCAGTCACGCCTGTAGCCCTGACCGGTCACGAGATCGGCCAGCATCAGCGTCGACACCGGCGGCACGAACACATAGATCAGCGTCAGCACGAGCGGCAGCGCCGCCAGGGCCGCCGCCACGAGGGCAAGCCGCTTTCCCCAGGCCCGCCACCGCATCGGCACTCCCTTCCCAGCCGCCTCGGCCGTCGCCTGTCCGTCAGGCGAGGCCTGCGGCCTCTCGCCGCCTTGGCCGGGCGGCGCGCCGTCGTTGCCCCACCCGCGGTCGAGCCCATGCTGATAAAGCTCTACCGGCGCGGTGGCGACCACGCCCTCCCCTTCGCTCATGGCCGCGCCCCTGACCGCCTCCGTTTCCCCTACATAATGCAAATGCGGGCCGCTGATAAGCCGGCTGCCGCGCCGCACCGTCGCCCGACCGCCGACATCTGCGCAAATTTCCAGCAGATGCCGGCCGATTGAGCAGCGTTGCCCACAAAAGAATATGGCGAGAAAAGAGGCAATATGAGATCGTTAACCCGTGAGCGCTGCAGCTCGGTCCCCTCGGGACAGACCGCCCTCCCGGTCGATGCGGTTCTCCAGCTTTCCTCCCAGAACTCAGGCCGGACACCCGGCCTGTTTTTTTGTCTGCACTCCGGCGCGCCGGCTGGCGAACCATCCGGCCCCGCCGTTACTCTTCGCCCATGGCTACCAGCGTGGCGTTGCCGCCGGCCGCCGCCGTGTTGACCGACACCACTTGCTCCTGGGCAAAGCGCAACAGGTAGGACGGTCCACCCGCCTTGGGCCCGGTGCCCGACAGGCCGGAGCCCCCGAACGGCTGCGAGCCGACCACGGCGCCGATCATGTTGCGGTTGACGTAGACGTTGCCGACCGGCAGGCGCGACACGATGTGATTCACCGTCGCCTCGATGCGCGAGTGGATGCCGAGCGTCAGGCCGTAGCCATTGCCGGCCACCGCCGCCAGCACCGCGTCGAGTTCGGCCGCCTTGTAGCGGCAGATGTGCAGGACCGGCCCGAACACTTCGGCGGTCAGCTCCGCCGGCGAGGCGAGCTCGATTACCTGCGGCGCCACGTAATGGCCGGCGGCGAGCGGCCCGTCCGGCGTCTTGCCGGCGAAACGGACACGACCGGCGTTGGCCGCCACGTGCGCCGTCAGCATCGCCACCTGCGTCTGATCGATGATCGGCCCGACGTCGGTGGCCGGATCGCGGGGATCGCCGACCTTGAGTTCGGCCGCCGCCCCCTCGACGAGGGCGAACATGTGATCGGCCACATCCTCCTGCACCAGCAAGAGCCGCAGCGCCGAGCAGCGTTGCCCGGCCGAGCGGAACGCCGACGTCACGACGTCGTCGCACACCTGCTCGCCGAGCGCCGTGGCGTCGACGATCATGGCGTTGATGCCACCGGTCTCGGCGATCAGCGGCACGATCGGGCCGCGCTTTGCCGCCAGCGCCCGGTTGATGGCCAGGGCCGTGTCGGTGGAGCCGGTGAAGGCGACGCCGGCCACGGCGCGGTGCCCGACCAGCGCCGCCCCGACGTGGCCCTCGCCCAGCACCAGCGCCAGCGCCGAGGCCGGCACACCCGCCTCGTGCAGCAGGGCAACGGCGGCGGCGGCGACGAACGGCGTCTGCTCGGCCGGCTTGGCGGCAACGGCATTGCCGGCCGCCAGCGCCGCCGTCACCTGGCCCATGAAGATGGCCAGCGGGAAGTTCCACGGACTGATGCAGACGAACACGCCGCGGCCGCGCTGGACGAGGCGGTTCTCCTCGCCCGTCGGCCCCGGCATGGCCAGCGGGGCACCGAACTGCCGGCGCGCCTCGCTGGCGTAGTAGCGGCAGAAGTCGACGGCCTCGCGCACCTCGGCAATGGCGTCGGCCAGCGTCTTGCCAGCTTCGAGCTGCAGCCGGGCGAGGAAGGCCGGCGCCCGCGCTTCCAGAAGATCGGCGGCGGTCTCCAGCGCCGTGGCGCGGCGCTCGACGGGGGTCGCCGCCCAGGCCGGAAAGCCCTGCGTCAGTGCCGCCATGGCCGCTTCCGCCTCGGCCGGGCTCGCTTCGGTCACGCCGCCGATCACCATCCGGCCGTCGATGGGCGACAGCGCCGGCCGGGCCGGGCCGGCCCCGACCGCCTGGCCGTCAACGACCGACGCCACATCACCGAACGCCGTCCCCTCGGCGGCGACGGCGGCGACGAGCGCTGACCGCGCCGCGTCGTCGCCCAGTTCGACACCGCGCGAATTCTGCCGGGCACCGAACAGGGCGGACGGCAGCGGAATGCGGGCATGACGGGCGCGTTCGCCGTGGGCCAGCACGTCTTCGGGACGCTTGAGCAAGGTGGCAACCTCCACTTTGGGGTCGCCAACGGCGGCGACGAAGGATGAATTGGCGCCGTTTTCCAGCAGGCGGCGCACCAGATAGGCCAGCAGATCCTTGTGACCGCCGCACGGGGCGTAGACGCGGCAGGGCTGACCACCCTCTTCGGTCAGCTGGCGATAGAGGCTGTCGCCCATGCCGTGCAGTTTCTGGAACTCAAAGGCCTTGTCGTCGCCGGCCAGCTCGATGACCGTGGCGGCGGTGACGGCGTTGTGGGTGGCGAACTGCGGATAGAGGCGGGGACGGGCGGCCAGCAGACGCTGGGCACAGACCAGATACGACAGGTCGGTCGCCGCCTTGCGGGTATAGAGCGGGTAGTCGGCGAGCCCGCGTTCCTGGGCGCGCTTGATCTCGGTGTCCCAATAAGCGCCCTTGACGAGGCGCACCATGAAGCGGCGGTCGAGCGCCTCGGCCAGAGCGACAACATGGTCGATCACCGCCGGCGCCCGCTTCTGGTAGGCCTGGATGGCCAGGCCGAAGCCGTCCCAGCCGCGGAGCGAGGCGTCGGCGGCCACCTTGGCGAACACCTCCAGCGACAGCTGCAGCCGGTCGGCCTCTTCAGCGTCGATGGTCATGTTGAGATCGTAAGCCTTGGCGGCGCGGGCGAGCTCGATCATCGCCGGCACCAGTTCGACCATGACGCGATCGCGGTTGACCGCCTCATAGCGCGGATGCAACGCCGACAGCTTGACCGAAATGCCCGGCCGGGCCGGCAGTGCCCCGTCGCCGGCCGACTGGCCGATCGCCGCGATGGCCCGGGCATAGTCGTCGAAATAGCGCCGTGCATCGGCGGCGGTGCGGGCGCCCTCGCCCAGCATGTCGTAGGAATGACGGAACCCTTTGCCCTCAAGGCGGCGCGCCCGCTTGAGGCCGGCGTCGATACTCTCGCCCAGCACGAACTGGTGGCCCATGATGCGCATGGCCTGACGCGTGGCGACGCGCACCGTCGGCATGCCCAGCCGCTTGACGAGGCCGGCCATGATGCCGTGCGGCGTTTCGCCCGGCTGGATGACGCGAGCCGTCAGCCCCAGCGCCCAGCCGGAGGCAGCGACCAGCCAGGGGTCGTCCCCCTTCTCGGTGAAGCCGAAACGGGCAGAGGCCAGCTTGTCTTCGATCAGACTGTCGGCGGTGGCGCCATCGGGCACGCGCAGCAGCGCCTCGGCCATCACCATGATGGCCAGCCCCTCCCTGGTGGTCAGCGAGTAGGCCTTGAGAAAGTCCTCGACCCCGCCGATGGCCGACTTCTGGGCCCGGATGGTGTCGATAAACTGTCGCGCCCGGCCATCGACGCGGGCAGCCATGGCGGCATCGACCGGATTCTCGGCGAGAAGCGCCCGCACGGCGTCCTCGTCCGGGCAGATATAGGGCGCGCGGAAGGCCGGCACCGGTGGCGCCGTCAGCATCAGATCGGTCATGGGTTCTCCGGAAGGCTGCCGCCCTTGGCCGGGCGATCGTATCGGACTATATTTCTCAGGATATCAGCAAAATTCTGGTGTTTCTCACCAAACAGCGATATGGATTTGGTGAACTATTTTTAAATTTTCCTCATTTGTAGTGATTTCTGCGAACCATAGGGGAGGGAGGGCCGCCGTTGTCCCAGATGCCGGAGCATGACATTGCCGGTCTCGACCGCATCGACCGCCGCCTTCTCGGCGCCTTGCAGCTCGATGGCCGCATCACCAACCTCGAGCTGGCCGACACCATCGGCCTGTCGCCGACCGCCACCGCCGAACGCGTCAAGCGCCTCACCCGCGACGGCTTCATCGTCGGCTACGTCGCCCGCCTCGATCCGGCCAAGCTGGAACTTGGGCTGGTGGTGTTCATCGAGATCAAGCTCGACCGCATGGCGCCCGACGTGTTCGAGGCCTTCGACGCCGCCGTCGCCCAGGCCCCGGAAGTGCTGGAGTGCCATCTGGTGGCCGGCGGGTTCGACTATCTGGTCAAGGCGCGGGTGCGCGACATGGACGCCTACCGCGACTTCCACGCCCGCGTTCTGATGGCCCTGCCGGGCGTGCGCGAGACGCGCACCTATCCGGTGATGAACGAGATCAAGGCGACGACGGCTCTGCCGCTGTGACCGCTTGGGTGGCGGTCCGCCGCCGCGACACCGGCCGCGCGCTCCGGGCGCCGCAGGCCAGCAACGTCAATGCCACCGACAAGCCGGCGACGCCGCCGCCGGCAACGATGTCGATAGCGTAATGGTTGGAAACGATCATCGCCGAGAAGGCCATGGCGACGTTGAGCAACGCCACCGGATAGCGCAGCCAGCGCTGCGACCAGGCCGCCCAGGCGCACAGCGCCGCCACGCCGGCGTGCACCGACGGGAACGTCAGGATGCCCTGCGAGTGCGAGATCTGCAGCACGAAGCCGGGATTGTCGCGCACGGCATCGAACTGCGTCAGGAAGGCCGTGCCGAGCTCGCCCTTGATATAGGCGAGCGAATGCGGATCGAGGCCGTGGACGATGTACTGGCCAGCGGCGGGAAACCAGACCGAGATGACGCTCGACAGCGCGCAGATCAGCACGTAGCCGATGACCAGCTGATACGACCGGGCCAGCTGGCCGGAGAGCGCCAGAACGAGAGGAATGACCAGCATTTGCCACTGAATGCTGTCATAGGCCTGGTTCAGCGTCAGCGCCAGCAGCGCGTGGCCGTCGATCCAGCGCACCAGCGCCACCCAGTCGAAGCGGAAGACGGCATCCATGGCCAGCAGCCGGTCGTCGGCGAGCGGCATGCCGACGCGCATCGCCAGATAGGTGGCCGTCACCACCGGCACGACGTTGACGAGGCCGAGACCATAGACCTCGGCCAGCCCGACGAAGGCGGGAATGCCGAACCGCTGCGCCAGAAGGCGGATCAGGCCGAAATAGGCGACGACGACGAGGCAAAGCGGCAGAAAGTCCCAGACGTCGACCCTGAGGCCGGTCACCAGCGCCAGTCCCATGACCAGCGGCACGTGGACGGCCGTCAGCGCGAACAGCACCCGCCGCGTCCGCATCAGTTCCGCTTCAGGCATGGGGCGATCAACCTCGGCTGGAAACTCTGGCTTTCCGTCAGTGGTCTGATCGTAGCGTTCCCGGTTTAAGAAACGGTTCCGCCACCGCTCGCGCCTTCCTCGCTTGACGTCCGGCCGGCCGGCGACTACGCCCGAAGACCATAGACAAGCACCCCCACTCCGGAGGCGTTCATGCCCGCTTTCGAGGCCGAGCTGGCCACCATCGCCGCGGCGGTGGAAGCCAAGCTGACACAGCTCCTGGTCCCGGCCTCGCAACCGGGCGAGACCGCCCGTCCCGAGCGGCTGCTCGCTGCCATGCGCCACGGCGTGCTCGGCGGCGGCAAGCGTCTGCGGCCGTTCCTGCTCGTCGAAGCGGCCCGCCTGCTGGCACCGACCGTCGACCGCCAGGACCTGATGCACGCGGCGGCGGCCATCGAGTGCCTGCACTGCTACTCGCTCGTTCACGACGATCTGCCGGCCATGGACGACGACGCCCTGCGCCGCGGCCAGCCGACCGTGCACAAGGCCTTCGACGAGGCCACCGCCATTCTGGCCGGCGATGGCCTCCTGACCTATGCCTTCGAGCTGCTCGCCGATCCCCGCTGCCATCCCGACCCGTTGGTGCGGGCCGAACTGGTGCTCGACCTCGCCCGGGCCGGCGGCCTCGGCGGCATGGTCGGCGGTCAGATGCTCGATCTCGCCGCCGAGGGCCGGTTCGCCGCCGGCCATCACGCCCACCTCGACGATGCCGACATTCGCCGGCTGCAGGCGATGAAGACCGGCGCCCTTATCCGCGCCGCCTGTGTCATGGGCAGTCGCCTGGGCCAGGGTTCGGCCGGCGATCGCGAGCGGCTCGGCCGCTATGGCGACATCGTCGGTCTCGCCTTCCAGCTGGCCGACGACCTGCTCGACGTCACGGCCACAGCGGCGGAAATGGGCAAGGCCGTGGCCAAGGACGCCGCCCACGGCAAGGGCACGCTGGTGTCGCTGCACGGGGTCGCCGCCGTGCGGGCCGAGCTCGCTGCGCTGGTCGAGGAGGCTACGACGCTGCTCGCTCCCTATGGCGACCGGGCGGCGC
Source organism: uncultured Pleomorphomonas sp. (assembly GCA_937868725.1). Taxonomy (GTDB): domain Bacteria; phylum Pseudomonadota; class Alphaproteobacteria; order Rhizobiales; family Pleomorphomonadaceae; genus Pleomorphomonas. The sequence goes on from CALMMQ010000003.1 coordinate 45,343, forward strand.
TGCTGATCGAGGCAGCCCGCTTCATCGCCAGCCGCCGGCGCTGATCCTCAGCCCTTGCCGCCGAAACGCCGGTCGACGTACTCCAGCACCAGCTGCTGGAAGTCGGCGGCAATGGTCGGCCCGCGCAAGGTCGTCGCCTTGACGCCATCGATGAACACCGGTGCCGCCGGGTTCTCGTTGGTGCCGGGCAGCGAGATGCCGATGTCGGCGTGCTTGGATTCACCCGGACCGTTGACGATGCAGCCCATGACGGCGACGTTGAGCGCCTCGACGCCGGGATAGCGCTGGCGCCAGGCCGGCATGGCCTCGCGAATCTGGTCCTGGATAGCCTTGGCCAGCTCCTGGAACACCGTCGAGGTGGTGCGGCCGCAGCCCGGACAGGCGGCGACGATGGGGACGAACGAGCGGAAGCCCATCACCTGCAGCAGCTCCTGCGCCACCGTCACCTCACGCGTGCGGTCGCCGCCCGGCTCCGGTGTCAGCGATACGCGGATGGTGTCGCCGATGCCCTTCTGCAACAGATGTCCCATGGCCGCCGCCGAGGCGACGATGCCCTTGCTGCCCATGCCAGCCTCGGTGAGGCCGAGATGCAGGGCATAGTCGCAGCGCTCGGCCAGTGCCGAATAGACGGCGATCAGGTCCTGCACCTGACTGACCTTGGCCGACAGGATGATCTTGTCGCGGCCGAGACCCAGCTCTTCCGCCCGGGCCGCCGAGCCGAGCGCCGAGCGGATCATCGCCTCGTAGGTGACCTCGCGGGCGGTAAGCGGCGCGCCGTTGTTAGCGTTGTCGTCCATCAGCGCCGTCAGCAGCTCCTGATCGAGCGAGCCCCAGTTGACGCCGATCCGCACCGGCCTGTCGTGCCGGGCGGCGATTTCGACGATCTCGGAGAAATGCGAATCGCGCTTGGCCCGCACACCGACGTTGCCGGGGTTGATGCGGTACTTGGCCAGCGCCTCGGCGCAGCCGGGATGATCGGCCAGCAGCCGATGGCCGATATAGTGGAAGTCGCCGACCAGCGGCACGTCGATGTTGAGCCGGTCCAGCCGGTCGCGGATGGCCGGCACGGCGGCGGCGCTCTCGTCGCGGTCGACGGTGATGCGGACGAGTTCCGATCCGGCCCGCGCCAGCGCCGCCACCTGAGCGACGGTGGCGTCGACGTCGGCGGTATCGGTGTTGGTCATCGACTGGACGACGACCGGCGCCGTTCCCCCGACGACGACCTTGCCGACCGTCACGGGGACCGACCGGCGACGGGCCGCCGGCCCGCTGATGAACGACGTCATGACTGCTCCTGCGATTGATCGGCGACCGATGGCGCGGTGGTGCGGCCGGCGGCGCGACAGGCGGCACAAAGCCCCTTCACTTCGAGAACCGACGAGGCCACCGTAAAGCCCGAACGCCCGGCCAGCGTCCCCAATACCTCGGCGAGATCGACCGATTCGGCTTCCGTGGCCGCGCCGCAGGCTTCGCACAGCATGAACAGCAGGGCCGGCGCCCGGTCGCCTTCACCCGGCCCCTGGTGCACCGCCGAACAGGCGAGGAAAGCGTTGCGGCTTTCGATGCGATGAACGAAGCCGTTGGCCACGAGAAAATCCAGCGCCCGATAGACCGAGATCGGGCTCGGCCGGTGCGCCACTTCGGCGATGCGGTCCATGATCTCGTAGGCCGTCACCGGCGCATGGCTCTCAAGCATGACGTCGAGCACCATGCGGCGTTGCGCGGTGAGGCGCAGCCCCTTCTCGCCACACAGCCGCTCGGCGCGCTCCAGCGCCGTGGTCCGACAATGCTGGTGATCATGATCGTGGTGATCGTGCACGCCATCCGCCTCTCGCATCGTGTTTTCATATAGACACAGGCGCGCCGCTGCGGAAGAACCAATCTGTCAGCGCCCCGACCCGACGGGGCTGACCCGAGGAGCACGTCATGACCGCCGCCCGCCGCTCGATCCTGATCACCGGCGCCTCGTCCGGCATCGGCTACGCCGCCGCTCGCGACATGGCGGCGCGCGGCTGGCAGGTCTTTGCCACCCACCGCCACCCGGCCGACGGCGAGCGGCTGGCCCGCCTGGCCGGCATCACGCCGCTGCGGCTCGATTACGCTGACGCCGCCTCGATCGCCGCCGCCCTCGACCAGCTGCTCGCCGCCACCGGCGGCCGCCTCGACGCCCTCTACAACAATGGCGCCAGCGCCGTGCCCGGCGCCCTCGAGGACCTGCCAACGGCCGTCCTGCGCCAGCTGTTCGAGACCAACGTCTTCGGCTGGCACGCGCTGACGGCCGCCGTCGTGCCGGTGATGCGCGCTCAGGGGCACGGCCGCATCATCTTCTGTTCGTCGGTGCTCGGCTTCATGTCGATGCCCCATCGCGGCGCCTACAGCGCCAGCAAATACGCCGTCGAGGCCCTGGCCGACACCTGGCGCCTTGAACTCGAGGGCAGCGGCATCGCCGTCTCGACCATCGAGCCGGGCCCGATCCGCACCCTGTTCGTCGCCAAGTCGATGCAGGCCTTCACCGCCACCGTCGACGTCGACGCCTCGGCCTTCCGCGACGACTACCAGCGGCGCCTGGCAAGCCCCGGCAAACCGTCGTGGGCGTCGCGGCCGCCGGAAGCGGTGGTGGCGGCATTGATCCACGCCTGCGAGGCGCGGCGGCCTCGCCCCTACTACCGCATCACGCCGCTGACCAAGCTGGCCGCGCTCGCCAAACGGCTGCTGCCCTCGCGGGCCTTCATTGCCCTCAGCCGCCTCGCCGCCCGCCTCGAAGGCTGAGGCGGCGGTTTCATGCCGACGACATGGCTCTGGCATTCGGAATCGCCTGTCGTGATGGCCCGTTCCGGAGGGCGCGGCGATTGGTAGAACCGGCCGGCGATGGCGGCGCCAACCCTCGACGAATAGTGGCGCGGCGGCCCCGGCGAACGCTCCTGTCGGCCGCCGCTCCGCCGCCACCGGCCGCGATCACCGGCAAATCGCCTATCTGGCGTCATCGACGCTTCACATCATCGACATGTTGGGCATACAGTATCGGCACCGAGTTGGACGGACCATGACCGTTCGTCCGGTGATGGAGAGCGTGGGGTGACGATAGCCGTCTTGCCGGACGCGCATCCGGCCTTGGTTCTGAATGCGGACTACCGTCCGTTGAGCTACTACCCGTTGTCGCTTTGGTCCTGGCAGGACGCCATCAAGGCCGTCTGCCTCGAACGGGTCAACATCGTTTCCGAATACGACATATCGGTGCGCAGTCCGACTTCGTCCATCCGCCTGCCGTCGGTCGTCTCGCTCAAGACCTTCGTCAAGCCATCGCGCCATCCGGCCTTCACGCGCTTCAACGTCTTCCTGCGCGATCGCTTCCAGTGCCAGTATTGCGGCAGCCGCGAGGAGCTGACCTTCGATCACCTGACGCCGCGCTGCAAAGGCGGCCAGACCACGTGGGAGAACGTCATCACCGCCTGTTCGGCCTGCAACCTGCACAAGGCCGACAAGACGGTGAGCGAGGTGGGATTGACGCTGGCCCGCCTGCCCTATGCCCCGACGGTGCTCGACCTGCACAACAACGGCCGCGCCTTCCCGCCCAACTATCTGCACGACAGCTGGCTCGACTTCCTCTACTGGGACGTCGAACTCGATCCGTGATCATGGCAGGGCGAGGCGCCGGTCAGGCGCTCTTGCGCGCCGGCAGGCTGGCCTCGCGCTTCAGCCGTCGCGCCAGTTCGCTGGCCGTCGTCGGCGCGCCGAAATGGTAGCCCTGCAGCTCGCGGCAACCGGCCTTCTTGAGCGCTTCGGCCTCGTCTTCCTTCTCGATGCCCTCGGCCGTCACCTCGACGCCGAGCGCGTCGGCGAGGGCCACCGTCGAATTGACCAGTTGCTGCGAGGCGGCGTCCTTGACCACGTCGATAACGACGGAACGGTCGATCTTCACCTTGTCGAAGGCGAAGCGCCGCAGGTAGTTGATCGACGAGAAGCCGGTGCCGAAATCGTCGAGGGCGACATGCACGCCCATGCGGTGCAGCGCCATGATCATCCGCTGCGTCCGCTCGGGATAGGTGATGAGGAACCGCTCGGTGATGTCGAGCTCGAGCCGTTCGGGCGGGAAATCTTCTTCAATCAGCAGATCGCGCAGCAGTTCGTCGAACACCGGGTTGCTGAACTGCGAGGCGAAGACGTTGACGGCCACCTTGCAGTTGACGAAGGACTTGGCCTCGCGACAGACCCGCCGCAACACCCAGGTGCCCAGAAGATCGGTGATGCCGGCCTCCTCGGCCACCGGCAGGAAGGTTGACGGGCTGATCGGGCCGATGCCCGGACGAATCCAGCGGACCAGCGCTTCGACGGTGCCGATGCGGCCATCCTCGGCGCGCACCACCGGCTGGTAGTGCACCTGCAGATCGTCGTTGTCGATGGCAGCCCGCAGCGCCATCGCCAGCTCGGCCTTCTCGGTGCGATCGGCGTCGAGATCGGGGAAATACACCTCGAAACGGTTCTTGCCGCGCTCCTTGGCGGCGTACATGGCGACGTCGGCCCGGCGCACCAGTTCGACGTGCGAAATCACCTCGTCGTCGGACGAGGCAATGCCGATGGACGCACCGACCTTGACCGTCTGGCCGTCGAAGTCAAACGGCTGCGCCAAGAGTTCGATCATGCGGCTGGCAATCTCGGCCGCCATGTTCATCGAATGATAGCCGGCGATGACCACGGCGAACTCGTCGCCGCCGAGGCGGGCCAGCAGGCCGCGATCGCCGACAAGAAACTTGAAGCCGGCGGCCACGGTGCGAATCAGCCGGTCGCCAACGTCGTGACCGTAGGTGTCGTTGACCTCCTTGAAACCGTCGAGGTCAACGAAGACCACCGTCACCGTCCGTTCGCCCAGCTCCCGCGACAGTTCCGACAGCCTGGCATTGAAGTGCGCCCGGTTGGGCAGGCCGGACAGCGCGTCGTGCAGGGCGTCGCGTCGTGCTTCCTCCTCGCCGTGATACATGGTGGCGAGGATCTTCCAGATGGTCAGCACCAGGAAGCCGAGGACGACGAACAGCAGCGCCACCACCGTCACCATCAGCCAGAAGGCCCGGTCATAGGCCTCGCTGCCCGGATTGCGCGGCTGGCAGGACAGAACGCCGGCCGACTTGCCGGCCGCCGTCGTCAGCGCCACATTGACGCGGCCCTCGATCGGCCGGTCGCTCCAGCGCAGATCGTTGATGCCGAACGAATGACCGACGGCGTCGAGCAGGTCGGCGCGGATCGGCCGAGCCGTCAGCAGATAGCGCGGCTCGACATCGGGCGGCAGCACGCCGTCGTTGGGCGTGATGACGCGCACGCCGGCGAACTTGGGACCGGAAGCGCTGTTGGCCAGACCCGTTATCGCCTCGCGCGGCTGCGCCTCGCTTTTGAGGATCATCGCCCTGACGTCGGCGGGGTCGATGATCGTCTGCCCCGGCGCCAGCGCCTTGCCGTTCTCATAGGCCAGGAACACCCGGCCGGCGAAGCTGACGACCATGATGGAGTTGAACGGCCGGCCGGGCTCGCTGCCCTCGGCGAAGATGTCGTTGATGAAACCGTCGGACGGCTGGCGGTAGAGCTCGTCGTAGGCCGTCGTCCAGGCCGCGTCGTCGGCGGTCAGACTGCCGATCTCCCGCAGTCCGGCGGCCATCAGAGCCGAAACCGATTGCGACAGGCGCAAACCGTCGATGTCGTTCACGTCGGTCGCCATGCGCGTCAGCGCCATAAACACGACGGCCACGGTGGCAAGCGCCGTCAGCGCGGCCGGGAGGGCCACGCCGAAGACGAAGTCCTTCATGTGTCGTCGATTGGATACCAAAGTGAAACCTTTCGGGCACCCCGAAGCAACATCCTTACCGGTGTTTCGTTAATGGCTTGCAAAACCGGTTGTCCGGCGGCAGGCTTTGTTGCCATCCCAGCCAACCACCGGAGCCTCCATGCGGTCCTCTCGCCTTCGCGCCACCCTGACCGGCCTCAGCGCCATCCTGATGTGGTCGCTGCTTGGCGTGTTCACCGGCGGCACGGGCAAGGTTCCACCCTTCCTGCTCACCGGCCTGTGCTTCGGCCTGTCCGGCCTTGTCGCCACCCTCGGTCTCGCCGTCACCGGTCGGCTCGGCGCCCTGCGCCAGCCCTGGCGCGTCTACGCCGTCGGCACCGCCGGCCTGTTCGGCTATCACGCCCTCTACTTCACGGCGCTGCGCAACGCGCCGCTCGTCGAGGCCGGCCTCATCAACTATCTCTGGCCGTTGCTCATCGTGCTGATGTCCGGTCTGCTGCCGGGCGAGCGGCTCGGCCTGCACCACGTCGTCGGCGTGGCGCTGGGCTTCGTCGGCGCCGCGCTGCTCGTCGCCTCCGGCGGCGCGCTGTCGCTGTCCTCGGGCTATGCCTTCGGCTACGGCGCCGCCTTCCTCGCCGCCTTCGTCTGGTCGAGCTACTCGGTGGTGTCCCGGCGCCTTGCCAGCGTGCCGACGGAAACGGTGGCCGGCTTCTGTCTCGTCACCGCCGTCCTCAGCCTCCTCGCCCACGCCCTGTTCGAACCGACGGTGCTGCCGGCCGGCGCCTTCGAGTGGACCATGGTGGTGCTGCTCGCCAGCCTGCCGCTCGGCCTCGCCTTCTTCGTCTGGGACTATGGCGTCAAGCACGGCGACATCCAGATCATCGGCACCGCCGCCTACGCCACACCGGTGCTGTCGACGCTGCTGCTCACCTTGTCGGGCTACGGCCGGCTGACTGGCGTCGCCGTCATCGCCTGCCTGCTGGTCACTGTCGGCGCCCTCATCGCCGCCAAGGACATGTGGCTGCGCAGGAAAGCCGTCGCCGCCGGCTCCTGAACCTCAGAAGACGTCCTTGCGGCGGCGGATTTCGGCGAACACCTCGGCGGCCGGCTGCCCGGCGAAGCCCAGCGTCGCCGCCAGCCCGCCGTCGTCGGCCCGGAGGAAGGGATTGGCCGCCTTTTCGTCGCCGAGCCGGCTCGGCACCGTCGGCTGGCCGGCGGCGCGCAGCGCTGCCACCGCCGCCACCCGCTCCCTCAGCGCCACGTTGAACGGGTCGACCGACAGGGCGAAGCGGCCGTTGGCCTCGGTGTATTCGTGACCGCAGCAGACGAGCGTGTCGTCCGGCAGGGCGGAGAGCTGCGACAGCGACGCCCACATGACCGCGGCGCTGCCCTCGAACAGCCGGCCGCAGCCGAGCGAAAACAGCGTATCGCCGGTGAACAGCAGACCGCTGGCCGCCAGATGATAGCTGACGTGGCCGAGCGTGTGGCCGGGCGTGGCGATCACCGCGACGTCAAGGCCGGCGATCTCCAGCCGGTCGCCACCCGCGACGGCGCGCCCAAGCGGCGGTAGCCGGTGCCGATCGGCCGCCGCCCCGACCACCAGCGGCCGATGGGCCAGGACGATCTCGGCCAGGCCGCCGATGTGGTCGGCGTGATGATGGGTGATCAGCACCGCCTCAAGCCGCAATTGCCGCGCCTCGAGCGCCGCCAGCACCGGCGCGGCGGCCGGGGCATCGACCAGCACGGCGCGCCCTTCCGTGTGGACGAGATAGGCATAATTGTCCTTGAGACAGGGTAAGACGACGACCTGCGCTGCAACCATCCCGCTTCTCCCGGCAACCCGGCCGGCCGATCGGCCGCCACCGTCGCGGCAAATCCCTTGCCAGCGGATCAGTCTCGCCCAATATGGAGGGAACGACAAGCACCGCCCTCCTGCCTCCAGGCTGTCATGTTTCTCGACGTCGTCGATCTCAAGGACTTCTACACCACCGCCCTCGGCGGCGTCGTCCGCCCCATCCTCAGCGAACACCTGCGGACGCTGTGGCCGAACGTCAGCGGCGACCGCCTGCTCGGCCTCGGCTTCGCCACGCCCTATCTCGGCGCCTTCGCCGGCGAGGCCGACCGGGCCATCGCCTTCATGCCGGCCACGCAGGGGGCGATCAGCTGGCCGCCGGGCGGACCGACGGCGGCGGCACTGGTGGTCGAGGACATGCTGCCGCTCCCCGACGGCTCGGTCGACCGGGTGCTGCTCATCCACGCCCTTGAAATGGTGCACGACCCCGCGGCGGTGCTGCGCGAGGTCTGGCGTGTGCTGTCGCCGGGCGGCCGCATGCTGGCTGTGGTGCCCAACCGGCGCGGCCTGTGGGCCCGCGTCGATACCTCGCCCTTCGGCTACGGCCGGCCGTTCTCCCGCCGCCAGCTGACCAACCTGCTGCGCGAATCGATGTTCTCGCCCAGCGCCTGGGATCAGGCGCTCTACATGATGCCGGTGCAGAAGCAGCACTTCCTGCGTTCGGGTTCGCGCTGGGAAGCGGTCGGCGCCCGCCTCTGGGGAGCGTTCGCCGGCGTCATCATGGTCGAGGCCACCAAACACTTCTATCAGGGCGCGCCGGTGCTGCGCCGCGTGCGCGCCTTCGAGCCGATCCGCCCCGTGCTGCTGCCGGCCCCGGCCGGCCTGCCGACGCCGCACTGACCCCCTGCCGCCGCCTCAGCGCTGACGCGACAGCAGGAACACGCCCTGGGCACCGAACAGATTGGCCAGCCACTCGGGCAACGGCAGCGACAGCTTGCGCCCGGCGGCGTTGAGCGTGATCGCCTGTTCCACCGTGGCACCTGTCTCGTGGGCCAAGGCCACGAAGTCGGAAATGGTGCAGAAGTGGATGTTCGGCGTGTCGTACCACGAATACGGCAGCCGCTTGCTCACCGGCATGCGACCGAGGAACATCAGGCGGAAGCGCACGTCGAAATGGCCGAAATTCGGCAGCGACACGATGACCTTGCGGCCGATGCGCAGCATCTCCTCCAGCACGCGCCGGGCGTTGTGCGTGGCCTGGATGGTTTCGCTCAGCACCACGTAGTCGAACGACTGGTCGGGATATTGTGACAGGTCGCTGTCGGCATCGCCCTGAATGACGGCGAGGCCGCGCGCCACGGCGGCGTTGACGCCCTTCTGGCTGATCTCGATGCCGCGGGCATCAACCCGGCGCGAGCGCTCGAGCACTTCCAGCAGTTCGCCGGCGCCGCAGCCGATGTCGAGCACGCGCGAACCCGGCTCGATGAGGCTCGCAATGATGCGGAGGTCGACGCGGGTATCGGTGACAAGGTCGGCGAGGTCGGTCACTTGGTCGTCTCCGGATTGGCCGGGCCGGCAATGCCGCGCGCCCGGGCCGCGCCGCTCAGGAAGCCGCGCACGATGCGAAACTGCTCGGGAATGTCGAGCAGGAAGCTGTCATGGCCGCGATCGCTGTCGATCTCGACGAAGGAGACCGAGGCGCCGGCGGCGTTGAGCGCGTGGACCACCGCCCGCGCCTCGGCGGTCGGATAGAGCCAGTCCGAGGTGAACGAGATCAGGCAAAAGCGCGCCTTGGCGCCCTTGAAGACGTTGGCCAGCACGCCGCCATGGTCGGCGGCGAGGTCGAAATAGTCGGTGGCGCGTGTCACGTAGAGGTAGGAGTTGGCGTCGAAGCGGTCGACGAAGCTCATGCCCTGATGACGCAGATAGCTCTCGATCTGGAAATCGGCGTCGAAGCCGAACGTCAGGTGCTCGCGATCCTGCAGGTTGCGGCCGAACTTCGAATGCAGCGACTCGCTCGACATATAGGTGATGTGGGCGGCCATGCGCGCCACCGCCAACCCTTTCTTGGGGTTCAGCCCCTCGTCGAAATAGCGGCCGCCGCACCAGTCGGGGTCGGCCATCACCGCCTGGCGCCCAACCTCATGGAAGGCGATGTTCTGCGAGGAATGGCGATGGCTGGTGGCGATGGCGATCACCGAGAACATGGCGTCGGGATAGCTGGCCGCCCACTGCAGCGCCTGCATGCCGCCCATCGAACCGCCGACCACGGAGAACAGTTTGGTGATGCCGAGGGCGTCGACCAGCGCCTTCTGCGCCCGCACCATGTCGGGCACCGTCAGCACTGGCAGATCGAGGCCGTAGGGGCGGCCGGTGGCCGGATTGGTGCTGGCCGGACCGGTGGTGCCGAGGCAGCCGCCAAGCACGTTGGAACAGATGACGAAGAAGCGGTCGGTGTCGATCGGCTTGCCGGGGCCGACCATCAGCGACCACCAGCCGGGCTTGCCGGTCACCGGATTGACCGAGGCAACGTGCTGATCGCCGGTCAAGGCGTGGCAGATCAACACGGCGTTGGACTTGTCGGCGTTGAGTTCGCCGTAGGTCTGGTAGGCGATCTGCCAGGGGGCCAGCGCCACGCCGGCATCGAGCGGTAACGCCTGATCGGCCATGAAACGCATGACCGGGCTCGACGGATGATCGGCCTCGTTGCGCCGCAGCGCGTCCTGCGTTTCGTATTCGGCGATGTTGTCAGACATGAACAGGCGTCCCGTGCGGCCGGCACCAAACCGGCGGACGGGCAACCTACGAAGCGGCGGCCAGTCGAGTCAAGGAATTGGCGCAGGATCGGCCTGCCTTTCGGCCGCCCTCGGGCTCGCTTACGACGGCGTCCGACCGTAGATGGCGTAGAACAGATCCCAGGCCGACTTCTTGGCCGCGGCCAGATCGGCCGACGACAGGCTGGCGGCGCAGGCCATCAGATAGTTGTCGCGGTCGCTCTTCTCGAGTTCGCGTGCCCCGCTCGCCATGATGACGATGCGCCAGGCGCAGGACATGATCGGATCGGGCCGCACGGCGCCATAGCAGCCGTCGGCCAGGCAGAAGGCGACGTTGCGCTGCGACGGATAGTGACCGGCGAGCGCCTGCGGCCATTGTTCCTTGAGCACGTTCTGCTGGAACAGGCAGCCCTTGTCGGTGCCGCCCTGACAGTCGGTGAAGTTGGCAGCGGCGGAATAGTCGGCGGCAACGGCCGTGCCGGCGCTGAGGCACAGCGTGGCGACAAGCAAGAGGAGGCGCATGGCTCGTTCCTCCCATGGTGGAGCAGCATCGGTCGGACAGACCGACGGCGACGGATCGATTGCCGATAGGTCAAGGATAGACAAACGACAACGGCCCGCAAGAAGACGTAATGTCATTGTTGGCCGGCGCGAGGCCGGTCACCGACAAGTAAGCCCGAATCTGTTGCCAAGCCTAACCGGGACTTAATACCCGCGCTGTCCGGCGCCGACCTTTGGCGCTGGCGCGATCTTGTTGCCAATGCCAGGACAGCGCGGAACCGCCCCGCTTTCGGGCGGCGCGGCTTCAGTTGCCGAGACCGACAAGGCGCCGGATGTCGGTCGGGCTGGCACCCTCGGCCCTGAGCGCGGCCAGCGCCCTCGACTTCTCGGACTTGGCCAGCTTGCGCCCGTCGTCGCCGACGATCAGCCGGTGATGGTGATACCGCGGGCACGGCAGGTCGAGCAGCGTCTGTAGCAGCCGGTGCACGGCGGTGGCGAAGAACAGGTCGCGGCCGCGCACCACGTCGGTCACCCCCTGCAACGCGTCGTCGACCACCACGGCGAGATGATAGCTGGCCGGCGTGTACTTGCCCGCCAACACCACGTCGCCCCAGGCGGCGGCATCGGCGTGGATGACGCTCGACAGGCCGTCGAGCTGATCGCCGAACTCCTGCCAGTCGAGCCGACCGACGCGGGCCACCGCCTTCTGCATGTCGAGGCGGATGGAGTAGGGCGCCCCGGCGGCGAGGCGCTCGGCCACCTCCGCCCGCCCCCAGAGGCGCTCCGGCCCCGGATAGAGCGGCGCGCCATCGGGATCGGTCGGCCAGGGCGCTGCCGACCGGCTGGCCGCGGCGATGGCCGCCTTGATCTCCGTTCGGCTCAGAAACGACACGTAGGTCAGCCCCATTTCGGTGAGGCGGGTCAGCGCCTGGCGATAGTCGCTCTCGTGCTCGGACTGGCGCCGCACCGGCCGCTCCGGCTCGAACCCCAGCCAGGCGAGATCGTCCTCGATGGCAGCGACAAACGTGTCGCGAGCCCGCGTGCCGTCGATGTCCTCGATGCGCAGCAGCAAGCGGCCAGCGGTGGCTCTGGTCATGTCGGCGTTGAGCAGCGCCGACAGCGCGTGCCCGAGGTGCAGGCGGCCATTGGGCGAGGGGGCAAAGCGGAAGACACGGGTGTTCATGGTTCCGAGCTACACCTCCCGGTCGGCGCTGCAAAGCCTCCCCGACGGCATCGGGCTGGACAGCGGCGCGAACATATGGTGAACTTCCGATCACGATCCGGAGACCGGTGATGCGCCTGCTGCTCGATGCAACCGACCTCGACGAGGGACTGGCCTTTCTGACCACCGCCGATCCGCGCCTGCGGCCGGTGCTAGCCACCGCCGGCACGGTGGCGCTGCGCTATCGCCCGCCCGGCTTCGAGGGGCTGGCCCGCATCATCGTCGCCCAGATGCTGTCGGTGGCCAGCGCTGACGCCATCTGGTCACGCTTTGCCGCCCTGCTCGACACCGTTACGCCGGCGAACTACCTTGCCCAGACCGAGGCGGCCCTGCGCGCCGTCGGCCTGTCGCGCGGCAAGGTGAAGACGCTCGACGCCGTCGCCCGCGCCGCTCTCGCCGGTCTCGACCTCGAGGCGCTCGCCGACGAGACGGCCGAAACCACCATCGCCCAACTCACCGCCCTGCCCGGCGTCGGCCGCTGGACGGCGGAAATTTTCCTGCTGTTCTGCGCCCGCCACGCCGACGTCTTTCCGGCCGGCGATCTGGCGCTGCAGGTGGCGACCATGGAGGCCTTCGGCCTGCCCGAACGGCCGAGCGAAAAGGAAATGCGGGCAATATCAGCCGCTTGGTCGCCGTGGCGCGGCGTTGCAGCCAAGCTGTTTTGGGCCTATTACAAGGCTGTCCGCGACGGCAGGGCGGTTTTGCCGGCCTGAAGCGTCACGCCCCATCGGCAAAGGAACAGCCCATGACCGCACTCCACGGCCCCCGCATCGATCCCGAAAACGGGCCGGCAACCGCCCTCGTCGTCTTCCTGCACGGCTACGGCTCGGACGGCAACGACCTGATCGGCATCGGCGAGTCCTGGGCGCCGTTCCTGCCCGGCGTTGCCTTCTCTTCCCCCAACGCGCCGCAGATTTGCGGCATGGGCTACCAGTGGTTCCCGCTGACCATGCGCAACGACGCCGAGCGCTGGACCGGTGTCGAGGCCGCCCGACCGGTGCTGGACGCCTTCCTCGATGCCGAGCTGGAGCGCACCGGCGTCAGCGCCGACCGTCTGGTGCTGGTCGGCTTCAGCCAGGGCACGATGATGGCGCTGCACGTCGGCCTGCGCCGCCCGGTCGCTCCCGCGCTGATCGTCGGCTACTCCGGCTATCTCGCCGGCGCCGACCATCTCGCCGAAGCCACCGTCAAGCCGCCGGTGCTGCTGGTGCACGGCACCGACGATCAGGTGCTGCCGGCCCAGTCGAGCAAGCTGGCCGCCGACGCGCTGACCGCGGCCGGCGTGCCGGTCAGCCTGCACATGTCGCCCGGCCTCGGCCACGGCATCGACCGCATGGGGCTCATCGTCGGCCTGCGCACCGTCGCCAATGCCTGCGGTATCGCCCTGCCAAACTGATTCGAAGCTCCGACCAAAGTCGGCCAGCCCGTCCGGCCTTCGCCGCCGAACGGGCTATTGAGAAACATTGTCGGCCGTTCGATAGGTATGGCTACAGATACCATCCTCGGCGACGCACCGCCGATTGACTGAGGGAGGCTGCCGGCCATGGTCCGTCTCAACCGCATCTACACGCGCACCGGCGATGACGGCACCACCGGCCTGGTCAACGGCGAGCGCCGCCTCAAGTGCGACAAGCGCGTTGCCTGCTTCGGCAGCGTCGACGAGACCAACGCCGCCGTCGGCGTCGCCCGTCTGCACGTCCACGCCTTCCCCGACCTCGACGTCATGCTGATCGGCGTCCAGAATGACCTGTTCGACCTTGGTGCCGATCTTGCCACGCCCGAGGGGCCCGAACCGCCGGAGGTGACGCCGCTGCGCGTCGGCGAAGCGCAGGTGGCCCGGCTCGAACGCGAGATCGACTTCCTCAACCGCAGCCTCGAACCGCTGCGCTCGTTCGTGCTGCCCGGCGGGTCGTCGGCCGCCGCCCATCTCCACCTTGCCCGTACCATCTGCCGCCGGGCCGAGCGCGAAGCGGTCGACCTCGCCGCTCACGAGGCGGTCAACCCCGAGGCGATCAAGTATCTCAACCGTCTGTCGGATTTTCTGTTCGTCGCCAGCCGCTGGGTCAACGACCTCGGTCGCGGTGACGTGTTGTGGGTGCCGGGCAAGAACCGCTGAAGCAGCGGTCTCAGGCCGAAGCGCGCGCCTCGCCGCCGCCGCGCGAGGCCAGAGCCCGGCCGACGGCCTGCCGGATATCGGCCAGCGTGAACGGCTTGGGCACCACGTCATAGACCAGACTGTCGAGGCCGAAGGCCCGTTCGCGCTGATCGGCAAAGCCGGTCATCAGCAGGATGACCAGCGCCGGGTAGTCGCGAGCCACCGACAGTGCCAGAGCGATACCGTCGAGCACCGGCATCATGATGTCGGATACCAGAAGATCGAAGCTGCCATGCTCGGCTGTCAGGATTTCGAGCGCGATGCCACCGTCCTCGGCCGTCACCACCTGGTGGCCATCGAGTTCCAGCGCTCGCTTGACGAAGGCGCGTACGGCCTCGTCGTCTTCGGTCAACAGAATGCGCGCCATGTCCGGACACACCCCAGCGGCCGTGTTTGCCGATCAATTGACTATAGCTCGAACGAAATCAGCAGGCAAACGCTGCGCCGGCGCCGTTCAGGCCTCGTCGGTGACGACGCCGACGAACGGCAGCTGGCGGTAGGCGTGGGCGGCGTCCATGCCATAGCCGACGACGAACACGTCGGCGCAGGTGAAGCCCACCGCATCCGCCTCGATCGGCGCCTTGCGCTTGCCCGGCTTGTCGAGCAGCACGGCGACGCGCACCTCGGTGGCGCCCCGCTCTTCCGTCAGGCGCTTGGCAAAGGCCAGCGTGCGGCCCGATTCGAGAATGTCGTCGATGATCAGCACCGAGCGGCCGGCCACGTCGGTATCGATGTCGCGGATGATCTTGACGATGCCCGACGACGTCGTGCCGACGCCATAGCTCGACAGCATCATGAACTCGACCTGCGGCGCCAGCCCCTTGCGGTGCAGGGCCCGCAGAATGTCGGCGGCGAACATGAACGAGCCCTTGAGGATGGCGATGACCATCAGGTCCTTGGGCGCCCAGGCAGAGATGTCATTGGCCATGGCCTCGACGCGTTCGGCGATGACGCTCTCGGAATAGAGGACTTTGACGGTCTTGCCCGGCATGGGGAACCCCCGGAAACTGGCCTTGCGGCACGCATGCGACCCGTGACGCCGCCGGTCCGCCACCAACGGCGGCCAGACGGACAGGTCCGGACCATTGCCAGCGGCAAGTTTCCGGAAAGCCCCTCGCGTCGCGATCGCGGGGCTGTCGTCACGGGGGCATATATTACGGACCGCGCTGGTCTGTAAACCGTACTTCCGCCATGGTCGCCGCCTCGGGCGGTGCCAACAGCCGCGTCTTGAAGCGCACCGTGCCGGAGGCATCGACGGAAGCCTGCGGCAATACGTAGTTCCAGGCATAGATGTCACGACCGGTCGACGACTTCAGCGTGATGCGCACCGGCGGCAGCTTGAGAAGCTCGGTTTCGAGATTGCGGATGGAGCCTTCGACGATCAGCACCGGCGTCGAGCCGTCCATCTCGCGATGCGAGGCAATGTCGTCGAATTCCATGCCGCGCAGGTTGACCTCGAGGCCGATCAGCCGGTAGAGGCCGGCAAAATCGGGAAAGGCGCGCACCACCTGGGTGCGGCCGACCAGACCGGCTGCCAGCAGCAGCACCAGGCCCGCCACCATCAGCGCGATGGCCCGGGGCCGCGACAGCCGACTGTCGAGCGCCCGCACGGCGCTGGCGCCGCGCCGGCGCGGCCGCCGCCCCTCGGTCTTGTCGCCGCGCGTGCCGGCATCGAATCCGGCCGGCGCCACCTCGATCAGCCGTTCGGGGGGCGGTTCGTCGACAGCAGGCGCGGCAGCGGCCGGGTCAGGGGCGGAAAGCGCCGGCAACCCCGGTTCGGGCGTCGCCTCGGCCATGACGTCGGCAACCTGTTTCGCCGCGGCCGGCTGGCTGGCGACGTCGGACCCGACCAGCGCCTCACGCCACTCGTCATCGCTGGGTTCGGGACTGGCCGGGCGGCTGGCCTCCGGCAAGGGCTCGGCCTCGATCTCCGCCGGGCTGGCGTGCCACACCGTGCCGCAGCGGGCGCAGCGGACCTTGCGACCAACCGATCCGAGCGCACCGTCGGCCAGTTGATAGGACGTCTCGCAGTTGGGACATTGAATGCGCATGATCCGCCTCGTCTCGGAACGGCCATCCTGTTGCTGTTGCATCCGTCACCGGCTTCTGGCCAAGTGGGCGAATCGTTGTGCAATGGGAACGCCGCGCCTGGAACCTCCAACTAAAACGGAGGCGGCAACATGCTTAATGTAAAGTTAAGAACACCGGCGGCAACATAAAATCACCGGCGGCGACGGCAAGATTCGCCGTCGGTCACGGTTGATCGGGGAAGATGGCGGCAATTGATCAGGTTCGAGAACGTCGGATTGCGCTACGGAGCCGGACGGGAAGTGCTGAGCGATCTCACCTTCCGCATCGCGCCCCATTCGTTCCAGTTCCTCACCGGTCCCTCGGGCGCCGGCAAGACGACGTTGCTGCGCCTGCTGTTCCTGGCGCTGAAGCCGACGCGCGGCCGCGTCACCCTGTTCGGCAGCGACACCGCCACCATCAAGGCCGCCGACATGCCGGCGCTGCGTCGGCGCATCGGCGTCGTCTTCCAGGAATTCCGCCTGCTCGACCATCT
This sequence comes from uncultured Pleomorphomonas sp., assembly GCA_937868725.1. Taxonomy (GTDB): domain Bacteria; phylum Pseudomonadota; class Alphaproteobacteria; order Rhizobiales; family Pleomorphomonadaceae; genus Pleomorphomonas. The sequence continues at coordinate 62,120 of CALMMQ010000003.1, forward strand.
CACCACCTATGAGAACGTCGCCTTGCCCTGCCGCGTGCTCGGCCAGAGCGAAAGCCAGTACAAGGCCGATGTCGTCGACCTGCTCGACTGGGTCGGTCTCGGCGATCGCAAGTTCGTCTACCCACCGGTGCTGTCGGGCGGCGAGAAGCAACGCGCCGCCATTGCCCGTGCCCTCATCACCAAACCGGAGTTTCTGCTGGCCGACGAGCCGACCGGCAACGTCGATCCGACACTGGCCCGCCGGCTGTTGCGCCTGTTCTACGAGCTCAATCGCCTCGGTACCGCCGTGGTCATCGCCACCCACGACATCGGCCTCATGGAACAGGTCGACGCCCGCCGCATGGTGCTGACCGACGGTCGGCTGGAGATCTACGAATGAAGCGGCCCGCCAAGCCAGCCGCTGCGCCCGCGCCGCGCCCGCCGGTCACCGGCCGCTCGGCCATCGTGCCGCCGCAGACCATCGCCGGCCGGGCGCTGGTGCTGGTGATCGCCATCATGACGTTTCTCGCCGGGCTGACCATCGTCGGCGTTTCGGTGGTCGAAGACGCCGCCCGGGCCTGGCGCTCCGACATCGGCCGCGAGGTCACCATCGAGGTGCGGCCGATGGACGGCACCACCCCGGCCGCCGAAGTGCAGAAGGCCGTGGCACTGGCCCAGGAATTCCCCGGTGTGTCGGGCGCCCGCGCCCTCTCCGACACCGAGACGCAGCGGCTGCTCGAGCCCTGGCTTGGCGCCGGCGTCGACCTCGGCTCACTGCCCGTCCCGCGCCTGATCGTCGTCTCGCTCGACGACCCCGCCGCCTTCGACGTCAAGGCGCTGGCCGCCGCCGTGGCCAAGGACGTGCGCGGCGGTTCGGTCGACGATCACGCCCTGTGGATCGATCGCCTGGCCGCCATGGCCAATTCCACCGTCTTTGCCGGCCTCGGCATCCTGATGCTGATGCTGATCGCCATGGTGCTGTCGGTGGTGTTTGCCACCAACGCCGCCATGGCCGGCAACCGCGACGTCATCGAGGTGCTGCACTTCTGCGGCGCCGAGGACCGCTTCATCGCCGGCGAGTTCCAGCGCCACTTCCTCATGCTCGGCATGAAGGGCGGCGCCATCGGCGGCGGTCTCGATTTCGTCGCCATCGCCGTGTTGAGCTATCTGATGCACGGCGCCGCCGGCCGGCCCGGCGCCGACCAGTACGAGGCGCTGTTCGGCGTGTTCTCCATCGGCTGGACGGCCTACGGCTGGCTCGTTGCCCTCGTCGTCGCCGTGGCGGTGCTCACCGCCACCACCTCGCGGTTCGCCGTGCGCCGGTCGCTGGCCGCCATCACCTGACCTTCCGTCGATTTGTCAAACGGGACCGAATTTTCTAGAATGATCAGGCGATGAAACTCAACCCGACGCCCATTGGCTCCGGCCCGCCGCCCGGGGCCGTCGCCGACAGCGGTCCGCCATCGCGCGGCGACGACGCCGCTCGCCGGTCGTCGCACGGCTTCCGGTCGCTGGCCGTGCTGGTGCTGTCCCTCGGCCTCGTCGTCTCGGGCTTCCTCATCGCCGGCTTCTTCCAGTACACCGACACCGTGACCGCGCTGGCGCCGCCATCGCTGGTCACCGCCGACGGCATCGTCGTGCTGACCGGCGGCACCGACCGCATCACCGGCGCTGTCGAGCTGCTGGCCGACGGCAAGGCGCGGCGGCTGCTGATCTCCGGCGTCCATCCCGGCACGTCGGCCGACCGCATCGCCCGCACCGTCGACGCCGATCCGGCGCTGATGGCCTGCTGCATCGACCTCGACCGCCGCGCCGCCAACACCATCGGCAACGCCCTGCAGACGGCCAAGTGGGCTCGCCTGCACGGCTTCCTGTCGCTGATCGTCGTCACGTCCGCCTATCACATGCCGCGTTCGATGCTGGAGCTCGGCCACGCCATGCCGGAGATCCGGCTCATTCCCTATCCGGTGACCTCCATCGACCTGTCGATGGTCCGCTGGCGCGACAATCGCGGCGTGCTGCTACTGCTGCTCGACGAATACCTCAAATACGCAGCGACCCGCGTCCGGCTGGCGCTCGGCGGCATCGACGGGCTCAACGATCTCATGGAAAGCATCAGCGGCTAACCTGCCGGCGCGGCAAACCCCTCACCGGCGGCGGCGGCTTTACGCCCTGGCGGCGAAGCTGCTAGAAGCGAAACGCCTTCCACGACCGAGCCGGCAACCATGGTCCTCCGATCCTATCTCTACAGCGTGCTGTTCTTTCTGGTTTCCGCCGTCATGGCCATCGTGCTGCTGCCGGCGCTGCTGTTCGGCCGCGACGCCGCGCTGGCCGTCGCCAAGCTGTGGACGCGAACGCTGATGGCCCTGCATCGGGCCGTCACCGGCATTGGCCACGAATTCCGCAATTTCGACCAGATTCCGCAGGGCGCCATCCTGGCCGTCAAGCACCAGTCGACGTGGGAGACGCTGGCGCTGGTGCCGCAGCTTGCCACGCCCGCCTTCATCCTGAAGCGCGAACTGATGTGGATCCCGGTGTTCGGCTGGTGGCTCAAGGCGGCCGGCAACATTCCCATCGATCGCGGCAATGGCGCGGCGACGCTGATCGCCATGAACAAGCGGGCCGCCGAGGCGCTCAAGGACGGCCGCCAGATCATCATCTTTCCCGAGGGCACGCGCCGGCCGGCTGGCGCCCCGCCCGATTACAAGAGCGGCCTCGGCCTGATCTACAAGGCGCTCAACGCCCCCATCGTGCCGATCGCCCTCAACTCCGGCACCGCCTGGCCGCGCAAGACGCGCGTGCAGCGCGCCGGCACCATCGTCGCCGAGGCGCTGGAGATCATTCCGCCCGGCCTGCCGCCGCGCCAGGCGCTGAAGCTGGTGCAGGAGCGCATCGAGACGGCCTGCGACCGGCTGCTGCTCGAGGCCGACGCCCGCGGCGACGATCTGCCCGACAGCGCCAAGGCCCGCGTCGCCGTCCTCAGGGCGAGCGAACCGGCTGCCTGAGACCAGCGGCAAGCTGCGACAGCGGCCGATCGTTGATGCCCAGCGCGGCGAGATGCTCGACCGTCGACAGCACGTAATCGCTGTTCGGCCCCGCCTCGCCGCGTGAGGTGGTGACGATGGCATGGACGCGCTCGGCCGAGAGGGCACCGGCGTACTGGCTGTGACCGGGTTCGGCGATATAGGCGAGCGCCCGCACCGTGCGACCGTCGCTGGCGAGGCGGACCGGCCGCATCTCCTCGCGATAGACCATGGAGATCTGCTCGCGCGCCCTGAGATAGGCGATCACCGCCTCACGGTCGGCGGCCGCCACCTCGAAGGCCATGCCGACGCACGAGCCGCCGGCCTTGAGGCCGAACACCAGACCGGGCTTGTCCGGCGTGCCGCGATAGTGGGTCGAGTAGATGCAGAGCGCCCGGTGGGCGCCGTGGAGCACCGCCTTCTCGGCCCGCAGATGGGCGAAGCCGGGATTCCACATCAGCGACCCGTAGCCGAAAACCCAAAGCGTTCCGTCCATCCTGGCTTCCTTTCGCCACGCTCGCGCGCTAGAGCAGTGACACCGACACTTGATTCACGTTGATCGCAAGCGACCGATCAAGTGTCGGTGTCGTAAACTGAACTAGATTCAATATGTTGCTAGTGCACTTTTCGACGCATTCATTCGCAGCGGGTTGTCCATAGCTTGGACCGGATGAATGCGTCAGTGCACTAGAGCAGGACCGATCGGCGGACGCCATCGTCCTGCCCGGAATTGATAACGCCTGTCCGTCGGAGCGCCAAGCGGCGTCGGCGTCGACACACCATTCACTGGAAACGCCCCATGCGCCTCAGCCGGATCATCGCGTCCCTCGCCCTCCTCCTCGCCGCCGGCTGGTCCGGCGCCTGGGTCTACGGCCGCGCCCGCGTCGATGCCGAGATCGATCCGACATTGGCCCGCCTCGCCGATCGTGGTCTCAACGTCAGCTGTCCCGGCCGGGCCGTCGGCGGCTACCCGCTGGCGCTGAGCGTTCATTGCGCCAACGGCACGCTGGCGCTGCCGGACGGCACCACGGTCGAAGCCGCCACGCTCGACATCGGCGCCTCGGTCACCGACTGGCAGGCGGTGACGGTGCGGACCGAAGCGCCGCTGCAGGCGCGGCTTGCCAACGGCCGCCTCATCCATCTGACATCCGGCACCCTGACGCTGACCGTCCACCATGACGGCCACCGCCCGACCGGCGTCGACGTCGACGGCAGCGGCCTGCTGGCCGAGGCAACGCTGGGCGGCGCACCACTGGCCGGCCTCAAGGTGGCGAGCCTCGCCGTGAAGCTCCGCGACGCCGGTGCCACCGCCACCGGCGAAGTGAGCGCCGAAGGCGTCGACGTCGTGGCCGGCGACAAGGCGCTGGCTCCGGCACCCGGCGATCTCAAGGGCCACGTGACGCTGACCGGCTTTGCCGATCTCCATAGCGGCGCCGCCGACCTGATCGGCTGGGCCGCCGACGGCGGCAAGCTCCTGCTCGACGACATCAGCGTCAGCTTCGGCAAGACGGCGATCACCGCCAGCGGCGAGGCGCGGATCGCCGAAAACGGCCAGGTCAACGCCGACATCACCACCCTGGCCAGCGGTACCGACAAGCTGCCGGCCACCGCCAAGGCAGCCGGGCGCGGCCTCAGCCCGGCCTTCGCCGGCCTCGGCATGGCCTACATGATCCTTGGTAAGAAGGCGGACGGCGGCGGTCGCCGCATCGACGTGACGGTGCGCGACGGCGCCATCAGCGCCGCCGGCCAGCCGCTCGGCCAACTGCCGCCGCTGTTCTGATCAGCCCTTGGGCGACGCCTTGCTGGGATGGCTGCGGCCGAAATCGGGCGTCGCCTCGTCCTGTCCGAGTGTCAGGATACCCTTGCGGATGGCGCGGGTACGGCTGAACAGGTCATAGAGCTTGTCGCCTTCGCCCCAGCGGATCTGGCGCTGCAGGGCGAACAGATCCTCCTGGAAGCGACCGAGCACTTCCAGCACGGCGTCGCGATTGTGCAGGAAGACGTCGCGCCACATGGTCGGGTCGGAGGCGGCGATACGGGTGAAGTCGCGGAAGCCACCGGCCGAGAACTTCATCACTTCCGACTCGGTGACCTTCTCGAGATCGGCGGCCGTGCCGACGATGTTGTAGGCGATGAGATGCGGCAGATGGCTGGTGATGGCCAGCACCAGGTCGTGGCGCTCGACGCTCATGCACTCGACGTTGGAGCCCATGCCGGCCCAGAAGCCGACCAGGCGGTCGAGCGCCCGCGAATCGACCGCGTCGTCGGGGCAGATGATGGCCCAGCGGTTGGCGAACAGTTCGGCAAAGCCGGCCTCGGGGCCGGAGAACTCCGTGCCAGCCACCGGATGGGCCGGGATGAACTGCACGCCGGCCGGCAGGTGCGGCGTCATCTGGCGCACCACCGACCCCTTGACCGAACCGACATCCGAAACCACGGCCCCCGGCTTGAGGCGCGGACCGATGGCCTCGGCCACCTTGGCCATGGCCCCCACCGGCACGCAGGCGATGACGAGATCGGCATCCGCCGCTGCCTCGCCGGCATCGGCGTGATAGCTGTCGGCCAGCCCCAGCGCCTCGGCGCGGGCCAGATGGTCGGGGCTGGCGTCGGCGACGGCGATGTGGTCGACGAGACCATAGGCCCGCGCCGCCCGGGTGATCGACGAACCGATGAGACCGATGCCGACGATGGCGAGGCGTTCGAACAGGCTGTCGCTCATCGGCGCTGCTCCAGCAAGGCGGCCAGCGCCGCCACCACCGCCCGGCAGGCCGCTTCCGAACCGATGGTGATGCGCAGCGCGTTGGGGAAGCCGTAGCCGGCGACGCGGCGGGCGATGATGCCTTGCGACAACAGGTAGGTGTCGGCGTCGACCGCCGTCGGCCCGCCGGCTGGGAAATGCACCAGAATGAAATTGGCCACCGACGGCGTCACCGTGAGGCCGAGGTGTTCCAGCGCCTCGGTCAGCCAGACGCGCCACGTTTCGTTGTGGGCGACGGCCTTGTCGACGAAGTCCTGATCGGCCATGGCGGCGGCGCCGGCGGCGATGGCGGCGGCGTTGAGGTTGAACGGGCCGCGCACCCGGTCGAGCACCTCGATGACGTCCTTCGGCCCGAAGGCCCAGCCGACGCGCAGCGCCGCCAGGCCGTAGACCTTGGAGAAGGTGCGCGTCATCACGACGTTGTGGCTCGAGGCGACCAGTTCGATGCCGCTTTCATAGTCGTTGCGCCGCACGTATTCGGCATAGGCGGCGTCGAGCACCAGCAGCACGTTGCCGGGCAGACCGGCGTGCAGGCGGCGCACCTCCGACATCGGAATGTAGGTGCCGGTGGGATTGTTGGGGTTGGCCAGGAACACCATGCGCGTCCGCTCGGTCACCGCCGCCAGTATGGCGTCGACGTCGGTGGTGCGGTGGCGCTCGGGCGCTACCACCGGCGTGGCACCGGCGGCCAGAATGGCGATGCGGTAGACGAGGAAGCCGTGGGCCGAATAGATCGCCTCGTCGCCGGGCGACAGATAGCTTTCCGCTAGCAGGTGCAGCAGATCATCCGAACCGTTGCCGCAGATGATGCGGCCGATGTCGAGACCGTGCCGCTCGGCGATGGCCCGGCGCAGCACCGTGGCCGTGCCGTCGGGATAGAGCTCCAGCGCCTTGGCGACGTCGGCGAAGGCGGCGATCGCCTTGGGGCTCGGGCCGAACGGCGTCTCGTTGGACGACAGCTTGATCAGCGGCTTGCCGGGCGCCGCCTTCGACCCGCCGGGAACGTAGAGATCGATGTCGAGAATGCCGTGGCGGGGAGTGGGGCGAAGGGACGTATCGGACATGATGATCAACCGGCCAGCGTAATGGATGCGGGCCCTTCATAAGGCAGTCGAGCCGCGCATGGCAAAGGAAAATCGGTGGCAAGGGTGCTTGGCCGCCTCACCTGGTTTTGCTATCGCTGGGATGCTCGTACAATCCAAGGGGACAGGATTTGGAATCACAGCTCTTGCTGGATGTCGGTCTCGTGGCCAGCTACGGCCTGGCCATCAACGCCGCCTGTCTCGCGGCCTTCGCGCGCGACAAAGTGGCCGCTCAGCGCCGCGAATGGCGTATCGCCGAGCGCACGCTCCTGACGCTGGCGCTGCTGGGCGGCACGCCGGCCGCCTATCTGGCGCGCCACGTCTTGCGCCACAAGACGCGCAAGCAACCGTTCGTGGCGCAGTTGCACGCCATCGCCGCCCTGCAGGTCGCAGCATTGGTCGCCGCCCTGGCCTATCTCCTAGAGCGCTTCTTGACCTGACCGGATCGTCAGGTCGACAAAAGTCGAACCAGAATCAAAGGTTTGAGCAGTTGCCTATCGATCAGGTTGTTGCAACCGGATCGGCGGATATGCCAGCCCGCGGCGCCGCTGCCGCCCCTCAGCCGCCCACCAGCCAGGCCCACAGCGTGACGGTGACGACGCCGAGCGCCGTGGTGATGGTGATCGACGACGACGCCAGACCCTGGCCGACGCCGAAACGGTTGGCGATCAGCCAGGCGTTGATACCGGTCGGCACCGACGAGGTCAGCACCAGTCCGGCCTCCCAGTTGGCACTGAGGCCGATCAGCCGACTCATGGCCAGCACCATGGCCGGCAGCAGCAGCAGCTTGAAGGTCGAGGTGACCAGCGCCGGCCGGATGCCATCGGATACGCCGTACTTGCGCAGCGCCATGCCGAGCGAGATCAGCGCCGCCGCGCCGGCGATGCCGCCGATCTGGTCGACGATGGTCTTGGCCATGCCGCCGAACGGCAGGCCGGTGACGCGAACAAAGGCGCCGAGCACGATGCCGACCACCAGCGGATTGCGGATGAGGTTGCGCCCCACCTGCCGCAGGATCTGGCCGAGGCTGTGGCCGGCCGCCTTGCCGTTCATCCGCCGCTCGGCCCGCTCCATCAGCAACGTGCCGGCCACCATCATCACCGGCAGGTGGGCCGAGATCAGAATGGTGATCGCCACCACGCCCTGTTCGCCGACCACGCGCTGCACCAGCGGCAGACCGATGAACAGATTGTTGGCAAAAGCCGAGGACACGCCGGCCAGCACGCCGACCCGCTCGTCGAGGCCGAAGACCCGCGTCACCACCAGGTGACCGGCCGCCCAGGTGACGGCGACGCCGCCGAAGTAGGCCACCCAGATCAGCCATGGCGATTGGCCGCCGACTTCCGCCTCGGCCAGCGTCCGGAACAGCAGCGCCGGCATCGAGACGTTGAAGACGAACTCGCCCAACGCGTCGCCGATCTCCGGCCGCAGTACGCCGAAGCGGACGATGGCATAGCCGATGAAGATCATGATGAAGACGGGCAGGACGTCGAGGGCGATGGCGTACACGGAAGATCTCGGGCAACCGGCGGAAGAATGGTTCTGCCTACTCCCCGTCTCCGGTCGGCCGCAAGGGCGTCGGCGCCCCATCGTGGCGACAAATGCGGCAATCACGCCCGCTAGACCACCCAGGCGCCAGCCAGCTTGCCGTCACCGCCGGTCGGTGCGACAGTGTCCGTCCTGATGCTTCGCCGCGCGGCCCGAGGAGCCTTTCATGTCGAGACCGATGCTCGCCCTCACGCTTTTTCTCCTCGGCGCCGCCAGCGCCCAGGCCGACGGCCTGCGGCTCGACTTCAATTGGGGCAACACGCCGGCCTGCGCCACCGGCGTGCCCGCCACCATTCCCAACCCGCCGTTCATCGTCACCAACGTGCCGCCCGGCACCCGCGTCCTCGATTTCCGCATGGTCGATCTCAACGTGCCGAGCTACGACCACGGCGGCGGCATGGTCAGGTACACCGGTCAGGCGGTCATCCAGCCCGGCGCCTTCACCTATCGCGGCCCCTGCCCGCCGTCCGGCCGCCATCGCTACGCCTGGACGCTGGCCGCCAAGGACAATCCCGGCCTGTTCGCCCGCGTGCTCGCCACGGCGACGGCGGTGCGCAACTTCCCGCAATAGGATCAGCTGCGCCAGGGCGACAGGTTGAAGTCGGCGAGGCCGCTCAGCGCCTTCAGCCGGCAGGCCAGTTCGCCGCTGCGCACCGGCGCGCCGGCCTGCAGCAGCATCAGATAGCTGACGCGCTGGCTGCGCCGGTCGATGGCGTAGGACACTTCCACCACCTTGAAGCCGAAGGCCTCGACCTCGGCCACCAGCACCGCCTCTTCCGGGCACTGACCGTCGTGGAAGCTGATGGTCAGGTGGACGTTGTCCTGGTGCGGCAGGCGTTGTTCGAAGCCCCGGAACCAGCCCATGGCCAGCAGGATGAGCAGCGTGGTGCCGATGGCAGCCAGGAAGAAGCCGAGGCCGACGATGACGCCGATGGCCGCCGTCATCCAGATCGACGCCGACGTCGACAGCCCGCGGATCGAAAAGCCTTCCTTGATGATGACGCCGGCGCAAAGAAAGCCGATGCCGGTCACCACGCCCTGGATGATGCGCGTCGGATCGCCGCCGGCCGCGATCGGCGTCAGGCCGCCATACCAGTGGCTGGGATAGGCACCGACGATGACCAGCACCGCCGACGCCGTGCACACCAGCGCGTAGGTGCGCATGCCCGCCGCGTGGGCGTGATAGGTGCGCTCGTAGCCGATCAGCGTGCCGAGCAGAAAGGCGAAGACGACATGGGCGAGCAGCGTCAGATTGACGACGATCTCATCCATCGACCAGTAGGCATCGAACATGGCGGCCATGGCGCGCTCCCGGGGCCGGCAATGCTTGACGATCGCGTCCTGCGTCCGGCCGCCACCGATGATGCGCCCAAATGGCAAACAATCCGCATCCAAATCGGCCGCCTCTGGCCCCTTGACCGCCGAGGCGTTATCCTGGAACAGACATCGGCGACCGCCGGGCACTGGCGGCGTCCCCGGCAGGCCGCTGGTCTGCCCCATCCGGAAGGGAGCCGAAGGCATGGCACAACCCGACGACACCGAGGCGCGACTGGTGGCGCTCGAGACCAAAGTCGCCTACCAGGACCAGATCATCGAAGACCTCAACGCCGCCGTCACCGGCCAATGGCATGAGATCGACGCCCTGAAGCGCCTGGCCCTCAGCCTCATCGAGCAGGTCAAGGACATGGAGGTCGGCGCCCGCCTTGGCGTCAAGGAGCCGCCGCCGCCCCACTACTGAGGGCCCTCAGGCGCCGAGCCCTCCGGCCGCCTCGATGAAGCGGACGACGTCGGCGACGTTGTGACCGGTCTTGACGTTGGTGAAGACGAACGGCTTGCCGCGCCGCATGCGGCTGGCGTCGCGGTCCATCACCTCGAGCGACGCGCCGACGTACGGAGCGAGATCGATCTTGTTGATCACCAGGAGATCGGAACGGGTGATGCCCGGCCCGCCCTTGCGCGGGATCTTGTCGCCGGCCGACACGTCGATGACGTAGATGGTGATGTCGGCGAGTTCCGGCGAGAAGGTGGCGGCGAGGTTGTCGCCCCCCGATTCGATCAGGATGACCTCGAGGCCGGGGAAGCGCTCGGTCATGTCGGCCACGGCGGCGAGGTTGATCGAGGCGTCCTCGCGGATGGCGGTATGCGGACAGCCGCCGGTTTCGACGCCGGCGATGCGCTCGGCCGGCAGGGCGCCGGAGCGCGTCAGGAACTCGGCGTCTTCCTTGGTGTAGATGTCGTTGGTGATGGCGGCGATGTCGTAGCGGTCGCGCAGCGCCTTGCAGAGGGCGTCCATCAGCGCCGTCTTGCCGGACCCGACGGGACCACCGACGCCGACCCGCAGCGGACCGTTCTTGGAAGGACTCATGACCGGAACAACCTCGTGTACTGGGTTTCGTGAAGCATGGAGGCGATGTCGGCGCGCAGCGCGCAGCCGCCGATGTCGGCAAGCGAGCCGGCGCACACCGTAGCGGCCAGCGCGGCGATAGCCGGCGCCAGATTGCGGATGACCTGCTGGCCCTGCGTCTGGCCGAGCGGCACCGCCCGCACCGCGGCCGAAACGAGATTGGCGGCGAACGCCGTCAGGTAGGCCTCCACCGCCGCGGCCAGATCAAGGCCGTGATCGGCGCTGGCGACGCCGACGGCGACGGCATAGACCACCGGCACCGGCTTCAGCCGGGCGGCGAGCGCCACCAGGCTCGGTGCCCCCCAGGTGTCGGCGATGGCGCCGACAAAGGCCTTGCCCTGCGCTCCCGCCTCCAGCCGCCGCTCGCGCGAAGGCTGCAGCGCGTGACCGAGTTCGGCCACCTCGACCAGCGTCTCGGGCTCGCCCGCCGCCCGGTAGGCGGCAGCGAACAGCAGCCCGTCGCTGCGGCCGGCGCCATGGACCAGCACGCCGCCGATCCAGGCTTCAAGATCGCCGGCCGTCCGCACCGTGCCGTCCTCGATGGCCCATTCCAGCCCGTGGCTGTAGGTGAAGGCGCCGACCGGAAAGGCCGGCGACAGCCAGGTCATCAACCGGACGAGCGAGGTGGCCTCACTCATGCTTGTGACTGTGTCCGCAGCCGCAATCGGGGCCGTGGGTCTGGATGTAGGGGCCGTTCTCGTCGGCGTGGACGTGCTCGTGACCATGCTCGTGACCATGATCATGGCCGTGGTCGTGATCATGGTCGTGGCCGCAGCACTCCTCGCCGTGGGCGTGATGGTGGGCATGGTCGTGGCCGGCGTGACCATGCGCCTCGTGCGAGGCGTAGGCGCCGCTTTCCGGATCGAACGGCAGCAGCACGTGGCGAACGATGGCGCCGAGGCCGCCCAGCATGGCCTCGATGACGTGATCCTCGCGGATCAGCAGCCGCTCGCCCTGAAACTCCACCGGCAGGTGGCGGTTGCCGAGGTGATAGGCGATCCTGACCAGTGCCGCCGGCGTCTCGGCGGTCACCTCCAGCAGCCGTTCCGGCACCGCCTTGACGGCGACCAGACGGCCGTCCTCGAGTTCGAGGGCATCGCCGTCCTTCAGCACGCGGGCTTCGGGCAGATCGAGCAGGAAGACGGTCTTGCCGGTGCAGCGCATCACCAGACGGCGGCGATGGCGATCGTCGCGGTCGAGAACGAGCGTGTCGGCGGCGGGGCCGGTCCAGGAGCCGGCGGACAGAATGCGGGTGGCGGTGATCATGTCAGTTCCGTGTTGCGCGCGGCGGCGGCCGCCGCCCTGTCACCGAGCTTAGCCAAAAGCGCACTCGAGGCAAGGGCCAGTACCATCAACGCCACTCCGGACAGCGCCACGATGCCGGCGCCGAGATGGTCGCCGAGCGCCACGAACACCACCGGCGCCACGGCGCTGGCGATGTTCTGCGGCAAAGCCAGCCGGCCGGACTGGCGGGCGAAATCGGCCGGCGGGAAATAGGCGAGCGGCAGCACGGCGCGGGCAACGGCCGAGAGTCCGGCGCCGAGACCATAAAGCACGACGAAGGCCATCAGCAGGCCGCCGTCGCCGTTGACCGCCAGCAGCGCGAACGCCGCGGCCATCAGGCCGGTGGCCACCAGCGCCGTCGTCACCGGACCGCCGCGCCCGTCGAGCAACAGGTCAATGGCCCGGGCCGATATGCCGAGCACCGGCCGTATCGAGCCCAGCCACAGCGCGTAGTCGGCCGAAGCGCCGGCGGCGCGCATCAGTTCGAGGAAGGCGGCGGCCATGCCGAAGGTGGTGAACGAGAAGACCACCGAGATGACGGCGATGAGGGGGAAAGCCGCCCGGCCATCGCGCGCCGGTCCGCCGTTAGCGGGCGTTGCCTCATGAGCCGGGGACGCCGTCGCCGTCGGCTCGGCCAGAGCGAAGAGGTGCAGCGGCAAACAGACGAGGAGGTGCAAGCCGGCCATGACGGCGATGGCCAGCCGCCAGCCGATCAGCCCGTCGAGCCAGCCGAGGATCGGCCAGAAGATGGTCGAGGAAACGCCGGTGAACAGCATCAATATGCCGATCGATCGCCGCGCCGCCGCCCCCTCGCGCTCCACCGCCGCCGCGTAGGCCGGCACCGACAGCGCCAGCCCGCCGCCGGCGCCGATCACCACCCAGGCCAGGAAATAGACGACCGGCTCGGCCGACAGGGCCAGCAGCCCCAGCCCCGCCGCCGTGACCACCGATCCCGCCGCCAGCACCCGCGCCGCGCCGTGGCGGCGGATCGCTTCGCCAATGGCCGGGCCGGCCAGCCCACCCACCAGCATCATCAGCGTCAGGCCGAAGAAGCTGGCGCTCAGCGACAGTCCGACGTCGGGCGCCATCGATCGCCCCATGACGCCGGGCATGTCGAACGTCGTGCCCCAGCCGATCACCTGCGACACGGCCAGGACGGCGACGAGACGGGCGCGGGCAAGCGCCGGAACGGCAACGGACATCGGTTATCATCGCCACTGGCCGGCGCGGTCGCCAGGACCGGCGCGCCAGCATCGCCTCAGAACAAGAAGTAGCGCTGCGCCATGGGCAGCACGTCGGCCGGCTCGCAGGTCAGGAGTTCGCCGTCGGCCCGCACTTCGTAGGTCTCCGGGTCGACCTCGATCTCGGGCGTGGCGTTGTTGTGGATCATCGACGCCTTGCCGATGCCGCCGCGCGTGTTCTCCACCGGCAGCACCAGCCGGTCGAGGCCGAGCCGATCCTTGATGCCGTCGTCGTAGGCGTATTTCGACACGAAGGTGACGGACGAGCGCGTCATCGCCTTGCCGAAAGCGCCGAACATCGGCCGGTA
>CALMMQ010000004.1 GCA_937868725.1 uncultured Pleomorphomonas sp.
ACGTCGATCTTCTGGAAGCGGCGCACCAGCGCCCGGTCCTTCTCGAAGAACTGGCGGTATTCCTTATAGGTCGTCGAACCGATGCAGCGGATGGTGCCGCCGGCCAGCGCCGGCTTCAGCAGGTTCGAGGCGTCCATCGCTCCACCCGAGGTGGCGCCGGCCCCGATCACCGTGTGGATCTCGTCGATGAACATGATGGCGCCGGAGTAGTCCTCGATCTCCTTGACCACCTGCTTGAGCCGCTCCTCGAAGTCGCCGCGATAGCGCGTGCCGGCCAGGAGCGCACCCATGTCGAGCGCGAAGATGGTGGCCCCGAGCAGCACTTCCGGCACATCGCCCTCGACGATGCGCTTGGCCAGACCCTCGGCGATGGCCGTCTTGCCGACGCCGGGATCTCCGACATAGAGCGGATTGTTCTTGGACCGGCGGCACAGCACCTGGATGGTGCGGGCGATCTCTTCCGACCGGCCGATCAGCGGGTCGATCTTGCCCTTCTTGGCCTTCTCGTTGAGGTTGACGCAATAGGCTTCGAGGGCATCGGTCTTCTTCTTTTCCGACGTGCCGCTGCTCGGCGGCGGCGACGGCGCCCCGGTCTCTTCCTGGGCGGAGGTTTCCTCGTCCACCCCGCGCACCGGCCGGCTCTCGCTCATGCCGGCGCGCTTGGCGATGCCGTGGCTGATGTAGTTGACGGCGTCGTAGCGCGTCATGTCCTGCTCTTGCAGGAAATAGGCGGCGTGGCTCTCGCGCTCGGCGAAAATGGCGACCAGCACGTTGGCGCCGGTCACCTCGTCGCGACCGGACGACTGCACATGGATCACCGCCCGCTGGATCACCCGCTGGAAACCGGCCGTCGGCTTGGCTTCCTCGCCGAGGTCGGTGATCAGGTTGTCGAGCTCGGTGTCGATGTATTCGACAAGATTGCGCTTCAGAAGGTCAAGGTCGACGTTGCACGCCCGCATCACCGCCGCCGCGTCCTGATCGTCGATCAGCGACAGCAGCAAGTGCTCCAGCGTCGCATATTCCTGCCGGCGCTCATTGGCGAAGGCCAGGGCCTGATGAAGGGCTTTTTCGAGGCTGCGCGAAAAGGATGGCACGATGGTCCCTCACTTTTTTTCCATGACGCATTGAAGCGGATGCTGGTGCCGGCGCGCAAAATCCATCACCTGCGTCACCTTGGTCTCGGCGACTTCGTAGGTGTAGATCCCGCACTCGCCCACACCATGATGGTGGACGTGCAGCATGATCTGCGTCGCTTCTTCGCGCTGCTTGTTGAAGAAGCGTTCGAGAACATGCACGACGAACTCCATGGGCGTGTAGTCGTCGTTCAAGATCAGAACGCGATACATGCTCGGTCGTTTGGCCTTGGTCCTGACATCGGTGACCGCGCCGGTGTCCGAACCCGAGCCGTTGCCCTCTTCTCCATCCTCACCAGACATAGTCGTGCGCCAGAACGGTTCGATCCGCTCGTCAGCCCTTGGCGGCTTTGTGGCGGCGCAACCGATCTTGCCGTCAACCTCTGGGGCTGACCACAGGGCCGGAACTCCGCACTGCCGCTCCCTTTCGACCACCTATTGCCCTCCAATTTCCCAGCCTCACTCGGAGACAGCCCATATTGAGACAGGGAACAGCCGGGTGCAATTCGTTTTTCAAAAGGAGACCGTGTCTTCTCGGTTTCGTGAAGCGTACCGCGCCCCACGCTAACTAGCTAGGCATAATCACTTATATTTACAAGCGCCCCTTCCGGCCAATTCAGGTCTGGCAGTTGGCCGGCCGACGGGCGGTGGCGATGCGGCGAAAGCGGACGCAAGCTGCCGCCAGACACCGGCTTCACCCCAGTTCAGGCCGCGCGCGTTCTTCTGTTGAAAAGTCTATTTATCGTTTTATTTCAATAGTATGACGGCAACTCACACCATCCGGAAAGCCACGGACGGCCACCAAAATGCCGGCCCGATGCCGAAACTTCGAGGCAAACTTTACGGATTTGTAACCGCGTTGACCGTATTTTTTGAACTGTCACCTGTTGAACTCGGGAGGTGGAAACAGGCACCGCGAACCCTCAAGAAGTTGAGCGTTCATGAAGACAGTTGCTGGCGTTGCGAGGACAGGAAATTGTTGAGTTTGCGTAGATGGGTTTCCAGAAAGCTGCAACGGATCATCGTTTCAGCGACCGTTTCGGTCGCTGCCTTCGGACTGGTTGTCGGTCAGACGCAAGCCGTTGACGCTGCGCCCCGGCAGGTCGACCCGGCGAAATACTCATCCATCGTCGTCGATACCGCCACCGGCAAGGTGCTCTACGAAGCCAGTCCGGACGTTCGCCGCTTTCCCGCCTCGCTCACCAAGATGATGACGCTCTACGTCATGTTCGAGGAGCTCGACCGCGGCCGCTTCAAGATGTCGACGCCGCTGCGCGTCTCGGCCCTGGCCCAGCGCCAGTCCCCGACCAAACTCGGCCTGCGCGCCGGCGAAACCGTTTCGGTGGAAGACGCCGTCAAGGGCCTGATCACCCGTTCGGCCAACGACGCCGCCGTGGTGATCGCCGAGAACGTCGCCGGCTCGGTGCCCGCCTTTGCCGATCGCATGACGCGCACCGCGCGCGCCATCGGCATGAACAACACCCACTTCAACAATCCCAACGGTCTGCCCGACCCGTCGAACTACTCGACGGCGCGCGACCTCATGAAGCTCGGCGTGGCGCTGCAGGTGCGTTTCCCGCAGTACTACCCGCTGTTCTCCATCAAGTCCTATTCCTTCCGCGGTCGCTTCATCGGCAACCACAACAACCTGCTCGGCCGCATCGACGGCGTCGATGGCATCAAGACCGGCTACGTCAACGCCTCCGGTTTCAACATCGTCACCTCGGTGAAGCGCGACGGCCGCAAGATCGTCGCTGTGGTCATGGGCGGCAAGACGGCCGCCCAGCGCGATTCCCTGGTCGCCGATCTCGTCAGCGACTTCCTGCCCCGTGCCTCCCAGGCCCGCGGTTATGACGGCGACCTCGTGGCTGCCGTCCGCTCGGCCCCCAAGATCGCCGGCGCCCCCACCCGCCCGGCCGAGCCGGCCGTGCCGCTCGCCGCCATGGCCGAACATCCCAATCCGGTCGCCCGCCCGACGATCGCCGCCGTGACCGACCTCGACGACCGCTCGCCCGACCCGGCCGCGCCGATTCCGCCCGCCGACGTCGCCAATGTTGCCCCGACGCCGCCGCCGGCCGAAGCGCCCAAGGTCGTCGCCATGGCCACGCCAGCGCCCGAGACGCGCAAGGCGATGCCGATGCCGACCAGCCTCGCCACTGCGACGCTGCCGGCCAGCCTGGTCAACGCCCGCCTGCCCTCCTCGGCTGCCGAAGCCTTCTCCGACGTGGCGCCGTCCGCCCGTCCGGATCCGATGGCGCAGCTGCTGGAAAACACCACGCCTCCCAGACCTTATCAGGTTGCCTCGGCCGAAACGCCCAACGTCCGTTCCGACGTGCGCGCACCGCTGGCTCCCGAAAGCGCCACCGCGTCGGTCCCCCGCGACCGCCGCAAGCCGGCGAACGGCTGGTTCGTCCAGGTCGGCACCGCCGGCTCCGAGCGCGCGGCCATGGAACTGCTGTCGCGGGCCCGTTCGGCCGTCGGTGGCCCGCTGACCCGCGCCGAGCCGCTGACCGAGGCGGTCACCAAGGGCGGCCGCACCGTCGTCCGCGCCCGCTTTGCCGGCTTCGCGGATGAGAAGACCGCCACGCAGGTGTGCAACACTCTGAAGAAGAAGAGCTTTTCCTGTTTCCCGCTTCGGCTCTGACCGCGGTCGTCACCCGGTCGGAGCCAATCCACGGCACCCAAAGTATCTGTGTAACGGGAGCTAGCGATGTTTGGACAAAAGCCTGTCCTTGGCTTGGTTGATGCGTACCGCGAGGAAGTTGGAGCCCCCCTGGTCGGGGTGAACGCGCTTCATCAGGCGCCGATGAGCAGCGCGGATATCGGCCTCGCCAGCTCCCTGCTCAAGCCCAAGGATCTCGTACGCCTCCTGCTCGCTCATGGCGCTCGTATCCGGCGGTCGACGGCGCCGCGATGCAGTCTCCGACTGCACGTTCTCACGCCATCCGGGCAATCGGCGGTCGAGATAAACCTCTAGCACGGCGCGGCTGCGCCGCTCGGCGAAGGCTTCGGCGTGCAGGCGCAACAACGCTGCGTCGTCGAGCGTCGAGAGGTCCCGGCCCGCCATCGTCCCCCTGAGCACCCGTCCGGCGATCGCCCCGTTCGCCTCATCGATCCGGACTTCGAAGAACGACGACCGCAACACGGACCGGCGGCGGCTGTCGGGAACGGCGAGATAACCGCCCTGATGCAGGGCGAGCAGCACCATCGCCGCCGGGATGGCCAGCCCGATGCGGCCAGTGAGCAGCAGCAGCGCCACAATGCCCAGCCCGGCGAGCAGGCCATAGCTGCGGCTGAGCCGCCGCAGCGCCCCGGTGAAGTCGGTTCCTCGCCCCTTCAGGATCAGATAGGCGACCACGAGCGCCACGACGGCAAGAGCAAACACGTTCATCCGTCAGGGTCCATCAATGACTGCCAGCAGGGCGACGACCGGTCCGAACCGGTCCCGGCACTATTCGCCCGACGGCGTCCGAATGCAATCTCGTCGTTTCCGCGACGTCCACAGGCGTCAAGCGGCTTGATGCGCCATCTGTTTGCCGCCATCTTCTGCCAGGAACGAGTCGAAAATCGCCGGTCTTGCCGCGATCGCCGGCGACGTGACGCAATGTCGAGGGGCGGACGCCAGCGATCCGCATCGGGAGCCAGAGTTCATGCAGCTGTATCAGCCGGCCCGGCACCGCCGGTTCTTCCTTGAAACGGCACTGGCCGGCGCTTGCCTGGCCCTCGCCCTGGCGACCCCCGTCACTGCCGCGACGACCGCCCCCGGGGCGGCCAAGATGCCCGAGCTGCCGCCGATCGCCTATTCCATGGAAGGCAACTATCTGGCCGGCCGCTTCGCCAGCCAGCAGTCGGACTACGCCGCCTCGGCCAACTATTTCGCCGAAGCACTGCTGTCCGACCCGGAAGACCCCTTCCTGCTCGAGAGGACGCTGACCTTCTATCTGGCCTCGGGCGACTTCACCGACGTCCGCGACTACGCCGAGCGGCTGCAGAAGGCCGACCACGGCAATCCGCTGGCCGGCCTGGCGCTCGGTGTCGACGACTTCCGCCGCGGTCGCTGGACGGTGGCCATTGAAGAGCTCAAGAGCACCCGTTCCGGCCCGTTGCTGACGCTGGCCGCCGAAGTGCTGTCGGCCTGGGCCGAACAGGGCGCCGGCAAGACGTCGCTGGCCCTGCAGCGCCTCGACAAGCTCAACGGCGAGAAGTGGTACACCTTCTTCCGCGACTTCCATGCCGGCCTCATCGCCTCCACCGCCGGTGACGAAGCCCAGGCCGCCAAGAGCCTCAAGGCAGCACTGGCGGTCGACGATTCCGGCGTCATCGCCATCGACGCGGCGGCACGCTCCATCGCTCGCTCGGGCGACATGGACGGTGCCCGCGCCGTGCTCGACAAGGCGCTGAAGAACGCCCCCAATCATCCGATCCTGCTGGCCACCGACGCCGATCTCAAGGCGGGCCGTCGCCCGGCCGCTTTCGTCCGCTCGCCGCAGGGGGGAGCCGCCGAGATCCTGTCCGGCCTCGGCTCGGCCATGCTGCGCGACAACGCCAACGACATGGGCATCATCTTTCTGCAGATGGCGCTGGCCCTCAATCCCGGCGCCGACCTGACGCGCATCACGCTGGCCGAAACGCTGGAGCGGGCCGAACGCTACAACGATGCCATCGCCACGCTGCTGAAGGTGTCGCCCAAGTCGCCGCTCAAGCGCAACGCCGACATCATGGTGGCCTTCGACTACAACTCGCTCGACAAGCTGGATGACGCCCGCGCCACGCTGGAGCGCGTCATCGCCAAGAACCCCAAGGACAAGGAGGCGATGGTCAGCCTCGGCAACATCCTGCGGGTGCGCAAGACCTACAAGGACGCGGCGACGCTCTACACCCGCGCCATCGCCCTCATCGACGGCACGCCAACCGAGGCCGACTGGCAGCTGTTCTACAATCGCGGCATCACCTACGAGCGCACCGACCAGTGGCCGGCCGCCGAGAGCGATTTCAAGAAGGCCCTCGAGCTCAAGCCCGACCAGCCGCTGGTGCTCAATTATCTCGGCTATTCCTGGGTCGACAAGGGCATGCACCTTGACGAAGCCATGGCGATGATTCGCAAGGCGGTGGAAATCGATCCGACCGACGGCTTCATCGTCGACAGCCTCGGCTGGGCCCATTACAAATTGGGTCAGTATGACGCGGCGGTTGCCGAACTCGAGAAGGCCATCCAGATCGAACCAAGCGACCCCACCGTCAACGACCATCTCGGCGATGCCTATTGGCGGGTCGGGCGGCACCTTGAGGCGCACTTCCAGTGGAACCACGCCAAGGCGGGCAAGCCCGAGGCGGATGCTCTGGCCAAGATCGAGGAAAAGATCAAGAATGGCCTCGTCGATCCGCCGGCACCCAAGACGGCTGATGGCACCGCCGGCAAGGTGGCGCCGGCGAACTGATGATGGTGTGACAATGCTGTGGGGGCGCTCGGGGTGAAGATCATCGAGGAAGCGCGGGCCAAGGTCAATCTGGCCCTGCACGTGACGGGACGGCGGGTTGATGGCTATCACCTGCTCGACATGCTGGTCGTCTTCCCCGAAATCGCCGATGGGCTGGTGATCGAACCGGCCGAAACTCCGACATTGACCATCACCGGCCGCATGGGCTCGCTGCTCGTCGGCGAGCCGCCGGAATCCAATCTGGTGGTGCGGGCCATTGAGGCCTTCGCGCTGCTCGTCGGTCGGCCGCAATCCTTCGCCGTCACCCTCGACAAGCGTCTGCCGGTCGCCTCCGGCATCGGTGGCGGTTCGGCCGATTGCGCCGCCGCCATCCGCGCCCTCTGCCGCTTCAACAGCGTCGATGTCGACGCCCCCGAGGTCATCGACATGGCCTTGCGTCTCGGCGCCGACGTGCCGATGTGCCTCAAGTCGCAGCCGTTGCGCGCTTCGGGTATCGGCGAGACGGTGACGCCGACCTCCGGCGGCATGGTGTTCGGCATCCTCCTCGCCAACCCCGGCGTGCCGCTCTCCACCTCGGCGGTGTTCCGCGCCCTCAACCAGCGCAACAATCCGGCCGTGCCGCCGATGAGCGGCCGCCGCGACAAGGCCGACTTCTTCGCCTTCCTGCGCTCCTACACCCGCAATGACCTCGAAAGCGCCGCCCGCGCCGTCACCCCGGCCGTCGGCGAAACGCTGACCGCCCTGGGCGGCCTGCCCGGTGCCCGCCTGGTTCGCATGTCGGGATCGGGAGCCACCTGCTTTGCCCTGTTCGATACCGGCGAAGCGGCCATCGAGGCGGCCGCCACCTTGCGCGAGCGCCGGCCCAACTGGTGGGTCGAGGCCTCCGCCGTCCAGTTCTGATCCGGAGCCGGGAACGGTCGTCGCATCTCAAGCGGATGCCGACCGCTTTTCTCGCATCCACTGACCCGAAAAGACTGCAACTTTTCGGGCGGGCTTTTCCGGGCATCCACTGATCCGAAAAGTCTGCAACTTTTCGGGCGGTCTTTTCCGGGCATCCACTGGGCCGAAAAGTCTGCAACTTTTCGGGTGGTCTTTTCCGGGCATCCACTGGTCCGAAAAGTCTGCAACTATTCGGGTGGTCTTTTCCGGGCATCCACTGGTCCGAAAAGTCTGCAACTTTTCGGGTGGATGCCTAGAGTTCCACCGCCACGTCCTCGATGGCGACGACGCGATGGACGCGCTCGCTGTTCTCCGCCTCTTCGCCGAACGGGGCCACCGTCCAGCTCCAGCTGTCGAACGCCTTCGGCAAGGCGACCCCGGCCAAGAGGTCGACGCTCTCAAGCCGTGCGCCGGTCTGGTCGATGCGGTCGAACGCCACATCGGTGACGAGGCAGGTCTTGCACGGCATTGACGCCAGACTGTCGACATGGCCCGCCACCAGTTGGGCCACGGCATCGTCGGGCAGAATGTTGGCGTGGCCGTCCTTGTCGGCGAGGCGCGCTTCCGCCGCCACGGCGATCTGCGACAGCACGTTGGCCGAGACGACGTAGTCGACGTTCTTCATGCGGCGGATCACCGACAGCGGATCGAGCCGAACACCGAGGTCGTCCTGACCGGTCGACAGCTTGATGCGCGTCTGCATCACCAGCTTGTCGTAGCCGGAGATGTCCAGCGTCAGGAATTGCACCTTGGCCTTGCCCCGCGCCCGCAGCACCTTGAACCGCGCCACCGGCAGATGGCAGATGTCGACCAGCACCACCTCGCGGAACTGCTCGCACAGCCACTCGATCGGTACGTCGGCCAGCAGGCCCGACCCGATGACGACGGCCTTGCGGTGGCCGGTAACCGTCGCGCCGACGGTGCGGATGGCGACGCGCGTCCGCTCCTCGTGCTCGGCCCACTCGGCGCGGCAGCGGCGACGACGTGCCCAAAGACCGATGGCCTCGCGGCGCGCCTTGTGCGGCACGCGCGGCGACATCAGGAACGACAGGGCGTAGAGCGCGACTTCAGAAATCATGCAATGCGGTTCCCGCGGCGTTGGTCCCCCCTGCCGGAACGACCAGTGGCCGATCCGTAGGACTGAACGTCATCTCCCCCGATCCCACGATTCCATGGCATCAGGAAAGGCCGTCACAGCACTTCGCCGCAAACGACGGGCTTGGGCGTGCCTGTTGTGCGCGGCCAGGTCGACGGCAGGCCTTCCAGCCGCCGCTGCGCCAGGAAGGCGAAGGCCTGCGCTTCGAGAAAGTCGGCGTCGAAGCCTACCTTGCCGGCCACCTTGACCTCGACGCCAGCCCGGCGGGCGATCATGTCGAGCAGCGTGGCATTGCGGGCGCCGCCACCGGCCACGATCACCGTGCTGACCGGCTGGCTGGCGAGCCGCAACCCGGCCGCCACCGCCTCGGCGGTGAAGGCGGTGAGCGTCGCCACGCGATCGGCGAAATCGAGGCCCTTGACGGCATTGGCCGAGAAGAAGTTGCGGTCGATCGACTTGGGCGCTTCCTCGGTAAAGTAGGAATGCTCCATCAGCCGCGCCACGGCGGCCTCGTCGACGCGGCCCTGGGCGGCGATGGCGCCGCCGTCGTCGTAGGGCGCTCCGGTGACGCGGAACACCGCGTCGTCGATGAGGGCGTTGCCGGGCCCGGTGTCGAAGGCCAGCATGTCGTCCCCCTCGCCGACGATGGTGACGTTGGCGACGCCGCCAATGTTGAGGATGGCCACTGGCGTCTTGAGTTCGGCGCGCTCGGCCAGCGCCCGGTGATACACCGGCACCAGCGGCGCGCCCTCGCCGCCGGCCGCGACATCGGCCGAGCGGAAGTCGTACACCACAGGCAAACCGAAACGCTCCTTGAGGGCGACGGGATCGCCGATCTGCACCGTAAAGCCGCGATCGGGGGCGTGCAGCACGGTTTGGCCGTGGAAGCCGATGGCCGTCGGCGTGATGCCGGCGCCCGAAGCCTGCAGCAGCAGCGACGCGATGACCCGGAGATGGGCTTCGGTGACGATGGCCTCGGCCTCGTCGAGATGGCCGAACCGTTCGTGCCGTTCGGTCATGCCGCGCGCGTCCATCAGCGCGGCGCGCAACGTCAGTCGCTCCTCGGAACCATAGGGGCGGAACAAGGTCGGTCCGAAATCGAACACCACGCGACCATCGGTCCTTATGAGCGCGGCGTCGACGCCGTCCATCGACGTGCCGCTCATCAGACCCAAAACCCAGGTCGCCGAATCACTCGACATTTTTGCCCTTGCCCCCGTGAAATCCATTGCCATTCCTGATAGGAAGCCCGCCGGGACGGCGCGTCAATGCCCAACCCACGGACATTTTAAAGGTAAAGGCTCATGAGCGGCTTCAAGTCGGACTTTCTCCGCGTTCTCGACGAGCGCGGCTTCATCCACCAGATCTCGGACCCCGAGGGTCTCGATGCCCAGTGCCTGAAGGGACCGATCACCGCTTATGTGGGCTATGACGCCACCGCCACCAGCATCCACATCGGCAATCTCATCACCGTCACCCTGCTCTACTGGCTGCAGGAAACCGGCCATCGGCCGATCAGCCTGATGGGCGGCGGCACGTCGATGGTCGGCGATCCGTCGTTCCGCGACGATCAGCGCCAGTTGCTGTCGCCGGAAACGATCGCCCGCAACATCGAAAGCATCAAGAAGGTCTACGCCCGCATCCTGCGTTATGGCGATGGCCCGACCGACGCGCTGATGGTCAACAATGCCGATTGGCTGATGAAGCTCAACTACGTCGACTTCCTGCGCGACGTCGGCCGCCACTTCTCGGTCAACCGCATGCTGAGCTTCGACAGCGTCAAGATCCGCCTCGACCGCGAACAATCGCTGAGCTTCCTCGAATTCAACTACATGATCATGCAGGGCTACGACTTCGTCGAGCTCAACCGTCGCTACGGCACGGTGCTGCAGATGGGCGGCTCGGATCAGTGGGGCAACATCATCAACGGCGTCGACCTCAGCCACCGCATGGGCGGGCCGCAGCTCTACTGCCTGACGACGCCGCTCCTGACCACCTCGTCCGGCCAGAAGATGGGCAAGACCGCCAACGGCGCCGTCTGGCTCAACAGCGACCTGTTCAGCCCCTATGACTTCTGGCAGTACTTCCGCAACACTGAAGACGCCGACGTCATCCGCTTCCTCAAGGTCTTCACCCGCCTGCCGCTCTCCGAGATCGCCCGTCTCGGCGCCCTCGGCGGCTCGGAGATCAACGAGGCCAAGAAGGTGCTGGCCACCGAGGCGACGGCCGTCGTGCACGGCCGCGAGGCGGCGGAACTGGCCGCCGAAACGGCGCGCAAGACCTTCGAGGAAGGCGCCCATTCCGACGACCTGCCGACCATCGAGATCCCCCGCGCCGACCTCGCCGCCGGCATCGGCGTGCTGGCCGCCTTCGTGTCGGCCGGCATGGCCGCTTCCAACGGGGAAGCTCGCCGTTCGGCGCAGGGCGGCGGTCTCAAGGTCAACGACGCCGCCGTCAGCGACCCCAAGCAGATGCTGACCGAAGCCGACCTGTCCGGCGAGGGTGTCATCAAGCTGTCACTGGGAAAGAAGAAACACGTGCTGTTGAAGCCGGTCTGAGACCGTCGGTACAGCAACGAGAGCTTGCCAAAGGGGGCCGCCGGTCCCCTTTTTCACGCCTACTTCATTTCGAACAGCCGCCGCAGGATGCCCGGTGCCACCGCCGACAGCGGATTGACGGTCAGGTCGGGGGCATCGATCGGCCCATTGAGGCGATAGCTGAGGCCGAGCAGCCCCGCTTGCCCACCGTTGAACACCGTCCAGCCAAGGATCGGCACGGCGCCCAGGAGGCGGTCGAGGCGGCTGGCCGGCAGATAGCTGCCCGCCAGCCGGATGACGCCCTTGGTGAAATCAACGTCGCCGTTCATGGTCAGGCCGGCGGTGTCGGTGCGGAGAAAGCCCTCGTCGATGCCGAGTCGGCCGTTGTTGAAGGCGATGCGGAAGGCCAGGCGCCGGATGTCGGCCGTCGATAGGCCCGAGGTCGGCCCCACCGCCGAAGCCGTGGACAGGCGCGCCAGCGCCGGTTCCTCGACGACCTTCCAGTTGTCGCCATCGAGCACGGCGGTGATGCGACCGCTGGCTTCCACCGTGCCGGCGACCACCGAACGACCGCCGATGACGCGCGGATAGATGTCGAAGAAGCGCAACAGCGAGCCGACGTCGCCCGCCTCGATGCGGAGCCGGCCATCCCGCCCGTTGGGGGTGATGGTGGCCGACGCCGCCGCCCCACCCGACTGAACGGTCATCGATAGCGCCCTGAGACCGCTGTCGCCAAGCTCGGTCGACAGGTTGACACCCGACAGCACTTCGCCGTTGAAGCCGGTGACGTTGTCAATGGCCGCCGAGATGCTGAGCGGCCGGCCAACGGCGAACGAGGCGCCGGTCGTGGAGCGCAGCAGCGTGTTGACCAGTCCCTGACCGTCGAAGGCGCTGCCGGAAATGGCGATGCGGAAGCCCTTGCCCACCCGCGTCACCTTGGTCGCGAAGTGGTCGCCATCGACAATGGCGCCGCGCGGCAGATCGGCCGACACCAGTCCATCGCCATCAAGGGCGATGTCGCCCTCGAAAGAGGCCGTCCCGGCCTTCAGCACGAGATCGCTGATGCGAACGCCGCCGTCGGCCGAACGCTGCAGCTTGAACATCAGCTTGCCCGGCTTGCCGGCCGGCTTGGCAAAGCCCGCCGGCTGCAACCGGATCACCGCCTTGGCAAGGTCGATGGTCACCGCCTGCACGTCCTTGGCCGTGCCGGTCGATTCGACAGTCGCCGTCACCGGACCGCTAAGGAACGGTCCGAGATCGACGCCCAGCGCCTTGCGCGCCGCGTCGTCGAGCACCAGCTTGACGGCCGTCTTGGCCACCCCCGTGCCGTCGAGCGGCAGATGCAGGTCGAGATCGGCCGGGGCGCCGTCGACATCGGCCTTGCCGGTGATGTGCGCCTCGCTGCCGTCGATGGCGATGCTGACGCCACCGTTCTTGACGAGGTGGCCGAACATCGGCTGGGTGGAAGCAAAGCCCTGCGTCTCCACGTGACCGGTGACATTGATGGCATCGGCCGCGACACCATTGACGAGCGGCAACTCGATCCGGAGGCGGGCGGTAGCCTGGCCGGCGACTTTGGCCGGATCGAAATCGACGTCGACGCTATCGGCGTAGGGCAGCCGATTCCACAGCGCCAACCCTGCCGCCACCGAGCCGGAGAGCTCGACCTCGACTGAACCCTGCGGCGCGCCGGTCCCGCCGAACGGTACCGAGAAGCGCGACGGCGCCAGCGTCAGCTTGCGTCCATCGCCCATGTCCGACCAGCCGCTCGCCACCGTGATGGTGAACCCGCTACCGTCCAGATAGCCTTCACCGACGGCGTCCCGCACCAACGGGCCGTCGTCGTAGGGCTGGAAGACGCCATTGGCGAATTTGAAGGCGATGGTGCCAGCGCCCGCCTTGCCGGCTTCAAGATCAGCATTGCCGGCGGAAAAGTCGACATGAGCGTCGGTGATGACGCCGGAGCGGATGTTGTCCATCACCCATTGGCGGGCATCGCTGGACAGGGTCCGCGGCCACAGCGCCTTGAGTGCGCCGACCGGCATCTGCGGCGAGATGCCGGACACCACGAGATAGCGGCCGCCCGGCAGACTGCTGCCGCGCACGGCGGCGGTAAACGAAGTGCCGGCGCCGACGAAATGGACGTCGTCAACGACGAATCCGGCACTGGCCGTGTCGTAGGTGCCGGCGAAATGGCCTTCGGCCGTCTGGCCGACGTTGGTCGGGTCCGGCCCCTTGAGGGCGAAATCAAAGCGCCAAAGCCCGGCGCCATCCGGCGGCAGCACGACCTCGCCGGAGGCGATGAGGTGACCGGTCACGAACACCACCGGCGATGGATTGAGCTCGATCGAATGCCGGTCGGCGTTCCAGGCGATATCGAAGTTGACCGGCACCGGCACCAGCATCAGTTCGTTGTCGCCGTCGCCCAGCTGGCGGATGGGCCCGAACGACAGCCGGCTGCCGCCGCTCACCAGTCGACCGTCGGCGCTGAGTTCGCCGCTGCCTTCCACCGCCACCGGGCCGCCGCCCGCCGCGTCCTTCTTGCCGACGATGGCGGCGATGTCAGCAAGATCGAAATTGCGACTGTGTACGTCGAACTTGAAGTTGCCGCCCGCTTCGGGCAGCGTCAGGCCTACCTCCAGCGACATGGTGCCCTGACTGCCGAGCGCGATGGCCTGCACCTTGACCGAGGTGCCATCCTTGCCCTCGGCGGTGATCGACACGTTGCCGGCCCGCTCCAGCACCGGCTGCCCGGGGAGCTCGTCGCGATAGGTCAGCGCCGCGATCTCGAAATACTCGAGCCCGAGATCGCCGACGAGCAGACGCGCCCCCTCGAGCACCTGCGCCATGGTCGGCAGGCTGACATCGGGGCCGATGCTCTGGATCAGCAGCCGATCGGCCCGGACGGAGCGCAAGTGCCGTGGCCCGCCGAGCAGCGTCGACCAGTTTGTCTCGATCTCGATCGAATTCAGCGACACGGCGAGATCGTTGGGATGAACGATGCGGACATCCCGGACCACGATGGTCGGCTCCAGCTCGTCGGTCAGCTCGAGGCCGACGACGCCGACGCTGACCTGGCGGTCGGATCCGGCCAGGGCGGCAATGTGCTCGCCCAGCACATCGGCGGCCAGCGTGCTGACGATCGGCCCACGCGACAGTGTCCAGGCGAAATAGCCGGCGACGGCGAGCAGCAGCGCCACGACCACCAGGGCAACCCGCAACGGCCAGCGCCACCAGTGGTGTCTGGCGGGCGAGGCAGTCGACCCCGGCTCGGTGATGGCGGGTTGCTGTTCCTTCATGTCACCTCGAAGCGCTTTGCCACCATATGCTCGCAAAATCAGTCAAATGCCAGCCGGCGACAGGGATTATGCCCAGCCGCCCGGCCTTTCCGGTGCGTCGGCGGCCGGCCGGCGCGCGATGATCAGCCTAAAGCAGGCGATTCCGGCAACGGTATGAGTTTCCGATCTTGTCTGACTGCCACACCCCGCCATGCGCCCCCATGCCTTGCCAGTCCGGCCATTTTCCGATCGAATGACAGATCGGCGTCGGCCCTTCGGCCGGCACCTGCCGATCTCTCGCGGGAGCCAGACATGACCTCGCCCCTTCTTTGCCGTCTCGGCGACCGTGGACTCATCGCCGTCACCGGCCCCGACGCCGAGCCGTTCCTCGGCCGTCTGCTGACGCAATCACCCAGCGCGGCCACCGCCGGTCACGCCGCCTACGGCGCCTTGTTGACGCCCCAGGGCAAGATCATCAGCGACTTCCTGATCGCCCGTCTCGACGACGGTTTCCTGCTCGACGGCCCGGCCAGCGCCACCGCCGACATCGTGCGGCGCCTCACCATGTTCAAGCTGCGCGCCGCCGTCACCATCGCCGACGTCACCGGCGAGCGAGCCGCCCTCGCCGCCTGGGACGGAAACGAGCCCCCCGCCGACGGCGGGCCATGGTTCGTCGATTCGCGGGCCCCGGGCCTTGGCTATCGCGCCTGGCCGCGCCTCGACGCCCTGCCGGCCATGACCGCCAACGACGCCGCCTACGACCGGCACCGCATCGCTCTCGCCGTGCCGGCTATCGGCCGCGACGCCGCGCTCGGCGACGGCTTCCCCGCCGATATCGCCATGGATTCGCTCGCCGGCGTCGACTTCGCCAAGGGCTGCTATGTTGGTCAGGAGGTGGTGAGCCGCATGCGCTATCGCGGGACGGCACGGCGCCGACCGGTGGCGGTGACCGGCGAAGCGCCCTTGCGCGCCGGCGCCGATATTCTGGCCGGAACCCGCGCCGTTGGCGCCATCGGCTCGGTGGCCGACCGGCGCGGCATCGCCATCGTCCGCCTCGACCGCGTCGCGGCGGCCCGGGCGGCCGGCGAGCCGATTACGGCGGATGGCCAACCGGTGAGCCTTGATCTTCCCGCCTGGGCCGATTACGGCTGGCCGGAAAACACAAGCACGGACGACTGACAATCATGGCCGATCGCGCCGGTTCACCGCCCCGCGCCTGGCAGCGCATGCTGTCGGGCCGCCGACTCGATCTCATCGATCCCTCGCCGCTCGACGTCGAAATCATCGACATCGCCCACGGCCTCGCCCGCGTTGCCCGCTGGAATGGCCAGACCACCGGCGAACATGCCTTCTCGGTGGCCGAACACTGCCTGATCGTCGAGGATATCGCCGGTCTGCTCGAGCCGACGCTGACACCGGCCCAACGGCTGGTGGTGCTGCTGCACGACGGCCCCGAATACGTCATCGGCGACATGATCTCGCCGTTCAAGGCCGTCATGGGGGGCGAATACAAGGTGATCGAGAAGCGCCTCGAAATCGCCATTCACCGCCGCTTCGGGCTGGAGACGGTCGCCACCGAGCGCCTGCACAAGCTGACCAAGAAGGCCGACATCATTTGTGCCTACTTCGAAGCGGTGGAGCTTTCCGGCTTCACGCGCGCCGAAGCCAGAAAAATCTTCGGCGAGCCCAAGGGCTTCGGCCGCCTGACACCCGAGGGCCCGCGTCTCGGCCTCGACCCCAAGCCGACCACCGCGGCCGAGGACGCCTTCCTCGCCCGCTTCAACGAACTGGAGTCCCGCCGATGATCCACGTCTGTTCGCTTGCCCGCCTCGAAGAAACGGTCGAGCGCGTCGGCGCCCGCCGCGTCATCACCCTCATCAACGCCGGCACGCCCATGCGTCGGCCGCCGACCGTGGCCGAGGTCGACTATCTGCACCTGGCCATGAACGACATCGTCGAGCCGATCGAAGGCATGACGCCGCCGGGCGAGGAGCACGTGCGCACCCTGCTCGACTGGGTCGGCGACTGGGACCGCGCCGCGCCGATGGTCGTCCACTGCTTTGCCGGCATCTCGCGTTCGACGGCGGCCGCCTATTCCATCGTCGCCGCCCTCAACCCGGGCCGCAACGAGATGGAACTGGCGCGGACGCTACGTGCCCGTTCGCCCTCGGCCACGCCCAACCGCCGCATCATTGCCATCGCCGACCGCCTGCTCGGCCGCGACGGCCGCATGCTGGCCGCCATCGACGCCATCGGTCGTGGCGCCGACGCTTTCGAGGGCACGCCATTCTTCCTCGAAATCGACCGGTAGCCAGCCGCTTAATCGACCCGCAGGCCGCAAATGGCGATGGCGCTGGAATTTCCACGCCATTTCCATGCTATATGCGAGCTGCAGCTTTGTCGGGACGCGGACGGAATCATGCCCAACTGGGTCTACAGTTTTGGTGAAGGCACGGCGGAAGGCGGCATGCGCCTGCGCCATCTACTTGGCAGCAAGGGTGCCTATCTCGCGGAAATGGCCATGCTCGGCCTGCCGGTGCCCCCCGGTTTCACCATCACCACCGAGGTGTGTCGCCACTTCTACGCCAACGAGCGCACCTATCCCGACGGCCTGCGCGAACAGGTGGACTTCGCCCTGGGACTGCTGAGCCGGCGGACCAACCGCCGCTTCGGCGACCCGATCAATCCGCTGCTGGTCGCCGTGCGCTCCGGCGCCCTCGAATCGATGCCGGGCATGATGGACACCGTCCTCAACCTCGGCCTCAACGACATCACCGTCATGGCGCTGGCCCGCGAAGCCGACGACGAGCGCTTCGCCCTCGACAGCTATCGCCGCTTCATCCAGATGTACGGCGACGTCGTTCTCGGCGTCGACCTGCAGGCCTTCGAGGAACTGCTCGACGACCTCAAGGAGCGCGCCGGCTATTTCAACGACACCGAGCTCACCGCCGACGAATGGCGACGCATCGTCGCCGACTACAAGGCGCTGATCGTCGACGAGACCGGGCTCGAGTTCCCGCAGGACCCGCATGAACAGCTGTGGGGGGCCATCGGCGCCGTCTTTGGCTCGTGGACCAACTCCCGCGCCATCACCTTCCGCAAGCTGCACGGCATTCCCTCCGAGGCGGGCACCGCCGTCAACGTCCAGGCCATGGTGTTCGGCAACATGGACGAGAATTCCGGCACCGGCGTCGGCTTCACACGCAACCCCTCGACCGGCGAGAACCAGCTCTACGGCGAATTTCTGCCCAACGCTCAGGGTGAGGACGTCGTCGCCGGCCTCCGGACGCCGCAGGACCTGACGGAAGCCGGCCGCCTCGCCTCGCGTTCCGATCTGCCGTCGCTGGAAGTGCTGATGCCGACGACATTCGCCGAGTTCGCCGGCTATTGCCGTTCGCTCGAACGCCACTTCCGCGACATCCAGGACATCGAATTCACCGTCGAGCGCGGCAAGCTGTGGATGCTGCAGACCCGCTCCGGCCGGCGCACCACCCAAGCCGCCCTGCGCATCGCCGTCGAGATGGCCGAGGAAGGGCTGATCACCCGCGACGAGGCCATCGAACGCATCGACCCGATGACGCTCGAGCACCTGTTGCACCCAACCATCGACCCCGACGGCGCCTTCGATCTGGTGATCACCGGCCTGCCCGCCTCGCCGGGCGCCGCCACCGGCGAGATCGTCTTTACCTCCGAGGAGGTGGAGCGCGTCCATCAGCGCGGCGTCAAGACCATCCTGGTGCGCGTCGAGACCAGCCCCGAGGACATCCACGGCATGCACGCCGCCGAGGGCATCCTGACGGCGCGCGGCGGCATGACCAGCCATGCCGCCGTGGTGGCGCGCGGCATGGGCAAGCCCTGCGTCTCCGGCGTCGGCTCGCTGCGCGTCGACATCGATTCCGGCACCATGAACATCGCCGGCCGCACGTTCGTCCGCGGCGACCTGATCACCATCGACGGCGCCACCGGCCGCGTCTTCGCCGGTGCCGTGCCGATGCGCCAGCCCGAACTCTCGGG
Source organism: uncultured Pleomorphomonas sp. (assembly GCA_937868725.1). Taxonomy (GTDB): domain Bacteria; phylum Pseudomonadota; class Alphaproteobacteria; order Rhizobiales; family Pleomorphomonadaceae; genus Pleomorphomonas. Next base: position 18,436 of record CALMMQ010000004.1, read on the forward strand.
CACCTTCGGCAAGCTGATGGGCTGGGCCGACGAGGTGCGCCGCATGGGCGTGCGGGCCAACGCCGAAACGCCGGCCGACGCGCGCATCGCCCGCTTCTTCGGCGCCGAAGGCATCGGCCTCTGCCGCACCGAGCACATGTTCTTCGACCACACGCGCATCATGGCCGTGCGCGAGATGATCCTGGCCGAAACACCGGAAGGCCGGCGCGACGCCCTCATCAAGCTGCTGCCGATGCAGCGGGCCGACTTCACCGAGCTGTTCGAGATCATGGCCGGCCTGCCGGTGTGCATCCGCCTGCTCGATCCGCCGCTGCACGAGTTCCTGCCGAGCGACCCCGTCGACATCAAGGAACTGGCGGCGGTGTTCGGCGTCGATGCCACAGTACTGAAGCGCCGCATCGAAAACCTGAACGAATTCAACCCGATGCTTGGCCATCGCGGCTGTCGTCTCGCCGTCTCCTTCCCGGAAATCGCCGAAATGCAGGGTCGGGCCATCTTCGAAGCGGCGCTGGCGGCCGAACGCAAGACCGGCGGTCGCGTCGTGCCGGAAATCATGGTGCCGCTCGTCTCGGCCAAGAGCGAGCTCGACTACGTCACCGGCATCCTCAACCGCGTCGCCCGCGAGGTGAAGACCGAAACCGGCCGCCTGGTCGAGTTCCACGTCGGTACCATGATCGAACTGCCGCGCGCCGCGCTGCTGGCGGCCGAGATCGCCAAGTCCGCGGCGTTCTTCTCCTTCGGCACCAACGATCTCACCCAGACGACGTTCGGCATCAGCCGCGACGACGCCGGCTCGTTCCTGCCCACCTACGTCCAGAAGGGCCTGCTGCCGCGCGACCCGTTCGTGTCCATCGACCGCGAGGGCGTCGGCGAGCTCGTCCGCATCGCCATCGACCGCAGTCGGCGCGTCCGGCCGGCCATCACGCTGTCCATTTGCGGCGAACACGGCGGCGATCCCAACTCGATCGCCTTCTGCGAGGAAAACGACCTCACCTACGTCTCGTGCTCGCCGTTCCGCGTCCCCATCGCCCGCCTCGCGGCGGCGCGGGCGGCGCTGGCGGCACGGCGCAAGGACCACGACCTCGGCTGAGCGGCGATCAGGCCTCCGGGCGTGACGCCGGCAGGCGACTGGCGATGAAGCGGGCGACCATCGGGCCGGTCAGCAGCACCAGGATGAAGCGCATGGTCTGCATGGCCATGACGAACGGCATGTCGACGTTGACCGAGGCCGAGATGATGGCCATGGCGTCGGCACCGCCCGGACTGGACGCGAGATAGGCCGACAGCGGATCGACGCCGGCGAAGCGGGTCAGCACCATGCCGAAGACGGCGCAGACGGCGATCAGCACCAGGATCGACCCGATGATGGTCGGCAGCGCGCGGGCGGCATAGGACAGGATGGCCGGCGTGAAGCGCAGGCCGATGCTCCAGCCGACGATGGCGTAGCTCGCCGCCAGCAGCCAGGGCGGCAGCTCGATCTCGATGAGACCGAAGAACTGCAGACCGATCGCCAAGCCCATCGGAATGACCATGGCACCGGTGGCGAGGCGCAGCAGCCGCGACAGCACGAGCCCGGCGGCGATGACCGCCATGGTCTCGGCGAACGCCTGCCAGTGGATGGGCGGGAACCAGACGATCGCCGGCATCTCGGCCAGCGAACCGCCGATATAGAGGCGGGCAACGATGCTGGCGGCGCTTGCCACCATGATCACCCGCACGTACTGCATCATGGCGACAAGGCGCATGTCGCCGCCGTAGGCTTCCGACATGATGACCATGGCCGTCGCCGCCCCCGGCGAGGAACCCCACACCGCCGTGGTGCCCGGCAGCACGCCGCGCCGGGCGATCAGCCAGCCGAGGCCGTTGGCCAGTCCGACGACGAACACCACGCCGAACAGGATGATCGGCCAGATCTTGCCGATCTCGATGAACACCGCCGGCGGCATCGACCGGGCGATCATGGTGCCGACCACCGCCTGGGCCAAGAGGAAGATCGGCGGCGCCACGCGCACCGCCCGCCCCGACGTCGACAGCAGCACCGCCGCCGCCATCGGGCCGAGCAGCAGCGCGGCCGGCAGGCGCAGGTGTTCGAGACCACCGCCGAAGATGACGGAGGCGACAAGCAGGACGATCCAGCGGAAGACGACGACCCGGCGGTCGACGCTCGGCGTTTTGGCGGGCATGGGCGAACTCGGGGTACGCGGGGAGAGGCCGGAGACCAGGGGCCGAAGGCCGGCAAGGAGGCTGCCCCGCGCGGGGATGGCACTGTCCCGAGCGATAGACGAAACGGTTCAATCTCACCAGTGGCGTTTTCCGGATGGCTGATCGGCGCCCGTCGCCCACGCCGTCGGACCGTTCCGGCGGCCATCGGCAATTTTGACCGAATGATCAACAGTTTACGCTGACCGCGCGTCGCACAGCAAATATCTGTTCAATCGACTTTCCCGGTCTTGCCGTCCCCGGAAAACGAATCTATCACGCCAACTCATGACAAAACCTGCTGCCAACCCCTACGGGTTCAATCGCCCTCACCTCCTGGGGATCGAGGGCCTCACGCCGCCGGAAATCCTCGACCTTCTCGACCGGGCCGAGGCCAACATCGAGATCTCCCGTCAGCGCGAGAAGAAACGGGAGACGTTGCGCGGCCGAACGCAGATCAACCTGTTCTTCGAGAACTCGACGCGCACCCAGTCCTCGTTCGAGATCGCCGGCAAGCGCCTTGGCGCCGACGTCATGAACATGGCCGTTGGTCAGTCGTCGGTCAAAAAGGGCGAGACGCTGATCGACACGGCCGTGACGCTCAACGCCATGAACCCCGACGTCATCGTCGTGCGTCACAACGCCTCGGGCGCCGTGGCGCTGCTGGCGCAGAAGGTCGACTGCTCGGTCGTCAACGCAGGTGATGGCAGTCACGAACACCCGACGCAGGCCCTGCTCGATGCCCTGACCATCCGCCGCCACAAGCAGCGCATCGACGGTCTCACCGTCGCCATCTGCGGCGACGTCGCTCACAGCCGCGTCGCCCGTTCCAACGTGCTGCTGCTCACCGCCCTCGGCGCCCGTGTCCGCCTTGTCGGCCCCTCGACGCTGGTGCCCGGTGCCTTCCGCGCCATGGGCCTTGAGGTGTGCCACGCGATGAAGGACGGCTTGCGCGACGCCGACATCGTCATGATGCTGCGCCTGCAGCGCGAGCGCATGCAGGGCTCCTTCGTGCCGTCGGTGCGCGAATACTTCCATTACTGGGGCCTCGACGAGGAAAAGCTCTCCTACGCCAAGCCGGGGGCGCTGGTCATGCACCCCGGTCCGATGAACCGTGGCGTCGAGATCGATCCGGCCGTGGCCGACGGGCCGCAGAGCCTTATCCGCGAACAGGTTGAAATGGGCGTCGCCATCCGCATGGCGGTGCTGGACGCCGTGGTCACCTCGCGCGGCAACGGTGGGGAGGCCAGTCGATGAGCCGCATGACGCAGAACCGCCCCATCTGGCTGACCAACGCCCGCATCGTCGATCCGTCGCAGGGCCTTGACGGGCCCGGCGCCGTGCTGATGAGCGGTGGCCGCATCATCGCCGCCGGCCCGGCGGCCATCAACAACGGCGCCCCCGAGGGCACCGAAGTCATCAACTGCCACGGCCTCGTCGTCGCCCCCGGTCTCGTCGACCTCTGCGCCTACATCGGCGAGCCCGGCCACGAACACCGCGAGACCTTCGCCTCGGCCGGCCGCGCCGCCGCTGCCGGCGGCATCACCACCGTCGTCGCCCAGCCCGACACCGACCCGTGCGTCGACGATCCGGCCCTGGTCGACTTCGTGGCGACGCGAGCCCGCCACACCTCCATCGTTCGCGTCAAGGTGATGGCGGCGCTGACCAAGGGTCAGGCTGGCGGCGAACTCACCGAGTTCGGTCTGTTGCAGGAAGCGGGCGCCGTCGGCTTCACCTCCGGCCGGCAGTCGCTGGCCAACGCCCAGGTGCTGCGCCGGGCCCTCACCTACGCCAAGGATTTCGACGCGCTGATCTGCCACCGGCCGGAAGACGCCGCCCTCAAGGGCGCCGGCGTCATGAACCTGTCGGAGACCGCCGTCCGCCTCGGCCTTAATGGCATTCCGGCCGAAGCGGAGACCACGGTGCTGGCCCGCGACCTGCGCATCGCCCGCCTGGCCGGCGGTCGCTATCACGCCTCGCTGCTGTCGGCCGCCGAATCGCCTGCCCTCATCGCCTGGGCCAAGGGGCTCGGCATCCGCGCCACGGCCTCGACCTCGATCGCCCATCTGACGCTGAATGAGACCGACATCGGCGCCTACCGCACCTTCTTCAAGCTGTCGCCGCCGCTGCGCGGCGAAGACGACCGCCTGACCCTGGTCGACGCCGTGCGTGACGGCAGCATCGACATCATCGTTTCCAACCACGATCCTCAGGATGTCGAGACCAAGCGTCTGCCGTTCGCCGAGGCCGCCGACGGCGCCATCGGCCTTGAGACGTTCCTCGCCGCCGGCCTGCGGCTGGTGCACGCCGACAAGCTGTCCTTGTCGCGACTGATCGAGGCCATGTCGACCCGCCCGGCCGAGATCGCCGGCATCGACGCCGGCACGCTCAAGACCGGCGCGCCGGCCGACGTCATTGTCTTCGACCTCGACGAGCCCTGGGTGCTCAACGCCCGCGACATCGTCTCCAAGGCCAAGAACACGCCCTACGAAGCCGCCCGTTTCACCGGGCGCATCCGGCGCACCTTCGTCGGCGGCTGCCCCGTCTTCGAACGCTGATAGCGACAGCGACGCACATTTGTCGTATTGGCTGGCCTGCCCCTCTGGGGCAGGCTGGCCGGTGCCTTGTGTCGTCCGTCACCTCAGCGCTTTGTCGGAGGTGACGTGCAACCTTAAATCGTCTACCACTCTTTTTGATTGCTGGAGGCGATCATGATCGAGCTGCCCCTTACCTGGCCCGTCATCGCTGCCGCCGTTCTTGTCGGCTATCTCTGCGGGTCCGTTCCCTTCGGACTGCTCCTGACCCGCGCCGCCGGGCTTGGCGACGTGCGCAACATCGGCTCCGGCAACATCGGCGCCACCAACGTGCTGCGCACCGGCAACAAGAAGCTGGCCGCTGCCACGCTGGCGCTCGACCTCCTGAAGGGCACTGTTGCCGTCGTGCTGGCCCGCGTCGTCGGCGGCGTCGACCTCGGCATCGCCGCCGGCTTTGGCGCCTTCCTCGGTCATCTCTTCCCGATCTGGCTGGGCTTCAAGGGCGGCAAGGGCGTCGCCACCTACATCGGCATCCTGCTTGGCCTGATGTGGCCGGCGGTGCTGATCTTCGCCGGCGTCTGGCTGGCCGTCGCCTATTTCAGCCGCTACTCGTCGGCCGGGGCGCTGGCTGCCACGCTGGCCGTGCCGGCCAGCCTGTGGGCGCTCGGCGAAACGCGCATGGCCATGCTGTTCGCCGTGCTGTCGCTGATCGTATGGATCAAGCACAAGACCAACATCACCCGGCTGATCGCCGGCACGGAAGGCAAGATCGGCCAGAAATCATGATCAAGACAAGGAGGCCCCATGGTTGAGCTTACCCATGACCAGCGGATCTCCTGGCTTCGCCTCATCCGGTCCGAAAACGTGGGACCGGCCACCTTCCGCAGCCTGATCAACCACTTCGGCGCCGCCGACGCGGCGCTGGACGCCTTGCCTGCGCTCGCCCGGCGCGGCGGCGCCAGCCGCGACATCGCCATCGCCAGTCGCGCCGACGCCGAGCGCGAACTCGAGCGGACGGCAGCGGCGGGCGGTCGCCTGGTGGCCATCGGCGAAGCGCTCTATCCGGCGGCGCTCAAGGCCATCGCCGCGCCACCACCGCTGATCGCCGTGCTTGGCGGCTCGTCCGAGCTGATGGCCCGCCCCACCGCTGCCATCGTCGGTTCGCGCAACTCCTCGGTCGCCGGCCAGAAGATGGCCGAACGCATCGCTCGCGGCCTCGGTGAAGCCGACGTCGTCGTCGTCTCCGGCCTCGCTCGCGGCATCGACGGCTGCGCCCACCGCGCCGCCCTCGACAGCGGCACCATCGCCGTGGTGGCCGGCGGCGTCGACCACATCTATCCCGAAGAGCACGCCGCCCTGCGCGCCGACATCATCGCCCGGGGCGGCGCCGTGCTGTCGGAGATGCCGTTCGGCTTTTCGCCCCGCGCCAAAGACTTTCCCCGCCGCAACCGCATCATCTCCGGCATGAGCCTCGGCGTCGTGGTCATCGAGGCGGCGGCGCGCTCGGGCACGCTGCACACCGCCCGCTTTGCTCTCGAACAGGGGCGCGAGGTGTTCGCCGTGCCCGGCTCGCCCCTCGATCCGCGCGCCGAAGGCACCAACCGGCTGATCCGCAGCGGCGCCACACTGGTCACCTCGGCCGGCGACGTGCTCGAACAGTTGCGGCCGCTCATCGGTCGCGACGGACCGCTGTTCGCGCCTTTGGCCGAACCGGCCGCCGACGACGACTCATCCGGCCTCGCCGACGATGCCGCCCGCGCCGTGCTGATCACCGCGCTCGGTCCGACGCCGGTGGCGATCGACGACATCGTCCTCCACACGGGGTTGAAATCATCGGTTGTATCTGTGCTGCTATTGGAACTCGATCTGGCCGGCCGCATCGAGCACCACGGCAATCAGCTCATCTCGCTGATCGGCTAGAATGGACGCCTTCGACGCCCGGCGAGCACAACCGGCTCCCCATGCCGCAATTAAAATTTTCAGCGTTGACGCACCGCCAGACCGGCCAGATCGACGCTTTCGCCGTCGCGCGTGCGCACGGTCAGACGGTTGTCCGACTTCATGAGCGAGGCCTCCTCGGCTGCCATTTCAAGCAAATAGGCCAGAAAAGCACAACCAGCCCCGCCAGCCAGGCGACCAAGCTCGTGGCTCATGCGCTCGATGTATTCCATTTTTTCCCTGGGCGTTCCATCGTCGCCGCCGACATCGTCCAACATGTGCCCAAACCTTTCCCGCAAGGCGAATTCCTCCGAACGATACACACTTGCCCTGCGTCCGACCACCAAACGGCTACAACCAATCAGGGTATACACTAAATGATTGCTAAGTTCCAACATAAACCACTCTAGAGTGTCCATCGTTGAAACCCCTGCCTGTTTTGACAGGGTGCAGCACACGTCGACACGCGCAGACGTCACGCCCTTGAATGGCGACAATCAATCTTCAGCACTCAATGATTGAGCCGACGACAGCAGGTCTCTTGCCTATTGCCCGGGGCACTCTTAAAGAGGGCTGTTTTCCATCATCTGGCAGTGGCTGGGGCTCATGAACGTTGTCATCGTCGAATCGCCCGCCAAGGCGAAGACCATCAACAAGTATCTGGGACGCGACTACACCGTCCTGGCGTCCTATGGCCATGTCCGCGACCTCCCCGCCAAGGATGGATCGGTCGATCCGGATGCCAACTTCTCCATGAAATGGGAGATCGACGCCAAGTCGTCCAAACGCCTCAGCGACATCGCCACCGCCCTCAAGGGCGCCGACCGCCTGATTCTCGCCACCGACCCGGATCGCGAGGGTGAGGCCATTTCCTGGCACGTGCTCGATGTGCTCGGCGCCAAGAAGGCCCTCAAGGGCAAGACCATTCAGCGCGTGGTGTTCAACGCCATCACCAAGCAGGCCGTGCTCGACGCCATGGCCAAGCCGCGTGATGTCGACCAGCCGCTGGTTGAGGCCTATCTCGCCCGCCGCGCCCTCGACTATCTCGTCGGGTTCACGCTGTCGCCGGTGCTGTGGCGCAAGCTGCCGGGCGCCCGCTCGGCCGGCCGCGTCCAGTCGGTGGCCCTGCGCCTCGTCTGCGACCGCGAAAGCGAGATCGAGACCTTCCGGCCGCAGGAATACTGGTCGATCCTGGCCCGTCTGGCGACGCCCAAGGGCGAAGAGTTCGAGGCTCGCCTGTCCGAATGGAACGGCAAGAAGATGAACCGTCTCGACGTGGCGAGCGGCGAGGAGGCGCGCAGCATCCGCGACTTCCTCGATACGGCCAGCTACACCGTCGCCGACGCCGAGTCCAAGCCGCAGAAGCGCCACCCCTGGGCGCCGTTCACCACCTCGACGCTGCAGCAGGAAGCCTCGCGCAAGCTCGGTCTGTCGGCCCAGCGCACCATGCAGGTGGCCCAGCGCCTCTACGAGGGCGTCGACATCGACGGCGAAACCGTCGGCCTCATCACCTACATGCGAACCGACGGCGTCCAGATCGCTCCGGAAGCGGTGCACGCCACGCGCAAGGTGATCGAGAAGGAATTCGGCGACCGCTATCTGCCGGAAAAGCCGCGCTTCTATTCCACCAAGGCCAAGAACGCCCAGGAAGCCCACGAAGCCATTCGCCCCACCGAGCTCAGCCGTCTGCCCGCCACCGTGTCGCGCTTCCTTGAGCGCGACGAGGCCGGCCTCTACGAACTGGTCTGGAAGCGTACCGTGGCCAGCCAGATGCAGAGCGCCGATTTCGAACGGACGACGATCGACATCACCGCTCGCGCCAGCGGTCGCTCCGCCGGTTTGCGCGCCACCGGTTCGGTGCTGAAGTTCGACGGCTTCCTGAAGCTCTATCAGGAAAGCCGCGACGACGAGGACGACGAGGACACCCGCCGCCTGCCGGCGATGAGCGTCGGCGACGCCCTTGGCCGCAAGTCGGTGGCTATCGACCAGCACTTCACCGAGCCGCCGCCGCGCTACACCGAAGCGACGCTGGTCAAGAAGATGGAAGAACTCGGCATCGGCCGCCCCTCCACCTACGCCGCCACGCTGGCCACGCTGCGCGACCGCGACTACGTCACCATCGACAAGAAGCGGCTCGTTCCCTCCGACAAGGGCCGCATCGTCACGTCCTTTCTCGGCTCGTTCTTCAGCCGCTACGTCGAGTACGACTTCACCGCCAGCCTCGAGGAAGAGCTCGACCGCATCTCGGCCGGCGAACTCGACTGGCGCGCCGTGCTCGCCCGCTTCTGGGGCGACTTCAACACCCGCATCGGCGAGGTCAAGGAACTGCGCGTCGCCGAGGTCATCGACGCCCTCAACGACAATCTTGCCGCCCACATCTTCCCCGATCGCGGCGACGGTTCCGATCCGCGGTCCTGCCCGACTTGCGGCAACGGCCGCCTGTCGCTGAAGCTCGGCCGCTTCGGCTCGTTCGTCGGCTGCTCCAACTATCCCGAGTGCCGCTATACCCGCCAGCTCGGCAACGGCCAGAACGACAACGAGGCCGAAAGCGCCCTCGGCGCCGATGGCGTCAAGGTGCTGGGCACCGATCCCGACACCGGCCTCACGGTGTCGCTGCGCTCCGGCCGCTTCGGCCCCTACGTCCAGCTCGGCGAAGAAGGCAAGCCCAAGCGTTCGTCGCTGCCCAAGGGCTGGAGCATCGAATCGATCGATCTCGCCCGCGCCCTGCTGCTGCTCAACCTGCCGCGCACCATCGGCGTTCACCCCGAGAGCGGCAAGCCCATCGAGGCCAACATCGGCCGCTACGGACCCTACGTGGCGCACGACGGCGTCTACGCCAATCTGTCCTCGGTCGACGAGGTGTTCGAGGTCGGCATCAACCGCGCCGTCGCCGTACTGGCCGAGAAGAAGGAAAAGGGCGCTCGCGCCCGCGCTACGCCGGCCGCCCTCAAGAGCCTCGGCGAACATCCCGACGGCGGCGAGATCACCGTGCGCGACGGTCGTTACGGTCCGTACGTCGCCTGGGGCAAGGTCAACGCCACCCTTGCCAAGGGCACCGACCCGCAGACCCTGACGCTGGAGCAGGCGCTGGAACTCATCGCCGCCAAGGTGGCCAAGAACCCCGGCAAGACCAAAGCGCCCGCCAAGGCCAAGGCCGCCAAGAGCAAGACCGCCAAGGCCGAGGCCATCGCCGATGACGCCTCCGGCGAGGCGGCCAAGCCGGCAGCCAAGAAAAAGGCGCCAGCCAAGGCCGGCACCACCAAGGCCAAGGCGACCAAGCCCAAGACGGCCAAGACCAAGGCTGCGCCCGGCGTCGACGAGGCCTGAGCCCACGGCATTGACCATTCGGGCCCGCAGACATTGGACTGCGGGCCGAAAGTCAGAAATCAGCAATTGACCGCTGTGACAGGTCGATCCGCCGGCTTCGTCTCATCAGGCAAGCAAATCGGGCAGCGACCACAGATCAGACAACCAGTCATTGCCATTAGCAAACGTTACGGTTGATCAGGTTTGACCCAACGCACGCCTGGATCTGCCTTGTTCATGATGGATCCGGAGTTTATCCGATCCGGATCGTAACAATCTTGGTCCAAATCTTCACGCTTTTTAAGCGGCTTTGGCGTACCAGAACGGTAGCGATAAAACTGCCTGTTTCTGACCTCGCGGAAAACCGCTCGATGCTCATTCACAACCTCAGGACCGACGTCAGCAGTCCGATTCGGAGCACGAGCGACGCACAGGCCTTCGCGCTGATTGTCGCCGCCCTGTGCTTCGCCATCGGTACGGGCATCGAGAGCCTCACCGACACGCCGCCGACCGACTGGTCGCTGCACGCGCTGGCCTCACTGGCCGGCGTTGCCGGCATCGCCCTGCTGGTCGCCTATCCGCTGGCGCTCCTCATCGCCACCAATTTTCTCGCCCTCTTCCGCGCCAAGCGCAAGCTTGCCAATCTCGAGGCCACTGACTCGCTCACCGGCCTCAGGACGCGCCGGGCGATGATGGCCGATTTCAGCGCGCTGACAGACCGTTGCGGCGTTCTGCTCATCCTCGACATCGACCGTTTTCAGCTGATCAACGACACATTCGGCCCGGTGAAAGGCGATCGTGTGCTCACCCGCCTCGCCCGCTTGCTGGCTGAGGAGTTCAGCGATCTCGGCCCGATCTACCGCACCGGCAGCGACGAGTTCATTCTGCTGGCCATCGGTCACCGCATATCCGATGTCCGTAACCGCGTCTGCGCGGCCACCATGCGCATCGAGCAGGCCGAGTTCGGCGGCGACGGCGAGCACATCGGCGCCAGCCTGTCCGGCGGCATGCTGACCATCACCGCCGAAGCGGAACTGCACTCCCTGCTTGCCCAGGCCAACGCCGCCCTGACGCTGGCCCGCACCAGCGGCCGCGGCCGCGTCGTCGCCGCCGACCGGCTCAATGAAATGCCCGGTCTCGTCGATACCGACCAGATCGCCTGGAGCGGCGACGACCGCGTCCGTCCCATCGAGCGGGGACGCCGGCACGACCACGGCCAGCGTCTCGGCGCCAGCCGCGGCTGACATCACTTCATGGCCGGCCGCCGGCAATGGTGCTTTGCAGAAGCGCCAGAATGTGCTTCACACTGAGAAACTGGCCATTCGCCCCGCCGGCAAGCGGGGCCGTCTCCGCGCTGTTGTCACGCCGGACGCGGGCCGCAACTGCCTCATTTCTTGATAACCGGACAAAGCCTTTGGCCCGCAAGCACCGCCCTACCGACGATCTCTCTGCCTTCCCGACCCGCGAAACCATCCTGCGCTTCATCACCGACAACCCGTCGAAAGCCACCAAGCGCGACATTGCCCGCGCCTTCGACGTGTCGGGTGAAGGGCGGATCGTGCTCAAGCATCTGCTGCGCGAACTGGAAGGCGAAGGCCTGATCGAGCGCCGGGCCAAGCGCTTCGGCAAGCCCGGCGCCCTGTCCGCCGTCCTCGCCTGCGACATCGTCGCCCGCGACCGCGACGGCGACCTGTTCGCCGAGCCGACCGAATGGGACGCCGAAAGCGGCCCCCGCCCGCGTCTGCTGGTGGCGGCCGTGCGCCGCCGCCGCGGCGAGCGTACGCCCGTTGCCGGTCTCGGCGATCGGGTACTGGCCCGGATCGTCGCCGTGCCCGAGGGCTACGAAGGGCTGGCGCGCGCCGCCATTCGCGTCATCAAGATCCTGGAGGCCAAGCCGGTTGGCGTGCTCGGCATCGTCCGGCTCAACCAGTACGGCGCCCGCATCCTGCCGATCTCCAAACGCCAGAGCAGCGAACTCATCGCCGAACTCGACGATCTCGCTGGCGCCGAGGACGGCGATCTCGTCGCCGTCGACATCATCCGCTCCTCGCGCATCGGCCTCAGCCATGCCCGTGTGCGCGAGCGCATCGGCAACGTCAAGTCGGAGAAGGCGGTCTCGATGATCGCCATCCACGCCAACGACATTCCCTACATCTTCCCCGACGCCACGCTGCGCGAGGCCGCCGCCGCCAAGCCGCTCGCCCTCGGCAACCGCGAGGACTGGCGCGCCCTGCCGCTCGTCACCATCGATCCGCCCGACGCCAAGGACCACGATGACGCCGTCTACGCCGCGCCCGACGACGACCCGGAGAACCCCGGCGGCTTCGTTGTCACCGTCGCCATCGCCGACGTCGCCGCCTACGTCCGCCCCGGCTCGGAGCTCGACCGCGAGGCGCTGAAGCGCGGCAACTCGGTGTATTTCCCCGACCGCGTCATTCCCATGCTGCCGGAGGCCATCTCCAACGACCTGTGTTCGCTGAAGGAAGGCCAGGACCGGCCGGCGCTGGCCACGCGCATGGTGTTCGACGCCGAGGGCGTCAAGCGCCGCCACAGCTTCCACCGCATCATGATGCGCTCGGCGCGCAAGCTCGCCTACCAGGAGGCCCAGGCCGCCATCGATGGCCAGGTCAACGAACGGACGGACGGCATCGTCGAGCCGATCCTGAGGCCGCTGTGGGCGGCCTACGCCGCGCTGGCCAAGGCGCGCGACGCCCGCGGTCCGCTCGACCTCGATCTGCCCGAACGCAAGGTGCTGCTGAAGGCGGACGGCACCGTCGACCGCATCATCACGCCCGAGCGCCTCGACGCCCATCGGCTCATCGAAGAATTCATGATCCAGGCCAACGTCGCCGCCGCCGAAACGCTGGAGAAGAAGCGCACGCCGTTCGTCTACCGCGTCCACGATCAGCCGTCGCTGGCCAAGCTGGAATCGCTGCGCGAGTTCCTGGCCTCGCTCGACATGAAGCTGGCCAAGCAGGGCGTCATCGAGCCCGAACTGTTCAACCGCATCCTCGAGCGGGTCGAGGAAACGCCGCAGTCCTACCTCGTCAACGAGGTGGTGCTGCGCTCCCAGGCCCAGGCCGAGTACTCACCCGACAACATCGGCCACTTCGGCCTCAACCTGCGCAAATACGCCCACTTCACCTCGCCGATCCGCCGCTACGCCGACCTGATCGTCCACCGTGCCCTGATCACCGCCTGCCGCTTCGGCGACGATGGCCTGCCCGATGGCATCGAAGCCGAGCTCCAGGGCATCGCCACGTCGATCTCCGCCGCCGAACGCCGGGCCATGACCGCCGAGCGCGAGACCATCGACCGACTGATCGCCCAATGGCTGTCCGACCGCGTCGGCGCCGAGTTTTCCGGCCGCATCGCCGGCGTCACCAAGGCGGGCCTGTTCATCCGCCTCAACGACACCGGCGCCGATGGCTTCGTGCCGATCTCGACGCTTGGCGCCGACTACTTCGCTTATGACGAGGCTCGCCACTCGCTGGTCGGTTCGAAGTCGGGCGAGACCTATCAGCTCGGCGACCCCGTCGACGTGCGCCTGGTCGAGGCGGCCCCCTTCGCCGGCGCCCTGCGCTTCGAACTGCTCACCGAAGGCCGCAAAGGCAAGCCGCTCGGCCGCACCGCCGTACTGCGCGCCGCCAAATCGGCCAAGGCGCGCGACCGCAAGGCGCGGGTGCAGGGCCTGCGCAAGGGACGCTGATCAGACCCCGAGGCGCGGGCCCTCGATGGCCGGACAGCGGTCCATGACCACGGCGACGCCCCTGGCCTCGGCCCGCGCCGCCGCCTCGGCGTTGACGATGCCAAGCTGCAGCCAGACGGTCTTGGGCGGATGCGGCAGCGCCAGCGCTTCGTCGATGGTCTCGCCAGCCGCCTCGGCGTTGCGGAACACGTCGACCATGTCGATCGGTCCCGGCACGTCGGCGAGGCTGGCGTAGACGGTGCGGCCGAGCAGTTGCTGGCCGGCGAGGCCCGGGTTGACCGGATGCACGTCGTAGCCGCGGCCGAGCAGATATTCGAGCACATGGTAGGACGCGCGCGTCGTGTTCTGGCTGGCACCGACCAGCGCGATGGTGCGCGTGTCACGCAGAACGGCGATGATGTCGGCGTCGGTCTTGCCGTCGATGGCCATGCGGGCTCTCCAAGCGTTGCGCCAAGCCGGCGGGCACCACGCCCGCCGCCGGGTCAGCCATAGAGCTAGCGCAAGCCGCCGCCGGCGCAAAGACGTTTCCCATCAGTCGTGCCGGGGCAATCCGTTGGCGTCAAGCGGCAGATAGGGATTGTAGGCCAGCTCCCAGAGGTGACCGTCGGGATCGGCAAAATAGCCCGAATAACCACCCCAGAACACCTTTTGCGGCGCCTTGGTCTGGCGGCCGCCACAGGCGATGGCGTGCGCCATGGCCGCATCGACCTCGGCCTCGCTGGAAAAGTTGCGCGCCAGCGTCACGCCGTCGAAGCCGGCACCGTCGTCGGCAACGCAGGCGTCCTCAGCCAAGAGGTGGCGCGGATAGAGCGACAGCATGGTACCCGCCGTGCGCAGAAAGACGATGTTGTCACCCGAGCCGTCGGCCTCGATGAAGCCCAACGCCTTGTAGAAGGCCCGGGCGGCGGCGAGATCGGCGACACCGAGCGCCACGATGGTGATGGCTGAACCGAAAGCCGCGCTGGTCATGTCGTTTCTCCTCGCAGACAATGGCTGATCGTGACGTTATGCCCCGTCAGGGGCTGTCAGCAACCGTGCCGACCGATCACCGGGCGACAGTCTATCGCCCTGCCCAATCGCGACAAATGGCACGAATGGCTTGACACGGCACCGATGACGTGGTGTCAGGCCGGGAAAACGGAGGGTGATCCTTCCCCTCCGGCGCAAGAAGGTGGAAAGCAGATGTTCGACTTGACGGGTATGAAGGCACTGGTCACCGGTGCCACCGGCGGTATCGGCGGCGCCATCGCAACCGCCCTGCACGCGCAGGGCGCCACGGTCGCGCTCACGGGAACGCGCCTCGCCGCGCTTGAGGAACTGGCCGGCAAGTTGGGCGACCGGGCGCTGGTCGTCGCCGCCAATCTCGCCGATCGCGCCGATGTCGACGCCATGTTCGCCAAGGCCGAGGCCGAGCTCGGTCAGGTCGACATTCTCGTCAACAACGCCGGCATCACCCGCGACGGCCTGTTCATGCGCATGAAGGACGAGGACTGGGACAAGGTCATCGAGGTCAACCTCACCTCCGCCTTCCGCCTGTCGCGGGCCGCCGTCAAGGGCATGATGAAGCGCCGCTTCGGCCGCATCATCGGCATCACCTCCATCGTCGGTGTCACCGGCAACCCCGGTCAGGGCAATTACGCCGCCGCCAAGGCCGGCATGATCGGCATGACCAAGGCGCTGGCCGCCGAGGTGGCGAGTCGCGGCATCACGGCCAACTGCGTCGCGCCCGGGTTCATCGAAACGCCGATGACCGACGTGCTCAACGACAAGCAGAAGGAAGCGACGCTCGCCGCCGTGCCCATGGGCCGGCTCGGCACCGCCGACGAGATCGCCGCCGCCTGCGTCTACCTGGCGAGCCGCGAGGGCGCCTACGTCACCGGCCAGACGCTGCACGTCAACGGCGGCATGGCGATGATCTGAGGATCGTCGCGGACGGGTTACCCCCAGCCGGCCGAGGCCGGTCATGAGCGGGAAAACCCAATGTTTTCGCGGGTGGTGGATAATCCTCCCGCGAAGGCCAGCGCCCACCACACGGGCGACTGGTCAATAGGGGCGAAGTGTGTTACCAAGCCGGCGATCTGATCGGGATACGTCTAGCGGGTCCACTTGAAGGTCACGCGCCGGGCATGGGTCGAGACTTGAGCTTTCGGCCCAATCGTTTATGGTCCTACCCTTGGGGGGATCATAGATACTCGATGGTGCCGGTCGGCGATCGTCATGCCGGTCCCTTCGGTAGCCGGGTTCGGTTGTTGCTGCCAATGGTAGCGGGAACGGAATGTCCGACGTCCCATTCGGCAAAGGATTTGGTCAAAAAAGGATCCGTGAACATGAGCGAAGTCGCTGATAAGGTGAAGAACATCGTTATCGACCATCTCGGCGTGGATGCCGACAAGGTCACGCTCGAAGCCTCGTTCATCGAGGACCTCGGTGCCGACTCCCTCGACACCGTCGAGCTGGTGATGGCCTTCGAAGAAGCCTTTGGCGTCGAGATTCCCGACGATGCCGCCGAAACGATCCTGACGGTCGGCGACGCGGTCAAGTTCCTGGAGAAGGCCACGGCCTGATTCCCCGAGGTTCAATGAGAACCAGCGGCTCTCCGATCCCTCGGGGAGCCGATTTCTAGGCATTCTTTCGCCGCGCGCCGGCATGCGCCTTTCTTCCGTGAGAATTGCGGCAGCTATGCTCGGAGTTCCGGACGGGTGTCGCAGCGGTCTTTCGCCCCGCGCCCTGCCAGTCACGCCAGTCATGGCGGAAGAACTCTGTTTCTCTCAAGGCAGGGGCAAGCCATCGGCAGTCGCCGTTCCATCCGTCTGATCAGCGGCGCGTCCCCAGCGGACAGCGGCCCTTCCCTCGGATGCCGGAACGATCTCAAACCGGCGCGGCACCATTTGAGGGAGGCTCTCGTCCCATGAGGCGAGTCGTCATTACCGGTCTTGGCATGGTTACGCCGCTTGGCTGCGGCGTCGATACAACGTGGTCCCGCCTCATCGCCGGCCAGAGCGGCGCCCGCCGCATCGAAAGTTTTCCGGTTGATGATCTCGCGGCGCAGGTCGCCTGCCAGATCCCGCGCGGCGATGGCACCAACGGTACCTACGACGCCAACCAGTGGATGGAAGTCAAGGAGCAGCGCAAGGTCGACGAGTTCATCGTCTTCGCTGGCGCCGCGGCCGATCAGGCGATCGCCGACAGCGGCTATGTCGTCGAAACCGAGGAACAGGCCGTGCGCTCCGGCGTGCTGGTCGGCTCAGGCATCGGCGGCCTGGTCGGCATCCACGACGCCAGCCTGACGCTGGCCGAGAAGGGTCCGCGCCGCATCAGCCCGTTCTTCATTCCCGGCCGTCTCATCAATCTGGCCGGCGGCCAGATCTCGATCAAGCACGGGCTCAAGGGCCCGAACCACGCCGTGGTCACCGCCTGCTCGACCGGCGCCCATGCCATCGGCGACGCGGCCCGCCTCATCGCCCTCGATGACGCCGACGTCATGGTGGCCGGCGGTACCGAATCGCCGATCTGCCGCCTGTCGATCGCCGGCTTTGCCGCCTGCAAGGCGCTGTCGACCGGCTTCAACGACGACCCGACGCGCGCCTCGCGGCCCTACGACCGCGACCGTGACGGTTTCGTCATGGGAGAAGGCGCCGGCGTCGTCGTGCTGGAAGAGCTTGAGCATGCCAAGAAGCGCGGCGCCCGGATCTATGCCGAGGTCGTCGGCTACGGCATGTCGGGCGACGCCTATCACATCACGGCCCCCTCGCCCGACGGTGACGGCGCTTTCCGCTGCATGACGGCCGCCCTGAAGCGGGCCGGCGTCAACCCCGGCAGCATCGACTACATCAACGCCCATGGCACCTCGACCATGGCCGACACCATCGAGCTGGCCGCCGTCGAGCGGCTGCTCGGGGCCGACGCCGGCAAGGCCGCCATGTCGTCGACCAAGTCGATGACCGGTCACCTGCTCGGCGCCGCCGGCGCGGTGGAAGCCATCTTCTCGGTGCTGGCCATCCGCGACAGCATCCTGCCGCCGACCATCAACCTCGACAATCCCTCGGTCGCAACGCCCATCGACCTGGTGCCCAACAAGGCCAAGGAAAAGAAGGTGCGTTACGTCCTGTCCAACTCCTTCGGCTTCGGCGGCACCAACGCCTCGCTGGTCATGAAGGCCTTCGAAGGCTGACAGCCGGCATCGCTCAGGCCTGACGCCCGGTCTCCGCCACGGAGGCCGGGCGTTTGCTTTCCTGTGGCATTCGCCGCCGCAAACCGGGTCGGCTCTTGCCATCGCCGTGCCGAGCGTGTTGCTTGGAGGTTCACGGGAATCGGAACGGGACTCCTCCCTACCGTTTTGCCTCCCGAGCGCGCGTGTTCCCAGAGTGCCCCTCCGTTTCGCCGCATTCCTGCGGCGTTCTAGGGGGAACGACAACGAGAGTCCTGTAGCGCATGGCAGACGGCAACGATCTTCCGGATACCAGCAAGGAAGCGGTCCCCGACACCGCCGCGGCCGCCAAGGCGCGCCCGCAGCCGAAAAGCCCGCGCGAAGCGCTGTCGCCCGAGCCGGCACCGCCGCCGCCGCGCTCGCGCAGCGCCCACAATCCCGTCGTCGTCGCCATGAATGCCCTGGTCACGCTGCTGGTGATGGCCGTGCTGGCCCTCGGCGGCCTCATCTACTGGGGCAAGGGCCAGTTCGACGCCCCCGGTCCGCTCAAGAGCGAAACCATCGTCGTCATTCCCAACGAGTCGGGCCTGTCGCGCATCGCCGACATTCTCGAGACCAACGACGTCATCACCAACCCGTATGACACCTTCGGCAATCTGGTGTTCATGGCCGGCGTGCGCGCCTATCGCGCCCAGGGCAAGCTCCGGGCTGGCGAATACGCCTTCCCGGCCGGCATCAGCATGCACGGCGTCATGGACCTGCTGCTGGCCGGCAAGGCTATCATGCATCAGGTGACGCTGCCCGAAGGCCTGACGTCGCGCCAGATCGTCGACCGCCTCGCTACCAACGACGCGCTCACCGGCGACATCGCCACGGTGCCGGCCGAAGGCTCGCTGCTGCCGGAGACCTACACCTTCACCCGCGGCACGACGCGCCAGCAGATCATCGAGCAGATGAAGGCCGCCCACAAGAAGGCGCTCGACGCCATCTGGGCCAGTCGCCGCGCCAGCCTGCCGCTCGCCACGCCCGATCAGCTGGTGACGCTGGCATCCATCGTCGAGAAGGAAACAGGCAAGGCCGACGAGCGGCCGCACGTCGCCTCGGTGTTCATCAACCGCCTCAAGAAGGGCATCCGCCTGCAGTCCGACCCGACGATCATCTACGGCATCGCCGGTGGTGCCGGCACCCTCGGCCGGCCGATCAACCGCTCCGACATCGACAAGCCGACGCCCTACAACACCTATCATATCGACGGTCTGCCGCCGGGCCCGATCGCCAATCCCGGCCGCGCCGCCATGGAGGCGGTCGCCAATCCGTCGGAGACCAAGGACGCCTATTTCGTCGCCGACGGCAGTGGCGGCCATGTGTTCGCCCCGACGCTCGCCGAGCACAACCGCAACGTCGCCAAGTGGCGCAAGTTCGAGAAGCAGCGGGCCGCCGCCGGCCAGATCGACGCCGACACCAAGGATCCCGATGCCGTCGACCTGCCGGCCGACGCCGACGAAGAGCCGGCGCCTGCCAAGCCGGCCGACACTGGCGGCAACGGCAACCCGCTCGACCTGCTCGATGGCGCGCCGCCGCGCGATCCGTCGCTGCCGGTGCTGCCGCAGCCCAAGCCTGCCCCCTGACGGGACCGGTTCAGCCCTGGGCAGTTGCGACCAGGGCGCGGACGATGGCGAGACCGGCGAACAGCGCCCCGATCGACAGCACGACGCTGGTCGCCGCGTAAAGCACAGCGGTCAGCGACTGGCCGCGCTCCCAGATCGCGGCGGTATCGAGCGAAAAGGTCGAGAACGTCGTGAAGCCGCCGAGGATGCCGGTGGTGAGAAAGAGGCGCAGCGGCTGCGGCAGACCACTCCTGACCGTCCAGTATTCGGTGATCAGCCCCATCAGCAGGCTGCCGACGACGTTCACCGTCAGCGTGCCCCACGGCAGGCCGGTACCGAAAAGCCGGGCGGCGCCGATGTTGACGCCGTGGCGCAAGGCGCCGCCGACTCCGGCGCCGATGAAGACGATCAGGTAGGCAAAGTAACTCATCAGCCATGGCTCCCTGCGGTCGACCGGCACGGTCCGAACCGCGATCAATACAAGACGTCGGGTCCTCGCCCCTCAACTCATCATGAACACCGGCAATTGCGCCGCCGCCAGCACGTCGCGCGTCACACCGCCGAGCACGGCCTCCCACAGGGCACCGTGCTTGAAGGCGCCGATCAGCAGACTGTCGCCGCCAAGCCGTTCGGTCTCGGCCAGCAACTGCCGGCCGACGCTCGAACCGGCGCGGTCGATGGCGATCAGCTCGACCGCCAGTCCGAGTTCGGCGAAGAACGCGCGCGCCGACGGGCCGTAGTCGACATCGCTCGCCACGCCGGCGGGCTTGCGCACCGTGACGACACTGACCTTTTCCGCCTTGGCCAACCAGGGCAAGGCCTGCCTGACGGCCCGACGCACCTGATCGCCGGGCTTCCAGCCGACGACAATGTGGCGACCGATGACGCGAGGTCCCGGCAGCGGCCGGGCCGGCGCCACCAGCAGCAGCCGCTTCGACCAGAACAGCGTCGAATGGAAAGCGTCACGGCCGTCGAGATGAACGGGATTGCCCATGACCACCAGATCGGCCGCCGCCGTTTCGGCGGCAACGACCGCCGTCACGTCGCCGCGATCATCCCGGAACGTCACGGGCACCTCGCCCCGCCCCGACCGCCAGCTGTCAATAGCGGCGCGGGTGTGCGCCAGCCGATCGGCCAGCGCCCCCTCGTTGCGCGCCCTGAGCTGCTGCAGCGCCAGCTCTTCCGGCGGCACGAAGGCAAAACGCGGATCGAAGCCCACCTGTACGGCAGCGATGGTGACGTCGAAGCCCTCGGCGGCGGCCAGCGCGCAATCGAGGCACGACGGCACCGTTTCCGGCTCCGGCAACAGCGCCACGATGATCTTCGGCGATGGAAAACGGGGAACGGTCATGACGGCCCTCCTGACGCGCTTGCCGGCCAGCCAAGCGGCGGTGCCGACCTCGTTGGTTGCCCGGTGGCGTACCGACCGACCACCGGCCCGCCCCGGTCAGGGTGGCCTGGCGTGTCGGCTCTGAACCTGCGTCGTGTCATGCCCATGGTTGGCCCTCGTCGATCGTCAGGGCAACAAAAAACCCGCCAGCGGCGGGTGATCCGGACATGCCCCGCCACGACGGACCAGTGGCCCGTTCACAGCAGGAGCTATCAGCACTGAGGCGGTTATCGGGAAGCTCCATTCCCATCTTGCAGACCGAACACTAGCCCTCGCCCGGCCGCCTGTCAAAGCCCGGCGGCGGGATTTTCCGTCGCCGTCGGCCACCACGTCTCGCCGACCGACAGCGTGAGGAAAGCGCCATCGCCAAGACCGGCGGCGCGGCGGGCCTCGATCAGCCGGCGCGGCGGTTCGTCGAGCGCCTCGTCGGTCAGCGGGAACGTGCCCCAATGGATGCCGATCGACTGCCGTGCCATCAGTTCGCGGTGCGCCCGCACGGCGTCCTCGGGGTTCATGTGGTGATGCTGCATGAACCAGCGCGGCTCATAGGCGCCGATGGCCAGCAGCGCCAGATCGAACAGCGCGCCGTTGCGCGCCCGGTGGGCGAAGCGCTGTCCGGTGGTGACGAAGTGCTCGCCATAGCCGCTGTCGCCGGAGAAGTACCAGACGAGATCGCGGGCAAACACGGCGTACGCCCCCCATAGCATGCGATTGCGGTCGCCAAGGCTGCGGGCCGTCCAGTGACGGGCCGGCGTCAGCACGAACTCGACGCCGCCGTGGACGTGCCCCTGCCACCAGTCGAGTTCGACGACATTGCGGGCGCCCCAGGCATTGAGGAGCGGCCTGAAGCCGAGCGGCGCCACGAACAGCGTATCGGGCGCCCGGGCGGCCAGCCGTTCGATGCTGCGCCGGTCGAGATGGTCGTAATGGCCGTGGGAGATCAGCACCACGTCGACGGGCGGCAAGTCGTCGAAGGCGATGCCGGGCGGTACCGCCCGGCGCGGTCCGAGGTAGGGCAGCGGCGAGGCCCGATGCGAGAACACCGGATCGGTGAGCACATTGAGCCCGCCACTCCGCACCAGCATCGATGAATGGCCGATCCAGGTGGCCGACGAGCCGGCGGCAGCATTGAGGCGGTCGAGCGCTGGGGCGACGACCGGCGTCGGGACCTTGGCCGCCGGTGGCAGTCCCTGACGCCAGGCCCGCCAGCGCCATTTGAGCACCGTGGCCAACGACACTTTGTGGAGCGTCGCCTGCGGGTCGCGAAAGCCGTCGGGGGTGTGGTGCGGTTTGGTTCGATCGTAGTAAGGGTTCATGGCCCGCCGGACTGTGCGTGAACGCTTGGACACCTTTCCTAGCCGACGACCGGCGCTCCGCACAGACACGTTGATGTGAAACCCATCAGGCCACACCGACCACGGCGGCGCGCCAAGCGCTGGCAAAGGCCGGGAGACCGTCGAGCCGGTAGAGCCCCACCGGCTTGCGGTCGGCCTCCATCTCCGGGCGGCCGTCGGCGCCGAGCGCCAGCATGGCAGCGCCGGTGGAGGTGCCGGTGGCACCGCTGGCGATCAGCACCTCCCGGCCCGTCAGCGTCCCCAGCGCCTCGGCGAACAGCGCATCGCGACCGAACGGCCCCTCGATGACGATTGGTCCGCCGGCTCCGGCGACCTCCATGGCCTCGATGGCCACCAGCGCCAGATAGAGGCTGACCGCCGCCGTGCGCCGGCCTGGCGTCAGGCTGGCCGGATCGACCGACCAGCGGCCCTTGCCGGTCGGAAACGGTCCACAGCCGGGCGTGAAAGTCGGCTGCACCAGAATGCCCTCCTCGATGACCGACAGCACGTCGCCAACGCTCGGCTTGATCGCCGTGCCGGCGGTCAGCAGTTCGAACTCGCGCCCGCCCATGAAGCGCGACGACGGCACCGGGTTGCCGTGGGCGTCGACGTTGCAGAGACCGTCGCGGTGCTGGTCGAGATTGCCGGCGCTGCCGCCGACGGCGAAGGTGATGACCCAGGTGCCGGTCGAGAGCACGGTGAACGGCCGCGTCCGCGTCATCAGGTGCGGCAGCAGCGAGGCGTTGGAATCATGGATGCCGCACAGCACCGGCGTGTCGGCGGCGATGCCGGTGCGGGCGGCGATCTCCGGCCGCACCGGCCCCAGCCGGTCGAAGGCCGAACGCATCGGCGGGAACAGCCGGTCCCAGCCCTCCGCCCGTGCCAGCGAGGAAAAGCCCTTGTCGGCCGGCGACCACAGGTCGGTGTGCACGCCGAGCGAGGTCGGCTCGCTGGCCAGGACGCCGGAAAAGCGATAGGCCCAGTATTGCGGATAGGGCACGATGGCGGTGACCGAGGCGAACGCCTCGGGAAACCGGCGGGCCAGCCAGAAGATCTGGGCACCGGCGTTGAGGCCGCCCGGCAGGCGCGGCGTGAAGCTTTCGGCAAATGGCGGCCGGCAGCGGCCATAGTCGGCGGCCAGTTCGTCGGGACCGGCGAACTCGTAGTCGAGCACCGGCAGCGCCAGATCGTCGCCGGCGAGCAGGGCGAAGGCGGCACCGTGGGTGGTAAACGAGATGGCGTCCACCGGCCCGGCCGCCGCTGCCTCGGCGAGAGCTGCCAGGAAGAACGTCCACATGCCCTCGACATCGTAATGCGGATAGGGCGGAGTGACGATGACGCCGTTGGGGCGGGTCTTGACGAACACGTCGCGACCGCTTTGCAGATCGTGCACCACCAGCTTGACGTTGGTCTTGCCCACGTCGATGACTGCGATGAACCTCGGAGCAGCCGTCATCGTCATCTCCTTCATTTCCTGTCTTCGTAGCTCAGCGCGCCAGGCGGCGATA
This sequence comes from uncultured Pleomorphomonas sp., assembly GCA_937868725.1. Taxonomy (GTDB): domain Bacteria; phylum Pseudomonadota; class Alphaproteobacteria; order Rhizobiales; family Pleomorphomonadaceae; genus Pleomorphomonas. Next base: position 42,108 of record CALMMQ010000004.1, read on the forward strand.
GCGGGCAATGCGCTCAGCCACCAGCGGCAGGGCAATCACCAGGATCAGCATCAACCCCATGAAGATGCTCATGACGATACCCGGCACGTTGAGCAAGCCGAGACCGAAGGTGACGAGGCCCATGACGAAGGCAGCGATGACTACGCCGAGAATGCGCCCCGATCCACCGTTGATGTTGACACCGCCGAGTACCGCCATCGTGACGGCATCGAGTTCCCAGCCGACGGCGATCGACGGCCGCGTCGAACCGAGTCGCGAGGTCAGCATCACCGAGGCGAGGCCAGCGGCGAGGCCGGTCAGCAGGAAGACGATGAACTTGATCTTCTGCACCTTGACGCCGGAGAAGCGGGCGGCCAGGGCGTTGTTGCCGACGGCGTAGACCTGACGGCCGAAGATCGTCCGGTGCAGAACGATGCCGGCGATCAGGGCCAGAACGAGGAAGGTCACGAACTCGATGGAGAAGATCCACCAGACGTAGCCCTGTCCGAACACGGCGAAATCGGCCGGATAGTTCTTGTAGACCTGATCGCCGAGCACGACGTAGGCGATGCCGCGGTAAAGGCTCATGGTGCCGATGGTGGCGACAATGGCCGGCAGGCCGAGACGGGCGACCAGGAAGCCGTTGAACAGGCCGCAGATGAGGCCGACACCAAGGCCGATGGCGGCAAGTTCGATCGTCCCCGCCCCCGTCTGCGCCGCCGCGCCCATGGCGGTGGAGGCGAGCGCGATGGTCGAGGCGACCGACAGGTCGATTTCGCCGGTGATGATGACGAAGGTCATCGCGATGGCGAGAATGGCCTTTTCGGTAAAGTTGAACGTGGCGTCCGACAGGTTCCACGGATCGAGGAAGTACGGCGAGGCCAGCGAATTGGCGATGGCGATGGCGATCGCCACGGCAATGAGCAAGGTTTCCCAGCTCTTCAGCGCCCGCTTCAGCGGACTATCGAGACGATCGGGAATATGGCGCGGCGACAGCGCGGCGGATTGATCGGTCACAGCTGGATCTCCTTGCGGCGCAGGATGACGCGGCCCTTGACGCGCTCGCCCCGGGCGTTGATGACGACGGCGGCGATGATGATGGCGCCGGAAATGGCCATCTGCCAGAACGGCGAGATGCCGATTACCGGCAGTGCGTTCTTGATGATGCCGAGGAACAGCGCCCCGAGCACCACGCCGCCGACCGTGCCGACACCACCGATGGTCGAAACCCCGCCGATGACGCAGGCTGCCACCGTGTCGAGCTCGAAGCCCGAGGCGACGTCGACGTAGGCGACGGCGTAGCGCGCCACCCAGAGATAGCCGCAGAGGCCAGCCATGGTGCCCGACAGCACGAAGGCGAAAAAGCGCGTCTTGCCGACGTCGATGCCGGTATAGACGGCGGCGACCGCGTTGCCGCCGGTGGCATAGAAGGCGCGGCCAAGGCTGGTGCGGGTGAACAGGATGGCGCCGAGGATGATGGCGAGGATGCCGATCCACGACAGAACCGGCAAGCCGAGGATGACGGTGCGCGGCACCTCGAGGAACATCGGCGACATCTCGTGGGCGTTGACCCAGGCGCCACCCGACTCGACGAAGGCCATGCCACGGAAGATGGTCATGGTTCCGAGCGTCACGACGATGGCGGGAATGTCCAGCCACCAGACCAGGAAGCCGTTGATGGCCCCGAGCGCCATGCCCATGACGATGGCCAGCAGGATCAGCAGCCCCAGCGGCAGCTCGGGGAACAGGTGGTTGAGCATGGCCACCGTCATGCCGGTCAGCGCCACGTTGGCGGCCACCGACAGGTCGATCGACTTGGTCAGGATGACTGCCGACTGACCGAGGGCCATCATGATCAGGATCGAGGTATCGTTGAAGACGGTGGCAAGATTCCCCGGCGTCGAGAAGGCGGGGAAGCGCGCGGTGATGGCCACGAGCAGCAACAGGCTGGCCAGCACCAGCAGCGCTTCGCGCCGGGCGAGAAGACTGCGGATGGTGTTCATCGGACAAGCTCCGGAACGGAGGAAAGGAAGCGGCGCGACAGGCCGGACGAGGGAAGACGGACGATCACGCAGCGGCCTCCCGGTTGCCGGTGGCGGCCCGGACCAGCGCTTCCGGCGTCAGCCCTTCCCGCTCGAAGGCGCCGGCCATGCGGCCTTCGCGCATGACGATGACCCGGTCGCTCATGCCGAGGATTTCCGGGATTTCGCTCGACACCATGATCACCGCCAGACCTTCGACGGCCAGCTCGCTCATGAAAGCGTGCACCGCCGCTTTGGAACCGATGTCGATGCCCTTGGTCGGCTCGTCGAGGATGATCACCTTGGGTAGCGTCGCCAGCCACTTGCCGATGACCACCTTCTGCTGGTTGCCGCCCGACAGCGTGCCCACCGGCTGGCTGAGGGAAGCGGCGCGCAGATCAAGGCGCTCGGCGTACTTGCGGGCCAGCGCGAACTCCTCGGCCATGCGCAGGAAATTGCGCTTGCTGGTCACCTTGAGCGAAGGCAGCGACATGTTGGTGACGATCGGCATGGCGGTGATGGCGCCGTGGCGGCCGCGCTCCTCCGGCACGTAGACGATGCCGGCGTCGATGGCATCCGACGGCGAAGCGATGGCCGTCGGCCGTCCGTCGAGGGTCAGCTGGCCGGCCGACGGCCGGGAGATGCCGAACAGCGCCTGGCAGAACTCCGAGCGACCGGCGCCGACCAGACCGTAGAGGCCGAGAATCTCGCCGCGCCGGAGCTCGAAGGACACGCTGTCGAACTCGGTCGGGTGGCAGTAGCCGTCAACCTTCAGCACCACCTCGCCGATCTGGGCCGGCAGCTTGGGGAAGGCCTGCGTCACGTCGCGGCCGACCATCAGCTTGACGAGGTCGTTGTGCGACACCTGATCGAGGCGGCCGGCGCCGACCTGACGGCCGTCGCGGAAGACGGCGAAATACTCGCAGATCTGCCAGACTTCCTCGAACTTGTGGCTGATGAACAGGATCGCCTTGCCGGCCGTCTTCAGCCGCTCGATGATCAGGAACAGCTCCTCGACTTCCTTGTAGGAAAGCGCGGCGGTCGGCTCGTCCATGATGACGATGCGGGCATCGATCGACAGGGCGCGGGCGATGGCCACCAGATGCCGCTGGGCGATCGACAGATCCTTGAGGCGGACGCGCGTGTCGATGGGGGCATCGATGCCGTGCAGAATGGCGGCGGCGCGGGCGTGCATGGCCGGCCAGTCGATCAGGCCGAACCGGTTGCGCGGCTGGTGACCGATGTAGATGTTCTCGGCCACCGTCAGTTCGTCGAACAGCACCGTTTCCTGATGAATGGCGGTGATGCCGGCGTCCTGGGCGGCATCGGCGGTCGGCAGAGCCAGTTCCTTGCCATCGACGCGGATGCTGCCCTCGTCCGGCTGGTAGATGCCGGTGAGAATCTTGACCAAGGTCGATTTGCCGGCGCCGTTCTCGCCGATCAGTGCCGTGACGTGGCCGGCTCTCAGCTCGAGCGAGACGTCCGACAACGCCTTGACGCCGGGGAAGGACTTGGAGATGCCGGCCATCTGCAGGATGGGGGCATCGGTGGTGTTTTCCGTTGTGAGCATGGCGGTTGGGAGCTTTTCTTGCTGCGGGAGAGCGGCCCCTGGCGCCTGGCCGCGGCCCCGGGAAACCGGTTACCGCTGGCCCGGCCGGGCCGGCACGCGATGGGCATACCCCTCTCCCTGTCCCTCCCCGCCGTGGGGAGCGACCTGCCTTGCGTCCGGGGTGCGCTGGAGGAAGGCGCGTCCCGGACGAGCCCATGAGACGCAGGAGGATGAAAGGTCTCTCCCCTCGTGCCAAGGAGGGACAGGGAGAGGGGTATTTCCGTGTCTTCGAAGGCCGGCCCCGGGATCGCGCCCGGGACCGGTTGCAGCGGCCGCGATCAGAAGATCTTGGCGAATTCCTCAACGTTCTTGATGTCGTAGACAAACGGGTCGGCCATGGCGCCTTCCTTGTTGTCGTCGAGCTTGACCTTGCCCATGCGGCCCATCGGGATCTCGGCGCCGGCTTCCGCCTTGGCCTTGCCGGTCTTGAGCTCGTAGGCGATGTAGGTGGCCGAGTAGCCGAGATCGATCGGGTTCCAGATGGCGAACGACTTCGACGAGCCCGCCTTGACGTGGCCGGCCATTTCCGACGGCAGGCCGAGACCGGTGACGTTGATCTTGCCGGTCAGCTTGGCGTCTTCCACCGCCTGGGCGGCAGCGACGATGCCGACCGAGGTCGGAGCAATGATGGCCTTGAGGTCGGGATGCTTGGCGATCAGGCCCTGCGTCTCGCGGTAGGACTTGTCGGCGAGGTCGTCGCCATAGACGGTATCGACCAGCTTGACGCCCGGATACTTGGGCAGGACCTTCTTCATCTCCTCGATCCAGATGTTCTGGTTGGTAGCGGTCGAGGCGGCAGACAGGATAGCGACTTCACCCTTGCCGTCCGGCAGGTTGTCGGCGGCGAGCTTGACGCACATGTTGCCGATCAGCGGGTTGGACGACGGGTTGAGGTGCATCAGGCGGCCTTCGGGGGCCACGCCGGAGTCCCAGGAAATGACGGTGATGCCGCGCTGCATGGCCTTCTTGAGGGCCGGAACCAGGGCGTCCTTGTCATTGGCCGAGATGGCGATGGCGTCGACCTTCTGGGCAATCAGCGAGTTGATGACGTCGATCTGGGCTTCGGCCGTCGTCGTGGTCGGGCCGGTGTAGATGATGTCGACGTCGCCGAGTTCCTTGGCCGCCTCCTGGGCGCCCTTGTGGGCGGCGTCGAAGAAGCCGTTGCCCAGCGTCTTGACGACGAGCGCGATCTTCATGTTGGCGGCGCTGGCCGGGCCGGCCAGCATGGCCGCGGCGACGGCGGTCGTGACGATCAGTTTCTTCAAAAGCGTCATGGTGGGTCTCCTCCCGTTTCCATTGTCCTTCGACCGGCGCCAGATCCTCATTCAGGCGACGGTCGGGGATTGCTGTGCGTCCTCCTTCTGGTCCACCGTGGCGACGATCAGCTCGATGCCGGCCGTCTCGATGAAGCGGCGGTCGCGATCGTCGATGCCATCGTCGGTGATGATCGTGCTGACCCGCTCGAGCGGGCACAGGATCAGGCTGGACCTGGACTTGAACTTTGAACTGTCGGCCAGAACGACCAATTCGTCGGCCTGGCGCATGAGCCGCTGCTCGGACTGGATGATCAGCGAATCCGATTCCATGATGCCGAGCGGCGAGATGCCGCGTGCGCCCATGAAGAAACGTCGGGCGTAGAAATGACCGGTACCGTCGCTGTCGAACGGCGACAGGATGATGTTCTGCTCGCGGTAGACCGCGCCAGCCGGCAGCATCACGGTGCACTTGGAGTGCTTGATGAGGTGCTCGGCGATGGGAAACGAGTTGGTCATCACCTGCAGCCGCATGCCGGCCAGGAAATGCACCATCGGAAACGTCGTCGTGCCACCATTGATGGTGATGGCCTCGCCGTCGTGGCAAAGCTTGACCGCCTCCCGGGCGATGGCCCGCTTCTGCGCCGAATTGACCGTCTCGTCGGCCCGGAACGACCGGGCCGCCAGCACGCCGATGTGCGGCGGATGGATCGCCTCGGCGCCGCCCCGCACCTTCTTGACGCGGTTCTGCAGCGCCAGGGCCGCGACATCGCGCCGGATCGTCGCCTCGGAGGCGCCGGTCAGCTCGACGATGTCCTGCACCGTCAGGATGGGGCGTTCCTGAACAGCGCTCAGGATGATGCGGTGGCGTTCGCGTTCGTGCATGGTCTGTCCGGCTCCGATTGGCAGGGGCTTGGACGGTGGCGTGCCGGCCCGCACAAGGCAAGGCCGGCACCTATCTTTCCTCAGCGGCGCGGCGTCAGCTTCCAGCCGTCGAGGGCCAGGGCCTCGGGCTGGGCCACGACGTTGAAGCGCGCGGCGAGGTCGACGAGGTTCTGCGTCGTCATGGTCTGGCGCACGCCGCCCATGGACAGCACCTTGACGGTGATCTCGGCCGCCTTCTCGGCGGTGTCGATCAGGCCGAAGGCGTCATCGAGCGTCGGGCCGACGCCGAACACGCCGTGGAACGGCCACAGCACCAGCGGCCGCTTGGCCAGGATCGCCGCCGTGGCGTCGCCCATCGGGTCGGTGCCCGGCACCAGCCAGGGCATGGTGCCGACGCCTTCGGGGAAGACGACGAGGCATTCGGTCGACCCTTCCCAGAGCGCCCGCGTCACGTTGGCGTCGGTCCATTCGAGCACGTAGGTCAGGGCGATGAGGTTGGTGGCGTGGCAGTGCATGACCACGCGGTCGCGACCGTTCGTCGCCTTCTGGCGGGCGAGATGGCCCTTTAGATGGCTCGACAGCTCCGAGGTCGGTGCCCCGCCATCGGCGTAGCCCCACAGCACGTCCATCGACCGGCCGTCGGCGCTGATGCGCACCACGCCGAGGTTGACCTCCGGCGCGATCTGGACATTGCGGAAGAACTTGCCCGTACCGGTGACGATGTACGACTGGCCGGCCAGTTCCGGCAGCGCCTCCGACAGCGGCAGGTTGCGCGGCGACTTCACCGCGCCGATGTAGGGAGCGAGATCGGCATCGGTCAGACGCAGGCTGACGTTGCCGCCATTGCGCTCGTCCCAGCCCTTCTCCCACATGTCCGTCGTGGCCTTAACCATCGCCCTGACGAACCAGGCATTGATCATGTTGGCGCTCATATTCAGGCCTCCCGCTTGGCGAGCACGTCGCGTTCATAAGCCTTGACGACGTCGAACCAGGCGGTTCCGACCGGCACGTTCCGGCTTTCACAATAGTGGTTCCAGACCGCCGCCCACGGCGAGGTCTTGTGTTCTTCCATGAGCGCCATGCGCAGGGCGAAATCGCCCGACGTTTCGGCGGCCGCGAGGGCGGCCTTGGGCTCGAGCATGGCCTTGAGCAGCGCCTTGCGCATGTTGCGCATGCCGATCACCCAGGCGGCAATGCGGTTGATCGAGGCGTCGAAGTAGTCGAGGCCGATGGCCGTGCGGCCAAGCACGTCGCCGCGCACCAGCTCGTTGGCGATGGCCTGCAGTTCGTCGTCGAACAGCACCACGTGGTCGCTGTCCCAGCGCATCGGCCGCGACACGTGCAGCAGCACGCGATCGACGAACTGGAAGGCCGCCGACAGCTTGTCGGACACCACCTCGGTCGGGTGGAAGTGGCCGGCGTCGAGGCACAGCATGGTGCCGCGCGTCGCGGCGTAGGCAAGGTAGAACTCGTTGGAGCCGACGGTGTAGGCCTCGGCGCCGATGCCGAACAGCTTGCCCTCGACGGCGTCATAGTGGAAATCCGTCGAAATCTTCTCGGCAATCACCTCGTCGAGCGCCGCCTTCAGCGTTTCGCGCGGTCCGTAGCGGTCGAACGGATAGTCCTTGGAACCGTCGGGAATCCAGATGTTCATCACCGAGGCGGTGCCGAGCGCCTTGCCGAACGATTCCGACACCTTGCGGCTGGCCTTGCAATGATCGATCCAGAACTGACGAATGGCCTTGTCCGGATGGCTGAGCGTGCGGTTGTCGGCGCTCTTGGGATGGGAGAAGCACGAGGGGTTGAAGTCGAGGCCGAGCTTGTTGGCCTTGGCCCAGTCGACCCAGTTGGCGAAATGGCGCGGCTCGATGGCGTCGCGCTCGACCGGCTTGTCGGCCTCAAGATAGATGGCGTGCAGGTTGAGGCGTTTCGCGCCGGGGATCAGCGACATCGCCTTGTCGAGGTCGGCGCGCAGTTCGACGGCGTTACGCGCCCGACCGGGATAGTTGCCGGACACCTGGATGCCGCCGGTCAGTTCACCGTTGGGGTTTTCGAACCCCTTGACGTCGTCGCCCTGCCAGCAGTGCATGGAGACCGGCACGGCATCAACGCGAGCCAGCACCGCCTCGGTGTCGACGCCGAGCGTGGCGAAGTGCTCCCGCGCCAGCTCATAGGCCTTGGTGATCGAATTTGTCTGAGGCATCTGTTGCCCTACCCTCCCGCCATGCACCTTGTCGGCAGACCTGTCGCCCGGCGCTTCCTGCATCATCAATCACGTTCGATCATTATCAATCAAGTACGATCATTTCCGTAGTCGTGGCTGCACCGTCATCGTCCAGCCCAACGACCACGACTGAAAATGCCGCAAATTCAGCATCCCGCCGTCATCTCAACGCCTCGCCGTGGTCATTGGCGCCGCCGTTTCGCAGCGGCAATAGACGAAAGTTGATGTCGATATCCGTCTGGATGAGCGAATTTGGCGAATTTGGCGCGTCACCGCGCCTGGATCGGCCGGAATGCGTAGTCTGCTCAGTGGATTTGAGCGATATAGATTGATTATGATGGTTTTGCGCCGTCCGTTGCGCGCGCCGAGCGCCCGGACAGCGGCCCAAGCCAAACCACTGCCGAACCGTCCATTGCCACCGGAGGACCGCCTGCCATGATCCGCAAAGCCTTCGTCATGTGGGTTAACCCCGATGCTCACGCCGAATACAAGCGCCGGCATGACGAGATCTGGCCGGAGCTCGCCGCCGTCCTCAAGGCGCACGGCGCCCACAACTACGCCATCTATCTCGATCCGCGCACGTCGACCCTGTTCGCCACCGTCGAGATCGAATCGGAAGAGCGCTGGAACGCCGTCGCCGGCACGGCCATCTGCCAGAAATGGTGGCAGTTCATGGCCGACATCATGCCGGCGAACCCGGACAACAGCCCGAAGTCGGCCGATCTCCGGCAAGTGTTCTTCCTCGCCTGAAGCCCCTTCGCCTCAGACTTTGGCCGGGCTCAGGCGGCGTAGCGCCGCCATGTCCGCGTCGCACGGCTCGCGGCCGGTGAAGGTCAGCAGGTACGAGCGCAAGTGCGACAGCCGCTCGGGATAGCTCTCCTGCACCTGCAGCACGAAGTGGCCGATCTGGGTGTAGTAGAGCACCCGCGCCCGCGTATACGCTTCCTCGGCAGCGTAGTCGTAGCGCATGAACATGCGCGTCAGCGCGTCGACGCGCTGACGGTCGGCCTCGTCGAGCACGCCACGCACCCGCGGTTCGTGCCGGCCCCAGACGCGCACGGCAATGTCGAGATCGGGGCGAAACAGCGTCGTGTCGACCCAGCACTCGAAGATGTTGCAGACGGCCTTGCCGATCGTCTCGGCCGGCCGCAGCGCCCGCTCGATGATCGGGCCGGTGTTGATGCGCAGCCAGTGGTCGAGCATCTGGTCCTGCAGGTCACGGATGCTGTCGAAGAACCAGTAGAAGCTCGAGCGCGACACGCCGAGCTGGCGGGCCATCACCTGCACCTTGACATGATCGATGCCCTCGGCGACCAGCAGGCGGATGGCCAGACCAAGCCAGTCTTCCCGGCTCGAGCGCGCTCCGGCCTCGGTCACGGCTCTGTCGTTGGGCGTTTCATCGTCCGACATGGGTCGCCTCTGCGGCCGGGAGCGGCGCTGTCAGTCCTCGTTCCAGCCGGCGGTGGTCACCAGCGTCTCGAACCACTGCCAGATGAAGGCCGAATAGCCGCGCTCGACATGGAGGCGCAGACCGTCGCCATGGCGGTAAAGATAGCCGAGAATGCCGGCAAAGACGATGGCCGCGCTCGGCCCGGCACCGGTGATCGGCACGTTGGTCGCCCGCGCCACCACGTCGGCGGCGTGGGCGCCGCTGATCTCGAAGACGTCGAAGCCACCCGTCACGTCGGTGACGGCATAACCGTCGTCGCTCCAGCCGGCGGCGAGCGGCGATGGCGCCTCCGAGACGATCAGCAGCCGGTCACGGGCCAATCGTACCGAATAGGTCGCACCCTGGGCGTTTCCCAACGCGCCGACGCCGGCGGCATCGACGCCAGCCCGCGCGGCCGCCGCCCAGAGATCGCCGCTGGCCAGCGTCTGGCCCAGCCCCGGCAGCCGCCGGACCGCCAGCCCCGGACAGTCGAGGCGCCGCGCCGTCTCATCGAGGCGCCGCCACTTGGGATCGCTGTCGTCAACCATTGAGCCGTTCTCCCGCCGGATCGAAGGCGCAGGGCGCCGCGATGCGCGCCTGACGCATCGTCCGCTGATGCTGGATATCGATGACTTCGCCGTGGCGGCTGGCGCCGCGCTCGATCAGGCCGAGGGCGATCGGCCGGCCGAGCCCCGGACTGACGTAGCTCGACGTGACGTAGCCGATCGACCGCTTGGCGCCGTCGCGCGTTTCGACGCCGTGGGCACCGGTGACGAGCGGCGCTTCGCCGTCCTCGACCACCAGACCGACCAGTTGCTTGCGGTCGGGCCGTTGCGCCTCCGGGCTGACCAGCGACCGCCGGCCGATGAACTCGCCCTTCTTGCGCCGCAGCGGCGCCGTGACGCCCAGGTCCACCGGCAAGGTCAGGCCGTCGCTGTCCTTGCCGATGACGATGTAGCCCTTCTCGGCGCGCAGCACCATCAGCGCCTCGGTGCCGAGCGGCGTTATGCCGAACGCTGCCCCCGCCGCCATCAGCCGCGTCCACAGCGCTTCGGCGCGGTCGCTGCCGATCACCAGCTCGTAGGACCGATCGCCGGTGAAACTGACGCGGCTCACCCGCACCGGCACGCCGTCAAAGGCGCCGCTGGCGAACGCCATGTGCGGCAGCGCCGCATCGTCGAGCGCCAGCCCCAGATCGAGCGTTTCGAGCAGCGGCCGGGCCTGCGGTCCCGACAGCGTCAACGTCGCCAGCGCCGGCGTGGCGTTGTGGATGAACAGGCGCTTGCGGTCGAAGCGGTCCTGCCGCCAGGCTTCGAGATGGGCCTGCACAGCAGCGACGTGCGACGACGAGCACGAGACGACGAAGCGGTTGGCGTCAAGGCGCATCAGCACGCCGTCGTCGAACACGACGCCGGATTCGGCCAGCATCAGGCCGTAGCGACAGCGCCCGACCGGCAGTGTCGCCATGGCGTTATAGTAGACGAAGTCGACGAAGGCCGCCGCCTCCGGGCCGCACACCTCGATCTTGCCGAGGGGCGAACCGTCAAACAGCGCCACCGCCTCGCGGGCCCGCCGCGCCTCGCGCGCCACCGCTTCCACCTCGGGACCATCGCCGTAGAAGGCCGGTCGCAGCCAGCCGCCATATTCGCGCAAGCTGGCCCCGGCGTCGCGATGGACATTCTCAAGCACCAAGCGGCGCGGCGGATTGAACAGGCCCCCCGACCGCCAGCCGGCCAGCGAAGACAGCGGCACCGGCGTGAACGGCGGCCGATAGGTGGTCGTCCCCACTTCGGGGATCGTCCGCCCGGTCAGTTCGGCCATCAGCGCGATGCCATTGAGATTGGACGTCTTGCCCTGATCGCCGGCCATGCCCAGCGCCGTGTAGCGCTTGAGATGCTCGACCGAGGTGTAGTTCTCGCGCGCTGCCAGCTCGACATCCTTGACCGTGACGTCGTGCTGCAGGTCGATGAACACCCGCCCCTCGGCACCGGGCTTCGGCCAGGCGGCGGCGATGGCGTATGGCTGACCGGCGGCGACGGCCGGCAACGCGCCAGCCGCCACGCCGATCGGCTGCAAGGCTGTTCCGACCGAGGCGAACACACCGGCAAGGTCGAAGGCGCCGGTCACCGCGCCGGCCAGCGACAGGCCGGCGAGCGGCCCGCCCGGCACGAAGGCGGCGGCGACCGCGTCCCAGACGAGCTTGCCGCGCGCCTGACAGTAAAGGTGAACGGTAGGCGTGAAGCCGCCCGAGACCACGACGCTGTCGGCGACCAGCCGCGAGCCGTCGTCGAGCCGGACGCCAGCCACCTCGCCCCGGCCCTCGGCGGCCACGACGCTGCGGCCCGTCAGGAGACCGTACCCCTTGGGCACAATGCCGGCATCACGGCGGCTGTCGACCAGCGTCACGTCGACGCCGGCGGCGGCCAGCGCCTCGGCGGTCTCGTAGGCAAGGCCGTTGTTGGTGGCGACCACCACCTTGCGCCCTGTGGCGATGCCGTGGTGCCGGAGATAGGCGAGCGCCGCCTCGGCCGAGCGCACGCCCGGCAGATCGTTGTTGGCAAACGGCAACGGCCGTTCGATGGCCCCGGTGGCCAAGACCACGTGCCCCGGCCGGATGCGCCAGAGACGATCGGGGCGACCGCCTTGGCCCTTCTCGTTGAGCGCTACCAGACCGTGATCGTAGACGCCGAAGGCGGTGGTGCGCGTCATCACCGTGGCGCCCCGCTCGGCGAGGCGCTGGAGCATTTCGGCCGTCCAGGTGACGCCGTCGCGCCCGTCGATCGCCGCCGTCCGGACAAGCAACGAACCGCCGACAGTGCCCCCCTGCTCGACCAGCAGCACCGACCGGCCCGCTTCCGCCGCCCTGAGTGCCGCCAGCAGACCCGCCGGGCCGGCGCCGACCACCAGCACGTCGACGGCGCGGTTGATCTGCTCGGCCGAACGCGGCAGCTCGGCGTCGGCGTCGACGCGGCCGAAACCGCTCATCGCCCGCACGCTCGGTTCGAACAGATGCCAGTTCGGGAACATGAAAGTCTTGTAGTAGAAGCCGGCCGGCATGAAGCGGGCGAACAGGTCGATGAACCGGCCCCGGTCGCGCGCCACGTTCGGCCGGCCGTTGACGCTTTTCACCCGCATGCCATCGAACGCCAGCGTCGTCGTGGCCTGGGCGTTGGCGCCGACCACCGGGGCGGCGATGTCGACGAGGCTATTGGGGTCCTCGACACCAAAGCCCCAGACGCCGCGCGGCCGATGGTATTTGAACGACCGTCCGACGACGTTGACGCCGCTGGCGAGCAGTGCCGAGGCGATGGTGTCGCCGGCAAAGCCGCGCACCTCGACGTCATCGAAATGGAAAAGCAGCGGTCGGGCCCGATCGATGCGACCAGCCCCCTCGACGCGGAAGGCGGTCATGGCTGCACCTCCTCGGCGCAATCGCCGAGCGCGTAGCTGCCGGAAACGACATGGGTCAGGGTGTCGCGGTCGAGACGGAACACTTCACCGCAGGTGAGGTGCAGCCACAACTCCGCCGATCGCCCCTTGGGGTTGCTGCGCCGATGCAGATAGGACGACCACTGGGCGTCGGTCACCGTCGCCCCCTCGGGGCGGGCATTGCCGAACTCGCCGGCAAAACGAAACTCACTTTCGCCGCGCGGTCCGCAGAAGGGGCAGGAAAACAGCTGCATGGGAGACTCCAGGTGCGCCGGCAAAGGCGGCGCCGACGACGGGTCAATGCGCGATACCCGAACCAGCCGCTTCATCGATGAGACGGCCGCGCTCGAAGCGGTCGAGGTCGAAGGGACGGCTGATTTCGTGGTGCTTGCCGGTGGCCAGAAGATGGGCGAACAGCGTACCGCCGGCCGGAATGGCCTTGAAGCCACCGGTGCCCCAGCCACAGTTGAGGAAGAGGTTGGGCAGCGGGCTTTCGCCGATGATCGGCGAGCTGTCGGGCGTCACGTCGGTGATGCCCGCCCACTGCCGGGCAAGGCGCAGCTGGCGGAAGCTCGGGAACATTTCCAGCAGACCGGCGATCACCGTTTCGAGTGTCGGCAGGTTGCCGCGCTGGCCGTAGGACGGCACCAGATCGAGACCGCCGCCCAGCACCATGTCACCCTTGTCGGACTGGCTGACGTAGGTGCCGGTGGCCGGCGACACGACGACGCAATCGAGCGCCGGCTTCACCGCCTCGGTGATGGCCGCCTGCAGCGCGAACGAGGTCAGCGGCAAACGGAAGCCGGCCCGTGCCGCCAGCACCGAGGTGTGGCCGGCGACGGCGATGCCGACCCGGTCGGCCCGGATGTCGCCCCGGCTGGTGCGCACGCCGCGACAGGCGCCATCCTCGATGATGAAATCGGTAACCTCGGTGTTCTGCAGGATGTCGACGCCGGCCCGATCGGCCGCACGGGCGTAGCCCCAGTTGACGGCGTCGTGGCGCGCCGTGCCGCCGCGCGCCTGATGGACGGCGCCGTAGACGGGGTAGCGGGCGTCAGGGCCGCAATTGAGGGCCGGCATCAGTCGCTGCACCTCGGCCCGCGACAACAGTTCGGCGTCGATGCCGTTGATCTGCATGGCGTTGACGGTGCGGGCCGCCGTCTCCATCTCGGCCGGGCTATGGCAGAGACTGACCATGCCGCGCTGCGACAGCATGATGTTGTAGTTGAGCGCCCGCGACAGGCCCTCGTAGAGCTTCAGCGCCATCTCATAAAGCGCCGCGCTCTCGGGGAAGAAATAGTTGGACCGCACCACCGTGGTGTTGCGTCCCGAATTGCCGCCGCCGATCCAGCCCTTCTCGATCACCGCCACCGAGCTGAGGCCGTGGTTGCGGACGAGATAGTGCGCCGTGGCCAGACCGTGGCCGCCGCCACCCACCACCACCACGTCATACCGCGGCTTCGGCTCGGGCGAGCGCCAGGCCGGCTGCCAGCCGGTGTGGCCGACAAGACCTTCCTTCAGCAGGGCAAATGCCGAATAGCGTTTCGTCATGGGCGTCAAGCCTTGGTTCGGTTACGTCCAGCGCCGCGCCCGTCGACGACAGGCCGGCAGCCATGGCCGCGACGGTTGGTATCTCTGCCTGGCGAAGGGGTCGGGTCAGCGCCGTCGTAGCGGCTCGCACCCAACCCCATCCCTCAGTGGCTGTCCACAACGGCAAGCTGGTCCCGTGCGGCCATCGGTCGATGCCGTGGTCGCTTGTTATCGGGACAATCTAGCCGATATGGACACAGGTGTCCACACCATCGAGCCCAAGATCCCCGGCCTTCACCGCGTCAGCTTCCCCGCCTTTTCCCGCCCTCTTTGCGCAATTTCTGTTCAGGCGTGTTCAGAAAAAAACCGCCCGACCTCGCGGTCGGGCGGCAATTTCCGGCAACAGCTCAATAACAGTCGCGATTACTGGTTGATGGCCGTGTACTTGCCGTCATGCCACTGATTGATGTCGTACTTCGGGTCCTTGATGTCGCCCTTCTCGTCAAAGACGATCGGACCGAGCACCGTATCAACCGGCTGGCCGTTCTTGAGCGCGGCGGCGACATCCGACGGATCATCGCTGCCGGCGCGCTTGATGCCCTCAACGATGGCCTGAACCACGGCGTAGGAGAACAGCGTGAAGCCTTCCGGCTCGTAGTTCTGGGCCTTGAACTGCTCCAGCGCCTTGGTCGCGCTCGGCGAACGCAGCGGCGAGGTCGGGAAGGTGAACAGCGTCCCCTCGCCGGCCGGACCGGAGATGGCCCAGAAGTCGGCGGTCGCCAGGCTGTCGCCCATGACCAGCGTCGGATTGTAGCCGCGCTCCACCGCCTGGCGGCGGATCAGACCGGCTTCAGGGTGGTAGCCACCGAAGTACAGCACGTCGACACCAAGCGACTTCAGCTTCTCGACGATGCCGCCGTAGTCCTTTTCGCCAGCGTTGAGACCGTCGAACAGCACTTCCTTGGCGCCGATCGAATGCAGCGTCGTCTGCACCGCCGTCGCCAGACCCTGACCGTAGGCGGACTTGTCGTGCATGATGGCGATCTTCTTGCCCTTGAAGTGCTCGACCATCCACGGGGCGATGAAGGCGCCCTGAGCGTCGTCACGGCCATAAAGACGCATGACCGTCGAGTAGCCCTTCTCGGTCAGCACCGGGTTGGACGACGACGGGCTCATCATCAGAATGTTGTTTTCGGCATAGACGTCGGCGGCCGGAATCGAAGCGCCCGAGCAGGCATGGCCGGCAACGAACTTGACGCCATCGGCGACGATTCGGTTGGCGACGGCGACGGCCTGCTTGGGATCGCAGACGTCATCCTCAATGGCGATCTTCACCTTGCGACCGTTGACGCCACCGGCTTCGTTGATGAGGGCGGCAGCCGCTTCGGCGCCGCGCTTCTGCTGTTCGCCGACCGTGGCAACCGGCCCCGTCATCGGCCCGACGACGGTGATGGTCAGATCGTCGGCAGCCCAGCTAGGCTGAGCGACGACTGACAGCGCCAGACCGGCCAGTGACAGGACAAGAGACTTCCGCATGTGCAATCCTCCAGTTTTTTGATCAGACAATATACAAATCCGCCCTTGGCACTGCAACCGACACGTCGGCTCTGCCGACATAAAAGGCATGAGGAGTAGCGCTATCTAGCAACTTTCGAGACGTCATGTCACCGCGTTTCGACACTTTATGTCCGGCCAACCCACACCCGACCGCAACACGCCGATCGATTGACGGCGATCGCCAGCCCGACCGGCGCCGCCAGCATGAGCGAGCAGCAGAAGACCGTCGCCCATACTTGCCGTGCAGCCGCCGTCACGCACGGCCAGCGCGAATCCCAGCCAACCCAGAGACGCGATCGGCGCCAGCGCCTTCGCCCGAACCTGATCTACGGGCCGGGCGCCAAAGCCGTTCGCCTACACTCCGAAAGGCCCGTCAACGCGACCTTAGAATAGCGCGTTCGCGTGCCGTTCATCCCTTTGGCTTAATTCGATTGGATTATGAAATCGTTTTCTCAAACGAATTCACAATTCACGTTCATAAAACATTGCATAATACGCAATTCTGCTGCATTCAAGGCAATACGGCCTGTGATAGCCAGCTTTTCGGGCTGTAATAGTTTTCATCATATCACCGAGAATACCAGGGAGGAGAGGCTCTAGATGTCCGCTGCCGTGAGACCCCTGCTGTCGCCCGAGCTCGTCCGTATCGCCGCTCGTCCGACCGACAAAACCGCCGCCATCCGTGAAGCCTGCCAGATGCTGATCGCCGCCGGCTACATCGAACCCGCCTACGCTGACAGCATGCTGCGTCGCGAGACGGTTGCCGAGACGTTCCTCGGCCATGGCGTCGCCATTCCGCACGGCATGATTGAAGACAGGGCGATGATCCGCCAGAACGGCCTTGCCATCCTGCAGGTGCCCGACGGCGTCGAATGGAACCCCGGCCAGATCACCAAGTTCGTCGTCGCCATCGCCGCCCAGTCCGATGCCCACATCACCATCCTGCGCCGCCTGACGCGCCTGCTGCAGGACGATGCCAAGCTCGCCGAGCTGTTCACCGTCGACAACGCCCGCGCCATCGTCGTCGCGCTGGTCGACGAAGTGCCCGAGACCGTCGACGAAACGCCGGTCGCCGACCTCGCCGAGAGCTTCGAGTGGACGGTCGACTATCCCAACGGCCTGCACGCCCGCCCGGCCGCCCAGTGGGTCGATGCCTCGCGCCGTTCCACCGCCCGCCTGCAGGTGCGCTGCCGCAACACTGTCGCCGATCCCAAGAACCTCGTGTCGCTGCTGCAGCTCGGTCTGCGCTCCGGCGATGTCGTGACGGTGTCGGCCGAAGGCCCGGACGCCGCCAAAGGCCTCGCCCAGCTGAAGTCGACCATCCAGTCGCTCACTGCCCAGGAGAAGGCCGACGCCGCCAAGGCGGCGGCCCGCGCCATCATCCCCGGCAACGGCTGGACGCCGCCCGGCCAGCTCGCCACCATCCCCGGCATCGCCGCCAGCCCTGGCCTCGCCATCGGCCCGGTCCACGTGCTGCGTACCGCCCGCATCGACGTCCCCGACGAACCGATCGGCCTCATCGAAGGTGGTAACCGCCTGCAGGCAGCCGTCGCCGAGACGCGCCAGCAGCTGACCGCTCTTGCCGACGATACCGCCCGCCGGCTCGGCGCCTCCGAGGCCGCCATCTTCCAGGCGCAGTCGGAGTTCCTCGCCGACACCGACCTCATCACGCTCGCCTGCCAGCTGATGGTCGAAGGCCACGGCCCGGCGTGGGCCTGGTTCGAAGCCACCGAGCGGACCGCCGACAAGCTGTCCGAGCTGGGCAATCCCGTGCTGGCCGCCCGCGCCGCCGACCTGCGCGACGTCGGTCGCCGCGTGCTGACACGCCTCGCCCCGACGCTCGCCCTCGGCTCGTTGTCCGACCTGCCGGCCGAGCCGTGCATTCTGGTCGCCGCCGATCTGTCGCCGTCCGACACCGCCAGCCTCGACAAGTCGCGCATTCTGGCACTCGCCACCGCCCAGGGCGGTCCGACCTCGCACACCGCCATCCTGGCCCGCACCCTCGGCCTGCCGGCCGTGGTGGCCGGCGGCAACGCCCTGCTCGACCTCGTCAAGGGCACCCGCGTCATCGTCGACGGCCAGAGCGGCCGCGTCTACGTCGATCCGGCCGCCGACCAGATCGCCTCGGCCGAAGCCTGGCTCGCCACCCAGGCCAAGCGCCGGGCTGAGGAGGAGGCCAAGCGCGCCCTGCCCGCCACCACCGCCGACGGCCATCGCGTCGAGATCGGCGCCAACGTCAACCGTCCCGATCAGGTGGAGCTCGCCGTCGGTCAGGGCGCCGAAGGCGTCGGCCTGATGCGCACCGAGTTCCTGTTCCTCGAACGCGGCGCCACGCCGACCGAAGACGAGCAGTTCGCCGAATACTGCGGCATGCTCGACGCTCTCGACGGCCGGCCGCTGATCGTCCGCGCCCTCGACATCGGTGGCGACAAGCAGGTGGCCCACCTCGCCCTGCCGCACGAGGAGAACCCGTTCCTCGGCGTGCGCGGCGCCCGCCTGCTGCTGCGCCGGCCCGACCTGCTTGAGCCGCAGCTGCGCGCGCTCTACCGCGCCGCCAAGCGCGGTGGTCGGCTGTCGATCATGTTCCCGATGATCACCTCGCTCGCCGAAGTGAAGGCGCTGCGCGCCACCGCCGACCGCATCCGCGCCGAACTCGACGCCCCGGCCGTGCCGCTCGGCATCATGGTCGAGGTGCCCTCGGCCGCCATGATGGCCGACGTCTTCGCCGCCCACGTCGACTTCTTCTCGATCGGCACCAACGACCTGACGCAGTACGCCCTGGCCATCGACCGGCAGCACCCCGACCTCGCCGCCGAAGCCGACAGCCTGCACCCGGCCGTGCTGCGCCTGATCGCCCGCACCGTCGAGGGCGCCGCCAAGCACAACCGCTGGGTCGGCGTCTGTGGCGGCATCGCCGGCGACCCGTTCGGCGCCGCCGTGCTGACCGGTCTTGGCGTCAAGGAACTGTCGATGACGCCGCGCGACGTGCCGGCCGTCAAGGCCCGCATCCGCGCCTCCAGCTTCGCCGATCTCCAGGCGCTGGCCGCCAAGGTGCTGGCCGCCGAAACCGCCGACGACGTCCGCGCCCTCGATGGAGGCAAGTCGTGAACCACGCCGTCGTCACCCTGACCCTCAATCCGGCCATCGACCTCACCGTCGAGGTAAGCGGCTTCGTGGCTGGCAACGTCCACCGCGCCAAGGCGGCCACCGCCAACGCCGGCGGCAAGGGCGTCAACGTCGCCGGTTGTCTGGCCGACTGGGGCTGCCCGGTGATCGCCACCGGTGCCATCGGTCGCGGCAACGCCGAGGTCTTCACCCAGTTTTTCGCCACCAAGGGTATCGAGGACCGCTTCGTCCGCGTTGCCGGCGACACGCGCACCAACATCAAGATCGCCGACAGCGCCACCGGCGAGACGACCGACATCAACCTGCCCGGTCTGGTACTCGACGAGCGTAGCCTCGTCGATATCCAGGCGGCGCTGGTCGACCACGTCGTCGCCGGTTCGGTGGTGGTGATGGCCGGTTCGCTGCCGGCCGGCGTGCCCGACGACATCTATCCGCGCCTCGCCGCGCCGCTGCGGACGCTTGGCGCCCGCGTCGTCCTCGACACCTCCGGCGCCCCGCTCGACGCGGCGCTGGCGGCGGCGGCCGATGCCCTGCCGCACGTCGTCAAGCCGAACCGTCACGAGCTCGAAGCCTGGGCCGGGCGGCCGCTCGAAACCATCGCCGAGCTCATTGCCGCCGCCCGTCAGCTCATCGGTCGCGGTCTCGAACTCGTCGTCATCTCCATGGGAGCCGACGGCGCGCTGTTCGTGCGGGCCAACGAGGCGCTGCACGCCAAGCTGCCGCCGGTCAAGGCCATCAGCACCGTCGGGGCCGGTGACTCCATGGTAGCCGGCATTGTCAGCGCTCTGGCCGACGACCTCGAACTGGCGGCCCTGGCGCGTCGCGCCGTGGCCTTCGCCGCCGCCAAACTGGAACAGATCGGACCGCATCTGCCGTCGCTGGCGATCGTCCGTCAAAGGGAAGCCGAGGCCACGATCGTGCCCGTGGCCTGAAGCGGGACGTCGCCAGGGTTTACCCGCCGACGTCTGGAAACGACGGCCGAACGCAGGATCGGTCCGTCCCGTCACACCGGCGCCGATGGCGCCTGTTGGAACGAGGGGCAACTCTCGCCTCAGGAGGAGTGAGATGACAAAGCTTTTGGCAGTAATTGCGACCCAGGAGAGGACCACGCAGGCCGTCCTCGCCAGCGAAGCCTTGCGCAAGGCCGCCGCCGGCCTCGGTCTTTCCATTGATGTTGAAACCAAGATCGGCGCCGCCGTTCAGGGTGCCCTGACGCCGGCCAGCATCGCCGACGCGACCGGCGTGCTGTTCGTCGAAGACGCCGCCGACGATGGCCGCTTTGCCGGCAAGGCCAGCGCCAAGACCTCGCTCGACGCCGTGCTGGCCGACGCCGCCGGCGCGCTGCGCAGCCTGGCGGCCCCCGCCGCCAAGAAGAAGATCGTCGGCATCACCTCGTGCCCGACCGGCATCGCCCACACTTTCATGGCCGCCGAAGGCGTTGAGCAGGGCGCCAAGGCGCTCGGCTATGACGTCAAGATCGAGACCCAGGGCTCGGTCGGCTCGCAGAACACGCTGACGGCCGAGGAAATCGCCGCCGCCGACGTGGTCATCATCGCCGCCGACACCAATGTCGACCTCAGCCGCTTCACCGGCAAGCGCGTCTTCCTGAGCGGCACCAAGCCCGCCATCGGCGACGGCAAGGGTCTGGTCGCCAAGGCGCTCGCCGAGGCCACCGTCTACGGTTCGGCCGCCAAGCGCGACCTCGCCGACACGGTCGCCGCCGAGAAGGCCGCCCGTTCGGCCAACCGCACCGGCCCCTACAAGCACCTGATGACCGGCGTCAGCTACATGCTGCCGTTCGTCGTGGCCGGCGGTATCCTCATCGCCCTCGCCTTCGCTCTCGGTGGCATCTACGTCTACGACGACGCCCATGCCGGCACGCTCGGCCAGGCGCTGTTCCTGATCGGTGCCAAGAACGCCTTCGCCCTGATGGTTCCCATCCTGGCCGGCTTCATCGCCTACTCGATCGCCGACCGTCCGGGCATCACCCCGGGTGCCGTTGGTGGCATGATCTCCGGTGCCATCGGCGCCGGCTTCCTGGGCGGCATCGTCGCCGGCTTCCTCGCCGGCTACATCGTGCTGTTCCTCAACCAGCACATCAAGCTGCACAAGAACCTCGAAGGCCTGAAGCCCGTCCTGATCCTGCCGCTGCTCGGCACGACCATCGTCGGCCTGCTGATGATCTACGTCATCGGCCAGCCGGTCGCCACGGCCCTCGCCGCGCTGACCGCCTTCCTCAAGAACATGCAGGGCGCCAACGCCATCCTGCTCGGCGCGATCATCGGCCTGATGATGGCCTTCGACATGGGCGGCCCGGTCAACAAGGCGGCCTACACCTTCGCCACCGGCCTGCTGGCCAGCGAAATCTACGCTCCGATGGCCGCCGCCATGATCGCCGGTATGACGCCGCCGCTCGGCGTCGCCCTTGCCACCAAGATGTTCCGCGACCGGTTCTCGGCCGATGAACGCGAGGCCGGCAATGCCGCTGCCGTGCTCGGCATCTCCTTCATCACCGAAGGCGCCATCCCGTTCGCTGCCAAGGACCCGCTGCGTGTCATCCCCTCGCTGATGGCCGGTTCGGCTGTCGCCGGCATGATCTCCATGGCGCTTGGCTGCGAACAGCGCGTGCCCCATGGCGGTATCTTCGTGCTGCCGATCCCCAACGCCGTCACCAACCTGTTCGGCTACCTGATCGCGCTCGTGGTCGGCACGGTGATCACCGGCGTGCTGCTGGGCTTCCTCAAGAAGCCGGTTGCCGAAGCCTGATCGACGGACAGCGACATCTCCACCAATGCACAAGGCCCCTTTCGGGGCCTTGTGTCGTTTCCGGGGGCTAGGCTGTCCTGACGAACCGTCGCCGCAACACCGGTCAGCGGACGTTGTTGCCGTCCTTGTCGAAGACGTGCGGCACGGCCGAAAACGACAGCGGCAGCGTGTCGCCCGAACCGATGGCCAGCCGGTCGGCTGACGACATGACCAACGGGTGGCCGTCCTCGGTGCGGGCGTGGATCAGCGTCGAGCCACCGAGGTTCTCGGTGATGTCGACCTTGACGCGCAGCATCGGCTGCTCGGGGTTGATGCGCAGCGTCTCCGGGCGCAAGCCCAGCGTCACCTCGTCACCGGGGCGCGGCAGGCGGGCGAACGGACCGTCGATCACCGTCTCCGGATTGGCGAAGTTGGCGCAGTTGACGCTGATGCCGCCGTCGCTGGCCTGCGTGACGCGGGCCGGCAGGAAGGTCATGCGCGGACTGCCGATGAAGCCGGCGACAAACAGATTGCCCGGATGATCGTAGAGTTCGGACGGGGAACCGACCTGTTCGACCAGACCACCGCGCAGCACGACGATGCGGTCGGCCAGCGTCATGGCCTCGATCTGGTCGTGGGTGACGTAGATCATCGTCGCCCCGATCTCCTGGTGCAGCTTGGCGATCTCCACCCGCATCTGCGTCCTGAGTTCGGCGTCGAGATTGGACAGCGGTTCGTCGAACAGGAAAATCTTCGGCTTGCGAACGATGGCGCGGCCGATGGCGGCGCGCTGGCGCTGACCACCCGACAGCTGGCGTGGCTTGCGCTGCAGCAGCGGCTCGATCTGCAGGATGCGGGCCGCCTCCTCGACGCGCGCCTTGATCTCTGGCTTGGCCACCTTGTTGATCTGCATGCCGAAGGCAATGTTGTCGTACACCGACATGTGCGGGAACAGCGCGTAGCTCTGGAACACCATGGCGACATGGCGCTGGGCCGGGTCGGCGTGAGTCAGGTCTTCGCCGTCGATGGCAATGACGCCGGAGGTCGTTTCCTCAAGGCCGGCGATCATGCGCAGCAGCGTCGACTTGCCGCAGCCTGAAGGGCCGACAAAGACGATGAATTCGCCCTTCTTCGCTTCGATGGACACGCCCTTGATGACCTGCAGGGCGCCAAATTGCTTGATGACATTCTCGATCTTGAGGAAGGACATTGCCTCGACCCTTCGACTTATACGGCCCCTTTGGCGCCCCCCTCGCCGCCCGCGGCCGCTGGGAGAGGCAACTGACAAGCAGGCGGCGGGCGGGATTGGCTCCCGTCCGCCGTCTGATGTTGCCCTGGCTCAGGCGAGCTGGGCCCACTTGGGCAGCCAGCTGCCGTGGGCGCGGCGCAGATCGTCGACCAGCGACCAGATCTGGTCGAGATCGAGCTCGGCGCCGGTGTGCGGATCGAGCATGGCGGCGTGGTAGATGTACTGCGGGTCCTCGCGCAGCAGCGCCTCGACCGTCAGTTCCTGCACGTTGATGTTGGTCCGGATCAGGGCCGTCAACGGGCGCGGCAAATCGCCGATGTAGGTCGGCTGGATGCCCGACGCATCGACCAGGCACGGCACTTCGGCGGCGCAGTCGGCCGGCAGCGAGGTGATGCAGCCGTTGTTGCGCACGTTGCCGTAGATCACCGAAGGCTCGCCCGTCCACACCGAGTTGACGATCTGGGAGGCGTACTCGTGGCTTTCGGCCACGTCTTCCGGCTTGGCATTCTTGAGGTCGGCGAGATCATGCTCCCAGCGGGCGATCTGCTCGACGCAACGCTTGGGGTACTCGTCGAGCGGGATGCCGAACTTGTCGATGATGTCCTGGCGCCCCTCCTTGATGAACCACGGCGTGTACTCGGCGAAGTGTTCCGAGCTCTCGGTCACGAAGTAGCCGAGCCGCTTGAACATCTCGTAGCGCACCTTGTTGGGGCAACGCGGGTTCCAGCTCGACGGCTTGGGATAACGCCCGTCGCGGTAGCCTTCGAGCAGCGCCGGGTAGAGATTCTCGTAGCTGCCGTCGGCCAGCCGCCGCTCGAACTTGAGATAGAAGGCCATGTGATTGATGCCGGCGGCGCGGTAGCGCAGTTCCGACACCGGGATGTCCAGATCGCGCGCCAGTTCGGCGGCCGTGTGTTGCACCGAATGGCAGAGGCCCACCTGGCGGATCTTGGGGAACTTGGCCGAGATCGCCCAGGTGTTGATGGCCATGGGATTGACGTACTGCAGCAGGATGGCGTCGGGGCAGACCTCCATCATGTCGGCGCAGATGGCCCAGAGATGCGGCACGGTGCGAAGGCCGCGCATGATGCCGCCGACGCCAAGCGTGTCGGCGATGGTCTGGCGCAGGTTGTACTTCTTGGGCACTTCGAAATCGGTGACCGTGCACGGCTCATAGCCGCCGATTTGGAAAGCGACGATGACGAAATCGGCCTTGTCGAGGGCGGCGCGCCGGTCGGTATAGGTCTCAACCTTGGCCGAGGCGCCCAAGAGCGAGATCAGCCGATGCACGACCGCTTGACTTTCGGCAAGCCGTTTCTCGTTGATGTCCATCAGCGCGATGGTGGCGCCCTTCAGCGCCGGGCGATGCAGGATGTCGCCGATGATATTCTTCATGAACACCGTCGAACCGGCGCCGACAAACGTGATCTTGGGGTTGGGCATGTCGTGAAGTCCTGGAGGCGGGAAGGAAAATTCGGCCGGCGACCTCTTGGGGGAGGACGATAAGGCCGCCGGCGGAGCTGCCGCTCACGGAGGAGAGCGGCAGCCGGTCGCGTGAGGCTGTCTTGAACGCCGGCAGGCGTCAGAACATGCCGTTGACCTGGGCGTTGGCGTCCTTGAGAATCTTGGCCGGTTCGCCCTTGTTAAGCAGCACGTTCTGCACCGCCGACTTGAGGATGGTCGAGATCTCCGAAGCGTGGTCCGAGATCGGGAACGGGAAGGTCGATTCCGGCGTGGCCAGCAGCGTGAAAGCCGAGACGTCGAGGCCCTTGGCCTTGTGCGCCGCCTCAGCCGCCTTGTCCCCTTCCGGACGGGCCGGGAAGACGACGCCGGCTTCACCGACGATGGTCTGGCACTCGGACGAACCGACGTACTTGACCCACTTCCAGGCCTCATCCTTGTGCTTGGAACCCGACCAGATGCTGTCGGCGAGACCGTTGAACATCGACTTGCGGCCTTCCGGACCCTTCGGCAGCGGCGCGAAACCGAAGCCGAACTTGCTGGTGTCGCGGTAGGTCGAGATCATCCACGAGCCATCGGGCACCATGGCCGCCTTGCCGGCCGAGAAGATGGCCGAAGCGTTAAGGCTGCCGATGTTCTCCTGGCTGATGGTAAAGCCCTTCTTGATGCCGAGATCGCGCAGCCAGGTCAGCGTGTCGACCAGCGCCGGGCTGTCGTAGGCGTACTTGCTGCCCCACGGCTTGTCGATGGCCTTGAAGCCGTTCGAGGCGGCGAAGAAGCTCCACTGGTTCTGGCCGTAGCCGTCGGCCGGATTGCTGACCCAGCCGTAGACCGCCACCTTGGACTTGTCGAAGCCCGGCTCGTCGCCGCGCTTGCCGTTCTGGTCGACCGTCATATGGGCGACAACCTTCTCGAACGAACCACCGTCCTTGGCGTTCCAGTCGAGGTTGGCAAGGTCGCTGTCCTTGAGACCGGCGGCGGCCAGCATGTCCTTGTTGTAGACGATGGCGATGGTGTCCCAGTCCTTGGGCAGGCCCCACTGATGGTCATCCTTGGCCCAGCTCTCGGCCAGGCCCGACAGGTAGGCCTTCATGTCGACCTTGTCCTTGGCGATGCGGTCGGTGATGTCTTCCATCACGCCGTTCTCCAGGAACTCGGGGAAGCGGCTCAGGTGGTTGACGAACACGTCGGGGGCGTTGCCGGAGACGAAGCCGGTGGTCAGCGTCGTCCAGTAATTGTCCCAGCTATCCTGGGTGATCTTGATCTTGATGCCAGGGTTGGCCGCTTCGAACTTGGCGGCGCACTGCTGATAGACAGGCGCCTGATTGGCATCCCACATCCAGTAGTTCAGCGTCACATCGCCAGCCGAGGCCATGGAAGCGCCGCAAGTGAGGGCCGTGCTAGCGATCAGGCCAGCAAGAATGTAAGTCTTCATGAATGATTTCCTCCAATCACCGGGTCATTAGACTTCTGCTTATTTCATCCCGCTCGTTTGCAGGGATTCCACGATCTGCCGCCCGAACACGATCAGCATGATGATGACCGGGATGATCGACAGCGTGATGGCGGCCATGAGTCCGGTCCAGTCGGGCGTGCCCTTGCCGGTCTGGCTCATGAAATCGGATAGCGCGACGGCCATGACGCGCACGCTCTCGTCGCGCCCGACCAGGAACGGCCAGAAAAACTCGTTCCAGGAATTGATCGACAGCAGGATGGCCAGGGTGGCGATCGGCCCCTTCTGGATCGGCAGGGCGACGCGCCAGAAGATCTGGAACGGCGAGGCCCCCTCGAGCTTGGCCGCCTCATCGAGCTCCTTGGGCGCCGACATGAAGAACTGGCGCATGAAAAACACGGCGAACGGCGTCATCAGGACTGAAGGGGCGACCATGCCGGCGAACGTGTTGAGCAGGCCGAGTTCCTTGATCAGGATGAAGTTGGGAATGAACAGCACGATGCCGGGGATCATGGTGGCGGCGAGGAAGGCGAAAAACACCACCTTGCGGCCGGGAAACTCCATGCGGGCAAAGGCATAGCCGGCCAGGGCCGAGAAGAAGATCTGCCCGGTGACGGTCAGCGCCGTGTAGATGAGGCTGTTGCGCAGCGACAGCATGAAGTCGATCGGCGACGCGCGGTAGGCCGTCAGCACGATATCCGACGGCAACCCCATGACGCGCAGGAAGTTGCCGATGGTGAAGGCGTTGGTCGACAGACGTTCGGCGTTGGTGAACACGTCGTCGGGATAGGACATGCCGATCTTGATCGCCATCCACAGCGGCAGCAGCGACAGCACGACGAACACGGCGAGAACGATATAGCCGAGGGCCGATTGCGGGGTGAACTTGCGCATGGGTCTGGTCCTCAATCCAGGTCCGACTGATCGGCCTTGAGCAGCCGCATCTGGAGAAGCGTGATCAGGATCAGGACTACGAACAGCACCACCGACAACGCCGAGGCGTAACCCATCTTGTGGAACTGGAAGGCGTTTTCGTAGATGTACCAGAGGATCACGCGCGTCGAGTCGGCCGGTCCGCCAGCGGTGGCGACGGCGATGACGTCGAACACCTGGAACGAACCGATCAGGCTGGTGACCAGCACGAAGGCCAGCACCGGGCGCAGGAGCGGCAAGGTGATGCGACGGAACATCACCCACTCGCTCGCCCCTTCGAGTTTGGCCGCCTCGTAGAGATGGCGGGGAATGGCCTGCAGACCGGCGTAGAACAGCAGCGCCGTCAGGCCGGTGTGGCGCCAGGTCGAGATGGCGGCCACCGAGATCATCGCCTGATCGGGCGAGGCCAGGAACGACTGCCGGGCGATGCCGATGGTATCGAGAAAGGCGTTGGTCAGACCGAGGATGGGATCGAGCATCAGCATCCAGATCAGCGCCGCCACGACGTTGGAAATGAGATACGGCGCGATGATCACGGCTCTGAGCGCCACCGACCGGGCCAGCCGGTCCGACAGCACGGCGAGAAGCAGACCGAGCACGGTCTGGATGGGAATGTTGTAGAGCACATAGGTGAGCGTCACCCAGGCCGAATGCCAGAAGGTGGCGTCGCCCAGCAGGCGCGCATAGTTGGCCAGCCCGATGAACTTCGGTGCCCGCAGCAGGTTCCAGTCGGTCAGACTGATCTCGACCGCGCGCAGCGTCGGGTAGAGATAGAAGACGAGAAAGCCGACAAAAGCCGGCGCGACGAACAGGAACCCCATGATGGCTTCCTTGCGCCGCCGCTCGGCCCTCGAAACGGTTCTGGACGATCCCGGCATGAAGCTCCCCCACGACGGCCGCCGGTGGCGGCGAGTCCAACTCGGACATAGACTTTGTGATAACACGTGTTAGCTACCATCCCCTACCGCACTGACACGTGTTAGTTTGAAGATGACTACAGTTTTGCCCCCTTGTCAAGCAGTCCGTGCGGATGACCATATCGACAAGCGGCGTTGAATCGTGTCACTTCGCAGATGAACAGGATCGCAACGGTATCCGGCTCTTCGCCCGGTCGCCATTGCCCCGATCGGAAGGATACCAGGTGGGTACGCCGCGCGTTACCAGTCACGATGTCGCTCGCCTGGCCGGCGTCTCCAGGGCAACGGTTTCCCTTGTCCTTAACCACTCGGAGAAGGTGACCTTTTCCCCCGAAACGCGCGAACGTGTCTTCCACGCCGCCGAGGAGCTCGGCTACAAGCCCAACTCGGCGGCGCGCATGCTGGTCAGCGGCATCAGCGAGACCATCGGTCTGGTGATCTCCGATCCGTCGATCCTCATCCACGACGCCTATATCCCGCAGGTGCTGTTCGGCATCGAGACGGCCAACAGCAAGATGGGCTTCCACGTGCTCGTTGAAGGCCTGAACACCGACGGTCAGCAGGGCACCTACGACAATCTCGTCAAGTCGCGCCGCATTGACGGGCTGATCGTCCTCAATCCGCGGGCCCGCGATGAAGCCCTCATATCGCTGATCGAACGCAACTTTCCCATCGTGCTGGTCGGCTCGGTCGGCCATCGCAAGGAAGTGGCGGTCTATGCGCCGCCGCGCGAGGCGCTGGAAGCGGCCGTCGACCATCTCGTCGGCCTCGGTCACAGCCGCGTCGGCACGGTGACCTTCGCGCCCCGCCGCTTCGGTGCCACCACCGTCCGCATCGGCGCCCTCAAGACGGCGCTGATGCGCCACGGCCTGCCGCTCGACGAAGACGCCATCGCCGACGGCGAGTTCAGCGTCGAGAGCGGCTATCGCGCCACGCTGGAGCTGCTGCGCCGGCGCCCCGATCTCACCGCCATCTTCGCCGGCAACGACACCATTGCCATCGGCGTGCTGTCGGCCGCCGCCGAACTCGGGCGACGCGTCCCCGAAAGCCTGTCGGTGGTCGGCTTCGACGACCTGCACTTCGCCCGCTGGCTGACCCCTGCCCTCACCACCATCAAGTCCGACGGCGTGCGACAGGGGACGGTGGCGGCCGAACTGCTGTTCGCCCGCCTCGGCTATGGCGAACTGACGCAATCGCGCGTCAAGCTGGAGGTGTCGCTGGTGTTGCGCCAGTCGACCGGACCGGCGCCGCGCTGATCTGTCCACCCAAGACAACGGGGCGAGCCTTTCGGCCCGCCCCGCCTGATTTTCGCAGCCCGCCGCCGATCAGAGGATCGAGCGGTAGAGCGTCTCGATCTCGGCGACGTTGGTGTCGCGCGGATTGCCGCCGGTGCAGACGTCGGCCAGCGCCGCCTTGGCCAGCGCCGGAATGTCCTCGGCCTTGACGCCCACTTCGCTGAGCTTGGCGGGAATGCCGACATCGGTCGACAGCTGCTGCACGGCGGCCACAGCCGCCTTGCGGGCGTCGGCGATCGACAGCGCCTCGGTACCCTTGACGCCCAGCGCCTTGGCGATGGCGCGGAACTTGTCGCCGGTGAAGTCGGCGTTATAGGCCATCACCGTCGGCAGCAGCACGGCGTTGGCGACGCCATGCGGCGTGTTGTAGAAGGCGCCAAGCGGATGGGCCATGGAGTGGACGAGGCCGAGACCGACGTTGGAAAAGCCCATGCCGGCGACATACTGACCGAGCGCCATGTCCTCGACGCCCTTGGGATCGCCCTTGCAGGAAGCGCGCAGCGACCGGCCGATGATCTCGATGGCCGTCAGGTGGATGGCGTCGGTCAGCTCCCAGGCGCCCTTGGTGATGAAGCCTTCGATGGCGTGGGTCAGCGCGTCCATGCCGGTAGCCGCCTTGAGCGACACCGGCATCGAGGCCATGAGCTCGCTGTCGATGATGGCGATGACCGGAATGTCATGCGGGTCGACGCAGACGAACTTGCGCCGGTTCTGCACGTCGGTGATGACGTAGTTGATGGTCACCTCGGCCGCCGTGCCGGCGGTGGTGGCCAGGGCGATGATCGGCACCGAGGCCTTCTTGGTCGGCGCCACGCCTTCGAGGCTGCGTACGTCGGCAAACTCGGGATTGTTGGTGATGATGCCGATGGCCTTCGAGGTGTCCTGCGGCGAGCCGCCGCCGATGGCGATCAGGTAGTCGGCCTTGGCGGCGGCAAAGGCGGCAACGCCCTCCTTGACCACTTCAATGGTCGGGTTCGGCATCACCTTGTCGAAAAGTTCGTAGGCGAGACCGGCGGCGTCCAGCAGTTCGGTCACCTTGGCAACGGTGCCGACCTTGACCAGCACGGCATCGGTGACCACCAGGGCCTTCTTGAAGCCGCGACGCTTGGCTTCCCCGACCAGTTCGGCGCGGGCGCCGGGGCCGAAATAGGACGTCTCATTCAATACCATGCGGTGGACCATGATCTTTCTCCCTTTTGAACCAGGCCCGCATCCGCCATCGCGGATCGGCGTTACCGCCTGCGGCTGACAGGCAAACCCGGCGTTTCTCGCAGAAGCAATTGCGTAGATGCGAAGTCATCTCCTCGCTTCGCGCCAACACGCCAAGTTCACACGTCCGATCCAGCCGGGGCAATACGAAAGACCACCCGGTTTATTTAGTTTTAAAAAACCAAAGAAAAGAACCGAATCGCCTGCGAGCGGCGCGGGCCAGCGGCCCCGCCGAACGGAAGATCGGAACAGAAGATCGCGTCTCAGCCGGTCGTCCGGCTCGCCACCGACGACCGCAACACCAGCGGGCCGTCGATCTTCATCACCATCGGCCGCAGCTTCTTGCCGTGGATGGCGCTGTCGACCAGGAGCTCGGCCGCCTTCTGGCCCATCTCGTAATTGGGCAGCAGCACGGTGGTGAGCGGCGGAATGGTGTAGCGGGCAAGCTCCTGATCGTCGTAGCCCATGATCGACAGATCCTCGGGGACGCGCAGGCCGCGCTCGAAAGCCGCCTCGATGGCGCCCATGGCCATCAGATCGTTGCCACAGAAGATGGCGGTCGGCCGGTCGGGCAGCGCCAGGAGTTCCAGACAGGCGTCGTAGCCGCGCCGTGGCAGCCAGTCGCCAGACCGCACCAGCGCCGGATCGAAGGCGATGTCGGCGGTGGCCAGCGCCTGCTTGTAGCCCTTGAGGCGGTCGATGGCCGCGTCCATCCACGGCTCGCCGTTGATGAAGCCGATGCGGCGGTGCCCCATGGCCGTCAGATGGGCGGTGGCGGTGAAACCGCCGGCCACTTCGCCGGGGACGACCGACATGTGCTGGCGCGGATCGGTATAGCAGTTGAGCAGCACCACCGGCAGGTCGCGCAGTGCTTCTGGCAGCGTGACACGGCGGGTGAAGATGGTGGCGTAAATGACGCCGACGACGCTCGAATCGCTGAGGATCGACCGCATCACCTGATCTTCCAGCGTCGGATTGGAGCGCGTGGTGTAGGCGGCGGCGATCAGCCCCTGCTCGAAGGCATGGTCGCGCACGCCGTCGAAGCTGACCACCGGATGCGGGCTGGTGGAGATTTCATCGACGACGAAGGCGATCTTGTCGCGGCTCGGCATCGGGCTGCGCGCCGCCTCGTTGCGCACGCTGGGCAGGGCGTAGCCGATGCTCTTGGCCGCGTCGAGCACGCGGGTGCGCGTGTCGCTGGAAATGCGCGAACCGGGCATGTCGTTGAGCACCAGCGACACCGACGATTGCGACACGCCGGCGATCCTGGCGACATCCGTCATGGTCGGCCGCTTGTCTTCGCCCTTTTTCACTTCGCCCTCGCCTTCATTGTCGGCTGCGCTCGCCGTTCGTCGTGCCACCGGACATCAGCCGGCCCCGATCCTCCCACCGATGGTAGCGGATGGCAAAGCCATGAAGAGGCGGCATAAACCCATGTTGAAGCACATAAGACAATGGGCGTTGCGGTCAAGGTCGTCGTTAGTAGTCATTGACTGGTAATATTATGACTGATAGACAGCAGCCAACATCGCATCGGCTGCCCGACGGGCCGCGACGAGCCGCCCTTGCCCGCAGTCTTACCATTTGCCGAACCGGCTGATGTGGATCGGCCTGGCGGCGACCACCTTACGAGGACCACATGTTCAGCAAGAGTGAGCTAGAAGCCGGCTTCGCGGCGCTGTTCGGCGGCAAGCCGCTGATCGTCCGGGCACCGGGCCGCGTCAATCTGATCGGCGAACACACCGACTACAACGACGGCTTCGTCATGCCGGCGGCGCTGGAGTTCGAGACCCGGGCGGCGCTGGCGCCGCGTGCCGACCGCAAGCTGCGCGTCCATTCGGTGCGCGGCGACCTCGACGCCGAGTTCGATCTCGACGATCCCGCCCCCCAGCCGCGCCAGGACTGGACCGACTACGTCTTCGGTGTCGCCGTCATGCTCGAACGGGCCGGCAAGCGCCTTTCCGGCGCCAATGTGCTGCTGTCGACCAGCGTACCGGTCGGCTCCGGCCTGTCGTCGTCGGCGGCGCTGGAAGTGTCGTTCGGCTACGGTCTGCTCACCATCGCCGGCCTGCCCGTCGATCCGGTGGAGCTCGCCAAGATCTGCCAGCGGGCCGAGAACGAATACGTCGGCATGCGCTGCGGCATCATGGACCAGTTCATCTCCTGCAACGGCGAGCACGACCACGCCCTGATGATCGATTGCCGCAGCCTCGAGAAGCGCTCGGTGCCCATCGACCCGCGCGTGCGCATCGTCGTCGCCAACTCCATGGTCCATCACGCCCTGGCTTCCGGCGAATACAACAAGCGCCGTCAGTCCTGCGAGGCAGGCGTGCGCCGCCTCACCCCAGCCGTCGGCCCGATCAAGGCGCTGCGCGACGTCAGCCCGGCCGTGCTGGAGGCCAACCGCGGCCTGCTCGACGAGGAAACCTACCGCCGCTGCCGCCACGTCGTCACCGAGAACGAGCGCGTCGTCGAAGCCGCTGATGCTCTAGAGCAGGGCGATCTCGCCAGCTTCGGCGCGCTGATGAACGACAGCCACGTGTCGATGCGTGACGACTACGCCATCACCTGCCCGGAAGTGGATACGCTCGTCGCCATCGCCCAGGCCCAGCCCGGCGTGCTCGGCGCCCGCATGACCGGCGGTGGCTTCGGCGGTTGCGTCGTCAGCCTCGTCGAGGCGGCCGCCGTCGACGCCTTCATGACATCGGTCAGGGCCGCCTACGCCAAGGCCACCGGCCACGACAGCACCATCTTCGCCTGCTCGCCGCAACAGGGCGTCGGGCACCTCTCCGCCTAGAGCATCCGCCGATCAGGTTGCACCAACCTGATCGATAAGCAGCTGCTCAAGCCTTTGACTCTGGAGCGATTTCTTATCGACCTGACGATTCAGTCAGGTCGGAAAGCGCTCTAAGGCCCGGCCAGAACCGAGGGTTCACCATGAACGCATTCGCCGATCACCCGCACCGCCGCCTCAATCCGCTGACCGGAGAGTGGGTCCTGGTGTCGCCGCACCGGGCCAAGCGCCCCTGGCAGGGGCAGGTGGAAAAGGCCGCCCGCCCCGACACGGTGGCGCACGACCCCAAGTGCTACCTGTGCGCCGGCAATCTGCGCATCAACGGCGTGCGCAATCCCGAGTACAAGACGACATTCGTCTTCGACAACGACTTCGCCGCCCTGACGCCCGACGCGCCGGGCGACTTTCTCGATGACGATGGCCTGATGGTGGCCGAGGGCGAATCCGGCCTCTGCCGCGTCGTCTGCTTCTCGCCGCGCCACGACCTGACGCTGGCCCGCATGGCCGTCGACGACATCGTGCCGGTGGTCGACGCCTGGGTGGAACAGTACCGCGACCTCGGCGCCCAGCCGGAGATCGGTTACGTCCAGATCTTCGAAAACCGCGGCGAAGTCATGGGCTGCTCCAATCCCCACCCGCACGGCCAGATCTGGTCGAGCCGCCACATGCCCAACGAACCGGCCAAGGAAGGCGAGCGCCAGCTTGCCTATCTCGAGGCCAGGGGGCGGCCGCTGCTCGTCGACTACCTCGCCAAGGAGCTGAAGCTCAACGAACGCATCGTCCACCAGAACGACGACTTCGTGGTGCTGGTGCCCTACTGGGCGGTGTGGCCGTTCGAGACCATGCTGCTGCCGCGTCGACGCATCGGCGGCATGGATGAGATGACCGCGGCCGAGCGGCGGTCGCTGGCCGATGCGCTGTCGGCCATCACCATCCGTTACGACAACCTGTTCGAGACCAGCTTCCCCTACTCCATGGGCTTTCATCAGAAGCCGACCGATGGCGCTGCCCACGAGGAATGGCAGATGCACGCCCATTTCTATCCGCCGCTGCTGCGTTCGGCCACGGTCAAGAAGTTCATGGTCGGCTTCGAGATGCTCGGCTCGCCCCAGCGCGACATCACCGCCGAGACGGCGGCTGAACGGCTGCGCGAACTGCCGGCGGTGCATTACCTCGATCGCTGAGCCGACAAATCCCGGTCGCAGCGGCCGCCCCGGCCGCCGACCGACAACAGATGGAAGACGCGAATGTCCATATTGGTGACCGGCGGAGCCGGCTACATCGGCAGTCACATGGT